>DASSXP010000210.1:0-17229 GCA_035703755.1 Rhodanobacteraceae bacterium | reverse complement strand
TCATGAGGACGGCGCGGTTGTAGGGCCCGATGCCGTCGGGGATGCGCGCCGCCTGCATCAGCGCCGACGCCTCGCGGAAGCGGCCCTGGTCCTTCAGCGCCAATGTCAGCTCATTGGTTAACTGCAGCATACCCATGCCGTCCTCGCCCACGTTGCGGCGCTGCAACTCGACCAGTTCGCGCAAAACCGACTCGGCTTCCGCCGGCCGGCCGCAGGCACGCAGTGCCGAGGCGCGATTGCGCATCAGCCACAGGCGCCGCGGCGCGGCCACGTCACCACCCGCCAGCCGCTGCAGGCCGCGATCGGCAATGGCGACGGCTTCGCCACAGGAACCCGCCTTCACAAGCGCAGAAGACAGGAACGCACTTGCCCGCACCGCCAGATCCAACGGCAACTCCGAGTCCGAGGGCGACATCGCCAAGGCCTGGCGGAACAATCGAATGGCCTTGGCGTTCTCGCCGGCATTGTGGTGCCAGACCGCCAGCGAAAAGGCGTTGCGCGCCTGCTGCACGGGATCGTCGGGGGCGAAACGTTGCCGCAGGCCCCTGGCCTCATCGATCGCCAGTCGCGCTTCGTCGTTGCGGTCGACGATGCCGAGCAGGTTTGCATACTGGTCGAGGTCCAAGGCGATCTCCAGCGCCTGGTCGCGTTCTTGGGGCTTGACGCCATCCAGGCCACGGCGGAATCGCTCGATGGCCATCTGGTGGTCGCCGAGCGAATCAAACAGGCGGCCCAGCATGCGCTGGATCGGCCTTGCCACCGTTGGATCCATCGGCGTGTCGTCGACCCGCGCGCCCGCCTTGTCCAGCAAATCGCGCACGCTCACCGTGCGGCTCAGCGCCTGTTCCGGGGCGGCGGCTTCGAACGCGTCGACCAGGAACTGCAAGCTGGCTTTGGCGCGCTCAGCATCGCGCGCCGACGCCAGTTCAGCCTGTGTGGCCCGCGTGCGCTCATGGTCGAGCCGCCACACGAACACGCCCAACGCGAGCAACGCCGCCAGCGATGCCGCGATGCCGAGACGATGGCGCGCGGCAAACTTGCGCGCGCGGTACCGCCGGGTCAGGCGTGCGGCACGCACCGGCCGACCATCGCGGTAGCGGTCCAGATCGTCACGAAACGCATCGGCGCTGGCGTAACGCCGGGCCGGATCCGGGTCGCAGGCCTTGGCCAGGATGCCGGCGAGCTCGGCGTCCGGCTTGCCTTGCGGCTCGGCGACGGCAAGCAGTTCGCCGAGCAGCACGCCGAGGCTGTAGATGTCGCTGACCGTGGTAATCGCGCGACCTTCGCGTTGCTCGGGGCTGGCATGACCCGCACTGAACACACGCGTCGACGTCGCAGCGGCGCCGGAGCGGGTCTCCAGATCGACCAAGCGCGCAATGCCGAAGTCGAGCAACTTGACCTGGCCCCGCCGATCCACCATCACGTTGGATGGCTTGATGTCGCGATGAACCACCAGCCGCTGGTGCGCGTGGCCAACGGCGTCGAGCACGGCATCGAACAGCGCCAGCCGCTGCTGCAAGCGCGGCGCCTTGCGTGCACAGTAGTCGAGCAATGGCCAGCCATCGACATGCTCGAGTGCCAACCAGGGCTGGCCGTCGTCGCTCTCGCCACCATCGAGCAGGCGCGCGATGTGCGGATGGTCGAGCCCAGCAAGGATCTGCCGTTCCAGCCGCAGGCGCCGCAGCCCTTCACTGGTGGGAAAACCACGCAAAAGCTTGATCGCCACCTGCTGCGTGAAGCCACCGTCAACGCGCTCGGCCAGGAATACCGTGCCCATGCCGCCAGCGCCCAGTTCGCGCCCCAGTCGGTAGGGTCCGAGCTGGTCGCGGGGCGCCAATGCGGCGAGTTCGGCACGCGCGGCGCCGCCAAGGGCCAGTGCCAGCGGATCGGCGGCATCGCCATCGGCATCGAGCATCCGGCGCAACAGCGCGCGCTCCGCATCGGCCAGCGGCAACTCGGCCAATGCGCTTTCGCGATCTTCGGCCAGCATGTCCGCCAAGCGCTGGAAATGTTCCGCGTAGCGGTCCAGAGGTGGCGTGCTCATGCCGCCAGCGCCGTCTTCAGCCAGGCCCGTGCCAGGCGCAGGTCACGATCGACGCTGGCGTCGGACAGCCCCAGCGCGGCGGCAACCTCGGCGCGGCTGAGGCCGCCGAAATACACCATCTCGATCATCCGCGCACGGCGTGCGTTGTGGGTAGCCAGTTCGGTAATCGCCTCGTCGATGCGCAGCAGCAACGCATCGTTTTCCGGCGATGCCACCGCGTGCGCCTCGTCCAGCGCGACGTGCGGCGCCCCACCGCCGCGCTTGCCGGCCAGGCGCTTGCGGGCAGCGTCGATCAGCACCTGTCGCGTGGCCTGTGCGGCAACGCAAAAGAAATGCCGGCGATCGACGCAATCCGCCTGGCCGCCAAGCAGGCGCAGCAGGGCCTCGTGCGCGAGGTCAGTGGCACTCAACGTGGCCGCCGGCATTGCCCGCAACGAACGTGCGGCGATCGCACGCACATTGGCGTAGACGTGCTGCATCAGTGCATCCAGCGCGCGCGGGTCGCCCTGGCGCCATTTGGCCAGCAGCAGGGTGATGTCACGCGCGGAAAGGGCAACGTCGTCCATCTGGCCGATTCTAGGCGAGGATGCCGCACAAATCTGCGAAGTATGGGCCCCGGTTGAGGATTGCGCCCCGCGCTCACCACCGGGTTGGGGTTTTCGTCGACTTTTTCCGTTAAGCACTGGTGACACCCCTGTTTCCAATGGAGAACACCATGAATCCATCTTCCTTGTTGCGCGCCACGACCCTGCTCGCCCTGCTCGCGGCGCCGGCGGTCGAGGCGACGGTCTGCCGCGTGGCCCCGGGCGGCAACGGCAACGGCACCTCGTGGCCGTCGGCCATGGCCTTGCAATCCGCGCTGGCCAACACGGCCTGCACCGAAATCTGGGTCCGCCAGGGCCTGTACAAGCCGGTGCTGCCGGCCAATTTGAACGACCCGAGCACGGCCGAGCGCGAAACCAGCTTCGCCATCCGCGCCGGCACGCGCGTATTTGGCGGCTTCGCTGGCAGTGAAGCGCTACGCGACCAACGCGATCCCAAGGCGCACCTGAGCGTGCTCTCGGGCGATATCGACAACAATGACATCACCGACGCCGACGGCATCGTTACCGAGCCCGCAAACGTGCGCTACGGCAACAGCTACCACGTCGTGACCTTGGATGGTGGCACCGCGCAAGGCGCGGTCATGCGCAATACCGTGCTCGACGGCGTGGTCATCACCGCCGGTCGTGCCCAAGGCGGCGAGACCAATCGCCGCAACCGCGGCGGCGGCCTGCTCTGCCTGGCGACCAACACCGGCCAGCAGTGCAGCCCGACCCTTCGTGAGGTGCTGTTCAGCGCCAATGTCGGCAGCTATGGCGCGGCCATGAACCTGCTCGCCACCTCCGGCGGCATCGCGCAGCCCTTGCTCCAGCGCGTGCGCTTTTCCCGCAATCAGGCCTCCAGTGGCGGGGCGCTGTACAACGACGGCAGCAATGCCGGCCGTGCCAACCCGGAGCTGCTCGACGTGGAATTCACAGGCAACCACGCAAGCAGCCAGGGCGGCGCGATGTTCAACAGCGGCGAACAGGGCCACAGCAGTCCCTCGCTGAACCGGGTTGGCTTCAGCGGCAACAGCGCCAACAGCGGCGGCGCCATCTACAACGACGGCTCCAGTGGTGGCACGGCTCGCGCCATCATCACCAACACCACCTTCGCCGGCAACAACGCCAGCGGCAATGGCGGCGCCATCTACAACTACTCCGGCAACGGTGATGGCCGCATGACCCTGAACCACGCCACCTTCAACGGCAATGCCGCCGCGCGCGGCGGCGCCATCTACAACTACGGCGCATCGAACAACGTCGCCAAGGCGGGCCAGCAAATCGGCAACACCATCCTGTGGGGCAATAGCGCCAGCAACGAGGGCCCGGAGATCTTCAATTACCACGCCGAGCCGGTCATCCGCGACAGCATCATCGCCGGCGGCTGCCCTGCGAATTCACAGTGCTCGGGCATCCTCACCGGCAACCCGGCGCTCGGCGCCCTGGCCGACAACGGCGGCTTTTCGCGCACCCTGCTGCCCAATACCGGCAGCGCGGCCATCAACACCGCGGCGAACCAGGCCTGTCCGCTCGATGACCAACGCGGCGTGCCGCGAGCTCAGGGCACGCGGTGCGACATGGGCGCGGTCGAGGTGGAGGCGCCAGCCTGCTACGTGAAGCACGACGCCGTCGGCAGCAACAACGGCAGCAGTTGGGCCAACGCCCATACCCGCCTGCAAGACGCGCTGGCCAGTGCCAGTTGCGGCGAAATCCGCGTCGCCAACGGCATCTACACCCCGACCGATGGCAGCGACCGCACGATCAGTTTCAAGATCCGCCCCGGCCAGCGCGTCTACGGCGGCTTCAACGGCACCGAAACCACGCTCGCGCAGCGCGACCCGGCGACCCATCGCACCATCCTGTCCGGCGATATCGACCACAACGACATCACCGATGCCCATGGCTTGCTGGTGACGGTGCAGGGCAACAACAGCAAGCGCATCGTGTTGATGGACGGCACCACGTCCGCCGGCACCATCACCGCCAACACCGTGCTCGACGGCTTTGCGATCACCGCGGCCCGGGGGTATGACCAGAATGGTGGCGGCTTGCTCTGCAAAGGCAGCGGCCACGGCAACGAATGCAGCCCGACCCTGCGCAACCTGTTGTTCAGCGGCAACCTGGCCGACAGCGGCGGCGGCATCTACAACGCCGGCAGCGCTGGCGGGCGCGCCAGCCCGACGCTGATCAACGTGAGCTTCGATGGCGGCTCCTCGTGGCTCGGCGGCGGCGGCATGTACAACAATGGCTCCGGCCAGTACCAAGCCAACAATGGCGGCGAGGCCAGCCCGACGCTGACCAATGTCACCTTCATCGACAATTGGGCCACGGCGATGGTCAACGACGGCAGGAATGGCGGCAGCAGCAGCCCGGCACTCAACCACGTCACCTTCTACGCCAACAAGGATCGCTGGACCGCCGCGTCGATGGTCAACGACGCCAGCTTCGGCGGCACCAGCACGCCGGTACTGGACAATGTCATCCTGTGGGGCGGCGCGTTCTCGTCACCCGAAGAACCGGGTGAATGTGCCGCCGATGGCCACATGGAAATCTGCAATTTGTCCGCGCAACCTACCATCCGCCACAGCCTGATCGCTGGCGGCTGCCCCGCTGGCGCGCTCTGCGACGCAACGGTGCGCGACCTTGACCCGAAACTCCATCCACTGGCCTGGAACGGCGGCAGCACATTGTCGATGGAGCCACGCGACGACAGTCCGGCCATCGACGCCGGCGCCGACGATGTCTGTGCCGAGTTCGATCAACGCGGCGTCTCGCGCCCGCAAGGGGCGCATTGCGACATCGGCGCGGTAGAGGCCAGCAACGACCGCATCTTCCGCCACGGTTTCGAGGCTCAATGAGGCCATCAGGTATCGGACCGGCTGTCGTTCGAGCCACGCTGGAGCGCGGGCCACGCCCGCGCTCCAGCACCGGCCCGCCCTATCTGGCGAAACGCAGCACGGCGACGCTGCCTTGCCGGTCCTCGCGGTTGCGCAGACTGACGTTCCAACCGTACAGGCTGCACAGGCGGCGCACGATGGCCAGGCCAAGGCCGGCGCCGCTGCCGCCGGCATCCTTGCCGCGCACGCCACGCTCAAACAGCAAATCGACATCCTCGGCGAGACCCGGCCCGGTGTCCTCGACCACGATGCGATCCTCCAGCACGCGCACCACCACCTCGCCGTGCTGGGTGTACTTGACCGCGTTGCCGACCAGATTGGTAAGCACCACCGCCAGCACCGAGGCTGGCGCATCGACCTGCAACGGTTGCACCAGGCGCAACTGCAAGTCGAGCTGGCGCCCGCCCAGTTGCGGCCGCTGACTGTCCAGCACGTCAGCGGCGACTTTGCCGGCATCGGTGGTTTCGCCAAACGTCGGCCCGCGACGCTCGGCCCGTGACAACAGCAACAGCGCCTCGATCATTTCGGTTGCCTGCCGCGACGCGCGCTCGATCCGCTTCAGGCGCTCGCGCAATTTGTCGGTGAGGTCGGGCGAGGTTTGCAGCAATTCGGTGGTGCTGGCAATCACCGCCAGCGGCGTGCGCAATTCGTGGCTGACGTCCGAGTTGAACTCGCGGTCGCTTTGCACCATGGCGGTCAGGCGCTCGGCGTATTCGTCCAGGGCCACCGCCAGCTCGCCGACCTCGTCGTTGGCAAAGTGCGGCGCCAACGGCTCGGCGCGGCCGATTTCGCGCAGGTTGCGCAAGCGCCGCGCCAGGTCCGACACCGGCCGGATCACCCGCGCTGACAACCACGCGCTGATCAACAGCGACAGCAAGGCGAACACCGCCACCGCGCCAATCAGCGCGTAGCGCAGCTGGGTCTGACTTAGCTGCTCCTGGGTGGTGTCGTACTTGAGGAAAAACCAGTAACCCGGGTCCTTGCGCACCGCCAGCTTGTACACCAGCTTGCCGCCTTTGCCGTCCGGTTCGGTCAGGTCATGCACGCCGCTGTCGAGGTCGCGCCAGGCAAACGGCACGTTGGCAAACCGCCGCTGGCTGAACACGTAGCCGGTGAGTTTCTCCAGCGGCACACCCGGCAACTGCGGATTCGTGTAGAACGAATCGGCGTAACGCTCGATGTTGTCATTCAGGGTGCTGCTGATCAGCTGCGATTCCAGCCGGCTGCGCAGGTACACGGTGGCTGCGGCGAAGCCCGTCGCCAGCACCAGCCCAAATAGGGCGATCGAAATGAAGATGCGGCTGCGCAACCGCCGCCGGTAGCCCGGCCGCCGGCGCGTCACCCGGGCCGCGTCAGGCAACGCCTCAGGTGGGGATGGCATCCGGATCGACCATGCGGTAACCGATGCCGTGCCGGGTATGGATCAGCGGTTTGTCGAAGGGCTTGTCGATCAGCGCGCGCAGGCCGTGGATATGCACCCGCAGAGAATCCGAATCGGGCAATTCCTCGCCCCACACGCGATGCTCCAGATCCTGCCGCGTCACCACCGAGGGGCTGGACTCCATCAGCGCTTGCAGCAGCTTGAGGCCAATCGGGTTCAGCTGGATCGACTTGCCGGCGCGGGTCACGGTCAGGGTGTCGAGGTTGTAGGTCAGGTCGGCCACCTTCAGCACCCGGCTTTGCGGCCCTTTGCCGCGCCGCGCCAGCACCTCCAGCCGCGCGCCCAATTCTTGCAGCGCGAAAGGTTTGGTCATGTAATCGTCGGCACCGGAGTCAAACCCGGTCAGCTTCTGCGCCAGCGAATCGCGTGCGGTCAGCATCAAGATCGGCGTTTGCTTGTGGGCTTCCTGGCGCAGCTTGCGGGCCACTTCCAGGCCGTCCATGCCGGGCAGCATCAGATCCAGCACGATGGTGTCGAAATCGTGCACCACCGCAAGGTGCAGACCGGTGATGCCATCGGCGGCGAAATCGACGATGTGGCCGTGGTCTTCCAGATAATCGCCAATGTTGGTCGCGATGTCGTTGTTGTCCTCGATCACCAGCACACGCATGCCATTGCTCCCATTGCGACACGACGAGCGGATTGCCCGCAGCAAGATTGCCAGCGGCAAGCTTAACGCCACTGACACGCACGGCGACAGTCACACGCCGGACAAAGAAAAGCCCGGGCGGCGTCTTGGGGAAATGCGCCGAACCCGGGCCTCAGAAGTGTGGTACTGCCCCGATAACCGCAACCTGTCTACAGCAGGCGGAACGCCCGGGAGTGTCAACAGGAATACAGCCGCGCTGTTATAGGCCTGCGGGCTTGAAAAAAACGTTAAGGCAACGCTGACAAAGTGGCACAAACGCCACGGTACCTGTCTGCGTCGAGATCGCGGGTGCGCTGACGCCGACAGACTGGTTGTCTTTCAAGGCAGTGCGCGCGTGAGCTCGGCGCAGACAGGTACCGCCCAAATCATTGATCTTTTTGCTGTTGGGTGGCGTCAGGCTAGCGCCGGCTCCCGCGCCGTGGCCCGGCACGCCCCACGCCCGCCTCGATCAGTTCGATGATGGCGCCAGCCACATCCACCCCGCTGATGGTCTCGATGCCTTCCAGCCCCGGCGAGGCATTCACCTCCAGCAGCAACGGTCCGCGCGCGGAGCGCAGCAAGTCCACTCCGGCCACGCCCAGCCCCAGCGTGGCCGCGGCGCGCAGCGCCATGCGGCGTTCTTCGGCGGTCAGCTGCACGGTGGCACCACTGCCACCGCGATGCAGATTGGCGCGGAAGTCGCCGGGCGTCGCCGAGCGCTCCATCGCCGCCACCACTTTCTTGCCCACCACCAGACAGCGCAGATCATGCCCGCCCGCCTCGGCAATGAACTCCTGCACCAGAAAATCCGCGTACAAGCCGCGCAAGGCCTCGACCACGCTCTGCGAAGCCGAGCGCTTCTCGGCCAGCACCACGCCCTGCCCCTGCGCGCCTTCGTTCAGCTTGATGACGTGCGGCGGCTCGCCGATCATGGCCAGCAGATCGGCGGTATCGTCCGGGTTGTCACCGAACGCCGTCACCGGCATCGCCAAGCCCTCGCGCGCCAGGCGCTGCAAGCTGCGCAGCTTGTCGCGCGCGCATTGCACCGCCGCGGACGGATTGGGCGTGTAGGCGCCCATCATCTCGAACTGCCGCAGTACCGCCGTGCCATAGAACGTCACCGAGGCGCCAATGCGCGGAATCACCGCGTCAATGCCGCTCAGCGCCCGACCGCGATAGTGCAGCGCGAAGGCGCCCTGGGCGATCCGCATGTAACAACGCAAGGGATCGAGCACCCGCATCACGTGGCCACGCGCGCGGCCGGCCTCGACCAGGCGCCGGGTGGAATACAGGCGGCTATTGCGCGACAGGATCGCCAGTTTCATGGGATTCAACCAGACAGAAGTGGAGCGGGTGAAGGGAATCGAACCCTCGTCAGTTGCTTGGGAAGCAACAGCTCTACCATTGAGCTACACCCGCCCGCGATACTGCGCGAGCCGCCATGGTAGCGAGGGCGACGGGCAAAGGGCAACGTGTCAGTGGCGCAGCGGTTGACACCGTCGCCGCCAGCCTCGTTTGGCGGAAGGCGCGCATTAAGCTGTCATGCGTTGCAATGGACCCCGTGCCGGCGCCGTGCGCCGTCGGTACAGCTGGATTTTCCGCGCACGGGCTTCGGGGACCTGCCATGTTTCGCAACCGTCAAACCCTGATTTCCGTTTTCGCGGCGCTGCTCGCAGCCGCCTCGATCAGCGCCGCGGCGCAATCGAGCTACAGCAACGATCCACCGGATCGGGTGGCGCGGCTGTCCTACGTCGCCGGGGAGCTTTCCATCGCTCCCGCCGGCTCCGACAACTGGAGCGTGGCCGATCGCAACCGGCCGCTGGTGACCGGTGATCGGCTGTGGAGCGGCGAAGACGGCCGCGCCGCGCTCGACCTCGGCAACGCCTCGCTGCGCATCGACCGCAACAGCGCGTTCGACTTCGCCGCACTCGACGATCAAAGCGTGCGCGTGGTGTTGTCGCAAGGCACCTTGAACCTCGCCGTGCGCCGGCTGCGGCAGAACCAGGGCTACGAAGTCGATACCCCGACGCTGGCGTTCGTGCCAAGCGAGGAAGGCAGCTATCGCATCGACATCGACCCCGATGGCAGCGGCGCGATGGTGACGCTTTTCCGGGGCGCGGGCACCGTCTGGGGCGCCAACAACAGCCGCCGCGAGCTTCGCTCGGGCTATTCCTATCGCTTCGACAGCGCCGATCTCGACCGCGTGTCACGCCGCGACCTGCCCTACGGCAATGACTTCGACCGCTTCTGCGCCGACCTTGATGCCGATTTCAACCGCTCGGATTCGGCCCAGTACGTGGCCGACAACATGATCGGCTACAGCGACCTCGACGATTACGGCCGCTGGCAGACGAGCACCGACTACGGCCCGGTCTGGTACCCGACCCAGGTCGCAGTCGACTGGGCACCTTATCGCTATGGCCACTGGGCCTGGATCGCGCCCTGGGGCTGGACCTGGGTCGACGATGCCCCGTGGGGTTTCGCGCCCTTCCACTACGGCCGCTGGGCGCTGATCAACCAGCACTGGGGCTGGATCCCCGGCCCGCGCCTGCGCGCCGCGGTGTACGCGCCGGCATTGGTGGCCTTCGTCGGCAACGTCGGCATCTCGATGGGCGGACCGGTCAGCTGGTTCCCGTTGGGCCCACGCGATCTTTACCTGCCGCCGTACCACGTCAGCCAGAACTACTTCGTCAGCATCAACCTGTCGGGCGGGCGCTTTTTCAACCGTCAGCACGTCCATGGCCTGTACGACGACTACCGCCATGACCGCTGGCGCCATGACCGCCACGACTACGCCTACCGCTACACGCCGCGCGCGGTGACCCGGGTACCGCACGAGGTGTTCACCCACGCCCGCCCGGTGCAACGCGCCAACGAGCGGATGAGCGAGGCCGCGCTGCAAAGTGCCGCCTTGCGGCTGAGCCCGATGGCCAAGCCAGTGGCCGCCAGCTACGCCGCGGTGCCGCGCGGCACCCCGCCACGGGGTGCGGTCGACGCGTTCTCGCGCAACGTGGTCTCGCGCGCACCGGCGCGCCGCGGCGGCGTGGTCGCGCGCGATCCAGCCGTCGTGGAGCGGTCGCCGCCCCGTGGCGCGGTCGCACGCAACCCCGTGCTGCCGAGTCGCGGCGTCACCGAGCGGGCGCCGATACCGGTCTCGCGGGTCGATACCGTGCCGCGCAGTGGCCCGGCCCAGCGTGGCGGCGTCATGCGCGCGCCGGACAACCGCAGTGTCTACACCCCGGCCAATGCGCCCCGTCAGCAGCCGCTGCCGCGCGCGCCGCGTGACATGACTGTCGAGCGGGCGCCGGTTCAGGCACCGGTGTCGCGGGCGCCGATCACGGCGCCGCGCGCGCAACCGGTCTATCGGGCGCCAGAGCGCGCAACCCCGCGCCACGCCGAGCCACTGCGCTCGGCACCCACCCACAGCGTGTACACGCCGACACGGCCGTATTCCGCGCCCGTGGCGACACCGCGCCAGGAACAACCGGCACCACGGCGTTTCAAGCCCGCACCGCAACAGTTCGAACCGGTTTCGGTGCCGCGCTCGCAACCCATGTCGGCACCACGCAACCCGGAGCCGCGTCGCTACGCCCCGGCTCCGCGCCCGGAACCGCGCGCGTCGGCTCCGCAATCCATGCCGGCGCCGGTGACACGCGACAACGACAAGGACAGCCGCGCCACGCCGCGCGGGCGACCGGTCGGCGGCTTCATGCCACGCGGGAACCCGGGTCACTGATCGGCCGTGCCACTGTCGCGCCGCCGCGTGTGGCGTGACAGTGGCACGCTCCCCGGCGCCCGCTGCCAGCACGGCGCCGCAGCCCTTTATTCATGCCATCTGCGTTACGATAACCGCCGTCCGCCCGCCTCGAAACGTCCGCATGATCGCCGCTTTGTCCAGCCGTTTCTCCGCCACCGCCCCGATGATCGTTGCCGCGCCCGCCCGCAGCCACCTGCCCGACGGCCAGCCCGGCGCCGTCCGCGGCGACTGACCGGGAGCGTGCAATGACGGCCAAGGGAATCACACGGGACCACACGGAAGCGGCTCCGCACCGCCCGGTGCGCAGCTTCGTGTTGCGGGAGGGGCGCATCACGCCCGCACAGCAACGCGCCTTCGATGCCCACTGGGCGCGCTATGGCGTCGACTACGCGGGCCAGCCGCGCGATTTCACTGCCGTGTTTGGGCGCACGGCGCCGCGGGTACTGGAAATCGGTTTCGGCAACGGCGAAGCGCTGGCCTGGGCCGCCGAGCACGACCCGGCGCGGGATTTCATCGGCATCGAAGTGCACCGCCCCGGTGTCGGCCGGCTGATGAACGCCCTGGCCGCGCTCGATGCCGGCAACGTGCGGCTGTATCGCCACGACGCGGTGGAGGTGCTCAAGCACGAGATCCCCGCCCACAGTCTGGCCGAACTGCGGCTGTGGTTCCCCGACCCGTGGCCGAAGAAGCGCCACCACAAGCGCCGCATCGTGCAAGCGGCGTTCATCGAGCTAGTCGCCACGCGACTGGCACCCGGCGGCCTGCTGCACATGGCCACCGACTGGGCCGAATACGCCGAGCACATGCGCGAAGTGATGCAGGCCGCACCCGGTTGGCGCGCCAGCGGCGATGGATCGCGGCCGCCGTGGCGCATCGAGACCCATTTCGAGCGCCGTGGCCTGCGCCTGGGTCATGCCGTCGCGGATCTGTTGTATGTGCGCGCATGAGCGCGCCCACACCAACCCGGCCCCAGGCGTGCGGCCCTGAGCGATGAACGCCGTCACCCTCAGCTTGACCCCGGAGATGACGCTGGTGCTGGTGCTGCTGGCGTTCACGGTGCTGATGTTGGTGCTGGAGTGGATTCGCGCCGACATCGTCGCGCTGTTGCTGGTAGTGGTGATCGGCGTGACCGGCTTGCTGCCGGTGGAGCAGCTGTTCCAGGGTTTCGCCGGCAACGCCGTGATCTCGCTGATCGCCATCATGATCATGGGTGCCGGTCTCGACCGCACCGGCGCGCTGGCGCGCACCGCGAGCCTGATTCTGCGCATCGCCGGCGGCGTCGAGTCGCGCCTGGCGATCGCCGTCAACAGCACCGTCGGCGCGCTGTCGTCGGTGATCCAGAGTCAAGCGCTGGCGGCCCTGTTCGTGCCGGTGGTGAGCCGTGTCAGTGCACGCACCGGCGTGCCGCTCAAACGCCTGTTGCTGCCGATGGGTTTCATGATATTGGCCGGCACCAACATGACCCTGATCTCGAACTCGCCGCTGATTCTGCTCAACGACCTGATCGCCAGCGCCAACCGCAACCTGCCACCCGGCGCGCAGACGGTCGACACCTTCGACCTGTTCGCCATCACCCCGGTCGGCATCGTCTTGCTGCTGGCCGGCGTGCTGTACTTCGCCTGGTTCGGCCGCCGCCTGCTGCCCGCTTCGGAGGACAAGCAAAACGTCACCCCGGGCCGCACTGAAAGTTATTTCGCCGAGACGTACGGCATCCGCGGCGATACCGCCGAGCTCACCGTCACCGCGGAGAGCCCGCTGGTCGGCATGAGCATCGGCGAGGTGGAGCAACTGCACGAGGCACCGCTGATCCTCGCGCTCAAGACCGGCAATGAGGCGCGCATGGCGCCGCCGGCTGACCAGATGATCTGGGTCGGCAGCGTGCTCGGCGTGCTCGGCCCGCGCGAGGCACTGGCCGACTTCGCCGCCAACCAGCTGTGCCGCCTGTCGACCCGCATGCGCCAGATGAGCGACTTGTTCAACCCCAGTCGCGCCGGCATTTCCGAAGCTGTGGTGCCGCCGAGTTCGCGCTTCCTCAAGCAGACCATTGGCGACTTGCGCCTGCGCAAGCGCCACGGCATCTCGGTGTTGGCGGTACACCGCGGCGAGCAGGTGTTCCGCGAGGACGTGCGTCAGGTCGCGCTGCGCGGCGGCGATACGCTGGTGCTGCATTCGAGCTGGCGCGACTTGTTGCAGACACTGGAATCGCGCGACCTGGTCGCCATCACCGACATCCCGCGCGAAGAGCAGCGTCCGGGCAAGATCTGGTTCGCGGTCGGCTTCTTCGCGCTGGCACTGAGCCTGGGCCTGTTCACCGACCTGAAACTGTCGGTGGCATTGATGATCGGCGCGGTCGGCATGCTGCTGACCGGCGTCATGAACATGGACGAGGCCTACGTCGCCATCAACTGGCGCACCGTGTTCATCACCGCCTGCCTGATCCCGCTCGGCTGGGCGATGGATGCCACCGGAACGGCGGCGTGGGTGGCGCAGGAGGTCTTGCTGCACCTGGGTGGCATGCCGCAGTGGTTCTTGCAGGCGTCGATCGCCATTCTGACGCTGCTGTTCTCACAGGTGATGTCCAACGTCGGCGCCACCGTGATGATGGTACCGATGGCGATCAACATCGCACTCGCATCCGGTGGCAACCCCGGCCTGTACGCCATGCTGGTGGCGATGTCCGCCTCCAACACCTTCCTGATCCCGAGCGCCAGCCCGGTGTTGCTGATCGTTGCCGGCCCCGGCGGCTACCGCAGCCGCGACTTCCTGCGCGCCGGCCTGCCGCTGACCTTGATCATCTTGGTGATCGAGCTGGTGGGCATCAACCTGCTGTTCCGTTGAGCGCCGTGCGCGATCAGCGCGGCGCGTAGGCGCGCAGAAACATATCCACCGCCGCTTCCGCATTGGCGACGATAGCGCGGGCGAAATCCGGGCAGTCGTTGTCGACCAGGCCCAGCATGCGGCGGGCATGCAGATCGCCCTTCAGCAAGGCCATAAACTGGCTGGTGGCCAGCGCAACGTCGTGGATTTCCAGCTCACCGGTGCTGACGTAGTGGCGCAGGAACTGCTCGAACAGCGTGTGCGTGCGCTGCGGGCCTTCCTCCCACAGCAAGCGGCCCAGCCGCGGGCTGCCGTTCTGGCAGTCACTGCTGATGGCCCGCCACATGCCGATCGTCTCCGGGCAACACATGAGTTCGGCGTGGCGCCGCGCGATGGCCAGCAAGTCCTCGCGCAAGCCGTCCGCTGCGTGGGCCTGGTAGAGCCGCTCGGGCAGCATTTCCTGGCAGCGCAGGCGCACCGCTTCACGGAACAGGCTGTCCTTGTCGCCGAAGTGGCTGTACACGGTCAACTTGGACACCCCGGCGGCACTGGCGACCGCATCCATGCTGGTACCCGCATAGCCGAGCTCCACGAACAGGCGCTTGGCCGCGTCCAGCACGGCGGCGCGCTTTTCCAGATCCTTGGGACGTCCGGGTCCATGTGCACGGATGGTTTGGGACATGTCGAGAGTCATGCTTCACAAGCGTTAACAACGGGTTTATTATACGCGCCAGTCCAATTATTATCCAGTCCCAGCCACGGCTGCCGTTCCATGCAAACCACACCCGAACTCACCCTCAGCAATGCGTTCAAACGCAGCCAGCGCGCGCTTGCCCGCTGGCTTGAACAAGTCCCCGGCTCACCGTTGAACGTGTTCCGCGCCCGCGCCTCGTTGCGCGCGCTGGATGCCAACGAGCGCGGCCGGCTAGTCCGCTGGCTGGCCTGGCAAAGCTATGCCGCCGAACGCAACGGCAACCCCGCATTGCTGGCGCGCATCGAACGGCTGGAAGCCAGCCTCGGACGCGCCGCGCGCGCCGCGCGCCCGCAGTTGCCGATACTGTCCGCCGTGTCCGCGGACGGCGCATCCCGCCGCAGCGCGTGACGAGCGTCAAGCCGCCGCGGTGACTTTCGGCACTACGTGAAACCCCGCGCGATTGTTGTCATGCACGCTGGAGTGCAAGACTGTTGTTTCCGTCCGCGCAGAGGATGCTCATCATGACGCTGGATACCGAACTCGCCCGCCACAACATGGTGGACAAACAAGTGCGCGGCTGGGACGTGCTGGACCCGCGCGTGCTCGACGCCCTCGGCGCGGTGCCGCGCGAGGCGTTCGTGCCGCCCGCCTGGCGCGCGCTGGCATTCGCCGATCTGGCCATACCGCTCGGTCACGGCGAGTGCATGCTGAAACCCGTGGTCGAAGGCCGGCTGTTGCAGGCGCTGGCTCTCACCGGCCATGAGGCCGTGCTGCACATCGGCACCGGCTCCGGCTTCCTCGCAGCCTGTCTGGGCCAGTTGGCGGCGCAGGTCACCAGTGTCGACTTTCGCGCCGACTTCAGCGCGTCCGCGCAACAGCGTCTGGCCAGCTGCGCTGCCGACACGGTGGAAACCGTGGTCGGCGATGCCGTGCGTGAATGGCAGCCCACGCGTCAGTACGACGTGCTGGTCGCCAGCGGCGCGGTGGCCGAGTTGCCGCCGCGCTGGCGCGCCTGGCTGAAGCCCGGCGGCCGCCTGTTCGCCTTCACTGGCCATTCGCCGTCGATCCAGGCGCGTTTGTGGCAGCCGCAAGCGGACGGGGAACTTGCCGTCCGCACTCTGTTCGAAACCGATCTCCCCTACTTGCACAACGCATCGCCGGCGCCCACGTTCGCGCTGTGATGCCCCCATTCCTCAAGGAAACCCGCCCCATGAAAGCCACTTCCCTCCGCATCAAGCTGCTGCCCTTCGGGCTGGCACTGGGCCTTGCCACCGTCACCGGCAGCGCCGCAGCCGAGGACCTGCTGCACGTTTACCAGCAAGCACGGCAAGCCGATCCCACGCTGGCACAAGCCAACTCGCAGCGGCTTGCCGTCGCGGAAGGCATCGTGCAATCGCGCGCCGCACTGCTGCCGCAGATCTCCGCCGGTGTCGATTTCCGCCGCAATCAGGGCAATGGCGGCAGCAGCAGTTTCATCGGCGACGACGGCCAAGTGGTCGACAGCGGCAGTCGCTGGTCGCGCTCGCTGTCCGGCTCGCTCAACATGACCCTGCTGGATTTTGGCCGCTACGCCAACATCAAGGCCAGTCGCGCCGCGTCCGAAGCGCAGAACGAGCAGTTCACGGCCGCCGAGCAGGATCTCATCATCCGCGTCTCACAGGCGTACTTCGACGTGCTCGGCGCCCGCGACAACCTCGACTTCGCCGATGCGCAGGAAAAGGCCCTGGCACGCCAGCTCGACCAGGCCCAGCAGCGTTTTGACGTCGGCCTGTCCGCCATCACCGACGTCAACGAAGCCAAAGCCAACCACGACGCCTCCACCGCCGACGTGATCAACGCCAAGAACACCCTGGCCGACGCGCGCGAAGCGCTGACCCAGATTACCGGCCAGCCGATCGGCACCCTCGACGTGCTGCGCGAGGAGCTGCCGATGCAACCGCCGCAACCCGACAATGAGAAAGCCTGGGTCGATCAGGCGCTGCATGACAACCCCTACATTTTGGCCCAGCAGTATCAGGTCGAAGCCTCCGAGCACGACATCAGCGCGGCCCGTGCGGCGCACCTGCCAACCTTGGGTGGCTCGGTCAACTATTCGCGCGCGCTGGGCAACCAGCCAGCGGGTTACGACCGCAGCAGCACCACCGTCGGCTTTGCCATCAGCGTGCCGATTTTCGCCGGCGGCGCCACCCAGTCGCGGGTGCGTCAGTCGATCTACCAGCGCGACGCCGCGCAAGACGTGCTGGAGCAGAATCGTCGCCAGGTCGTGCGCAACACCCGCAACGCCTACCGTTCGGTGATCGCGGGGATCAGCGAAGTCGACGCGCGCAAGCAGGCGGTGGTGTCCGCCAAGAGCGCGCTCGACGCAAC
>DASSXP010000087.1:0-3285 GCA_035703755.1 Rhodanobacteraceae bacterium | reverse complement strand
TCCGGCGCCGCTGCTGGCCAGCATGTCGCCGGCGGCCAGCAGCTCGTTGATGGCGTCACTGAGTTGCTCGTGCATCACCGTTACGGCGTGGTTGCCGTGCTGGCGTTGCAAGGCGGCGGCGCCGTCGATGGAGATATCGAGCAGGCCGCCGCGCGGATTGCCGGCGGTGAGACAGGCGTCGAGGCGATCCAGCAGCCAGGCACGCCGATACTGGCCGCGGCGGTGATCCAGTTGCGTCGTGGCGTTTTGCCGCTGCCGCTGCTGTCGCGTAGCCACGCGCTCACGCACGCAGGCATCCAGCGACTGCGCGTCGATGTCTGCCGGCAGCGTGTCAGCGTCGCTCGGGGCTTCGCCGGCAATGCTGAGATAGAGCACGGGCAGGTCGGCAAAATCGGCGCGCTCGTGGATCATGGCCGCGAGGTCGGGGCCGTCGCACACCGGCATCTTGAGGTCGCAGATCACGCAATCGGGCGCAAACCGCGACAGTTCCTCCAGCGCCGCCAGGGGTTCGGACAGGATGCGCAGCGTGTAGCCGCTGCCCGTGGGCAGGCTGGCGGCCAAATGGGCCGCCACATCCGGGCGCAAGCTGGCGATCAGCAGTCGCAAGGGATCTGCCTTCTCGCGCCCGTTCGGGGCTGTCGCCGTCGTGGGTGCCGTCTGCGGTGGGGCGGCGGTGGCCGGCTCAGGTGCCGTCACCGGGATCAGCACCCGCAGGTGATCGGCCAATGCCGCCACCAACGCGGTGGTGCCGGTGTCCGGAACGCGTTGGCGGGTCAGTGCCGGGCCGAGCGCCGTTTCCAGCGCCAGCAACTGCTCGCCGAGCTGCAGCTGGCCGGCGTGATTGCACAAGCCGGCCAGCAAACCGAGCTCCTCGTGCAGACGCTGGATGAGGTTGATGTCCCAGCCACTGCGGCACTGCCCGTGGAGGTCACGCACCACGGCCTTGAGGCGCGCAATGGAGGGGGCATCCAGTCGATCAAGGTGGTCGTGGGGCGATGCGATGCGCGGACTCGCGGACATACCAAAACCTCGTCAAGGCGACGGTGCCGTCACTATACGCCGGTTTGGCTGAAAACGCGTAGTCCATCACAGTTTGGCGCGCCCGTGCTCAAAATGGCTTGACGACCGCGAGAATCACGATGGCGATCAGCAGCAGCGCCGGAATCTCGTTGAAAATCCGCAACCAGCGGCTGCTGCGGTGGCAGCGGTCGGCGGCGAACTGGCGCGTCAGATGCACCAGCATGGCGTGATAGCCGATCAGCAGCAGCACCAGCAGCAGTTTGACATGTAGCCAGTGAGCATGACCGAAGTAGCCGGGCGCATGGCTTTCGATCCAGCCGAGCGTCGCCAGCCCGAAACCGAGCGCCAGTGCGCCGCCGAGGTGGGTGATGCCGAGCAGCCGCCGCTCCATCAGCTTGAAGCGCTCCCGCAACAGCGGCTCGCGGGCCTCGGCGTGGTAGACGAACAGGCGCGGCAGGTAGAACAGGCCGGCGAACCAGGTCACTACAAAAATGATGTGCAGGGCCTTGAGCCAGAGCATGGCCGTTCTCCAGAAAAACAAGCCGCCAGTATAGAAGCCTGTTCGTCCTCGCCGGTGGGCGGCTGTGGTCAATGCGCATCGGAACCCGCTGTTTGCCGCGCCGGCTTGCCCGCTGGCGCGGTCGCGGTTATAAGACCAAGTTCTCCCGTCCGGTTTTTCCCGATGTCCGAGCCTCAATCACCGCGCTTCGTTGTCCGCCGGCTCGATCCCGCCGATGAGCGGCGCCGACGCTGGCTGATGGCGATGGCGCTGGGCGTGGTGTTGCTGTTCGGTGTACTGGCAGGCTACTGGCTGGCGCGCCAATCGTCGCCGGCGGAGGTGAGTGCCAGCCCGGACGCGGCGTTGCCGGCGATGAACGTGGCCCCGGATGCGGACCGCGAGGCGCTGGCGCAGCAGGTGGTCAACCTCAAGCGTTCCGAACAGATGGCAAAAATCGCCGCCGACAGCCTGCGCCATACGCTGGCCGACCGGGAGGAAGAAATCAGTGCCTTGCGGGCCGATCTCGCGTTCTACTCGCGCCTGGTCGGCAGCGGTGAGCAGCAATCGGGGCTGGTGTTGCACAGCGTCCACGTGACGCCGATCCAGGGCTCCAACGCCTACAACTTGAGCCTGGTCCTGACCCAAAGCGCCAATCGCGGTGCGGAGAATCAGGGCAAGGTCCGCCTCGCTCTGGAGGGCGTCGACAAAGGCAAGTTGGTGCTGCTCGACGGCGCCGACATTGGCGATCCGGGCAGCAACGGCGAATTGCCATACCGGTTCAAGTATTTTGAACAACTTCATGCGACCGTATTGTTGCCGGCCGGTTTCATTCCCAACCGGCTGCGCGTGGTGGTCAAGCCCGATGGCGGCAACGAAAGCCAGCACAACGTGACCTGGGCGGATGCCCTGAAACCCCTGGAGAGAGACAATGTTCAGCAATAACCGCAAGCCAGCCGCGGCAGGGCCCGCCGAGACCACCATCCTCGCTGCGGGGGTGTATGTTCGCGGCGATGTGCATTTCAGCGGCAACCTGCACCTGGAAGGCGCGGTGGAAGGCGTGATCAGTGCCGAAGATGGCGCCCAGTCGCTGTTCACCTTGAGCGACAAGGGCAGCCTCAAGGGCGAGCTCAAGGTACCGAACGCGGTCATCAACGGCGAGGTCGAAGGCGATATCCATTGCAGCCACAAGCTGGAACTGGCGGCGCAGGCGCGGGTGCAGGGCGATGTGCACTACGCCGTGCTCGAAATGGCCGCCGGGGCCCGCGTCAATGGCCGTCTGGTGCAGCAAGCCGAGGCGCCGCGCCAGTTGGCCGGGCCGGCGGCAAGCGCGCGGGATGCCGAGCTCGAGCCCAGCACAGCAGGGGCGTGAGGACGATCGCCGTCGGCGCTACAATGGCCACACCATGACCCTGCTTGAAGCCGCTGTCCCCGATTACCGCGACGCCGAATCGCCGCTCCTGTTCACCGCTGCCGCCGCCCGCAAGGTGCGTGCGCTGATCGAGGAGGAGGGCAACCCCGGCTTGATGCTGCGCGTCTACATTTCCGGTGGCGGTTGCTCCGGGTTCCAGTATGGTTTCAGTTTTGACGAGACCCGCGCTGACGACGATCTGGCGGTGGAGCGCGACGGCGTGACCTTGCTGGTCGACCCCTTGTCGCTGCAATACCTCGATGGCGCCGAGATCGACTACGCCGAGAGCCTGTCCGGGGCGCAGTTCGTGATCCGCAACCCGCAGGCGCGCACCACCTGCGGCTGCGGTTCCTCGTTC
>DASSXP010000073.1:0-11141 GCA_035703755.1 Rhodanobacteraceae bacterium | reverse complement strand
CCGCAACACGTTGCGCAGTTCGGCGACGTCGCGCAGGCCGAGATTGATACCCTGGCCGGCCAGCGGATGCACGACGTGGGCGGCGTCACCGACCAGCAGCAAGCGGCCGGCGCGGTAGCGGTGGGCGAGTTGCAGTTTGAGCGGGAAGGCGGCGCGCGGGGTGGTGGCGGTCAAGCGGCCGAGGTGGAAGTCGCTGGCGACGCCGAGCGCGCGGAGAAAGGCGGCATCATCGAGTTCCAGCCGCTGCCTCGCGTCGGCCTCCGGCAGCGTCCACACGATGGAGACGCGACCGTCGGCGAGTGGCAGCAAGGCCAGTGGGCCGGTCGGCAGAAAAGCTTGCCAGGCGATGCCGCCGTGTGGGCGTTCGGGGCGGACGTGGGCGACGATGCCGCGCTGGCCGTAGTCGTGGCTGTCGGTGTCGATGCCGGCGGCCTGGCGCAGCGCGGAGTTGCCGCCTTCGGCGGCGATCGCCAGCCGGGCCGACACGACCTCGCCATCGGCGAGTGTCAGCGTGATGCGGTCATTGCCTTGTTCGATGCCTTGCGCGTGGCCGGTGACTTGGCGCACGCCGGCGGCGGCCAGTGCGGCGGTCAAGACGTGTTGCAGCAGGGCGTTTTCGACGATCCAGCCGAGTTCCGCGCGGCCCTGCTCGGCGGCGTGAAAGGTCAGGCAGGCACCGTTGGCGGCATCGACCACCTGCATGCCGTGGTAGGCCGATGCACGCGTGGCCTCGATCGTGCGCCACACGCCGAGTTGATCCAGCAAGCGGGCGGATGAGGGCGCCAGCGCGAACACGCGCAGGTCGAGTTCTGTGTCAGGGCGCCAGGCGGCGGCGGGACGCGGTTCGATGACGGCGACGTCGAAGCCTTCGCGGGCCAGTGCCAGGGCAGCGGCGGCACCGGCCACGCCGCCACCGGCGACGATCACGTCGAGCGGCCCGCGCCTCATGGTCCGCGCTCCAGCACCGCGCGCGGCGGGGTGCCGCGGTAGCCCATGCCGCGCCGTGCCAGTTCGCGCCGCCAGGGTGGCAGGCCGAGCCCGAGCAGGGCCAGTGAGCGAAGCGGCGCCAGGGACGGTTCGGCAAGGCAGGCCAGCCGCACCAGGCCGTGACTGAAGGCCATCACGCCTTCGCGGTCGGGCGCGCGACGGTCGGCGTAGCGGGCCAGCAGCTCGGCCGCGCCGGGATCGGCGGCATCGATCACGAGTTCGGCCAGTGTCAAGGCGTCGCGCAGGCCAAGGTTGAAGCCTTGCGCGCCGATCGGGTGTACGGTTTGGGCGGCGTTACCGACCAGCACCGCGCGTGGCCCGACGATGTGCCGAGCCACCACCCGTGCGACCGGGTGGCGATGGCGCGGGCCGGGGCGCAGCAGGCCGCCCGGGCGCGCGCCCAGACGGCGCATGGCAAGGCGCAGGAACTCGGCGTCGGACAGCGCCGCGACGGCGTCGGCATCGGCGTTGGCCACGGTCAGCACCAGCCCGGCGCGTTCGCCGGCCAGTGGCAGCAGCGCGACCGGGCCGGCGTCACTGAAGCGCTCATGGGCCTGTCCCGCCAGAGGGCGCCGGGGTTGCACGGTGGCGACAAACAGGGTTTGCGCGTAGTCGTGGCGGTCGACAGCGATGCCGAGTTCGTGCCGCACCATCGACTCGCTGCCATCGGCGCCCACCACCAGCCGGGCTGTGAGGTCGCGCTGTCCGCCGTCTGCCAGTGCCAGTTGCAGCCGCCAGACGCCGCCTTGCCAGCTGAGCGCGGTCAGCCGCGCCGGGACGATGTGTTCCAGTTGCCGGCATTCGGCGACGCCGGCCGCCAGCGCGGCACCGAGTTCACGCGCCGGCAGGGTGAATCCCAGCGCGTCGACGCCGGCATCCTCCGCGCGCATCCGCAGGCTGCCGAACTCGCCGGCGCGGCTGACATGAATGCGCTGGATCGGTGTCGATTGTGTGGCTACCCGCGGCCACACGCCGATGGCGGCGAGGCCGTTGCGGCTGGCCCGCGCCAGCGCGAGATTGCGTTCGCCGTAGCTGGCCACGGTGGCCGGGGGGGCGGTTTGCGCCTCGACCAGCGCCACCCGGCGGCCGGCGCGGTCCAGCGCGATGGCCAGACTGCTGCCAACCAGGCCACCGCCGATCACCACGATGTCATGCTGTTCTGTCATGCCCGCATGATACGCGGCGCGGCTATGATGCGGCATTGCCCGTTTCGCTTCCAGGCCCGTCAACACCATGAAACTTCTGTTGGTTCGCGCCGGCCACACCGAGGCTGGCCCCGGCACCTTGCACGGTCAATGCGATGTCGCGCTGGCGGCACAAGGCTTTACCGCCATCCAGAGTCTCGCCGCCAGCTGGGGTGGGCCGCCGCCGCGCTTCCTGTTTGCCAGCGACCTGCGGCGCGCGGCGCAATGCGCGCAGGTGTTCGCCTCGCACTTTGCGCTGGAACCGCTGTTCGACGAGCGCTTGCGCGAGATCAATTACGGCCGCTGGAACGGCCTCAGCTTGCAGACCGTTGCCCACGAAGACCGTGCTCAACACGAAGCCTGGCGCGAGCGCTGGGTGATGCAGCCGGCGCCCGGTGGCGAGAGTTTCGCCGATCTGCTGCGGCGTACCGGCGCGTGGTTGTCGGCGCTGATTGACAGCACCGACGAGAGCGATCTGGTGCTGGCGGTCGCGCACGAAGGCAGCATCCGCGCGATGCTGTGCCATGCCCTTGGCCTGCCGCCACAACAGTGCCGGCGCCTGCGCATCGACCGGGCACGGGTCAGTGCCATCGATCATCAAGCCGGGCGATTTGAAGTATCCTTGGTGAATGCCATTCGCTTCCAGGGACGCCATTGAGCCATGAATGATTCCCACGTCGCCGCCGACCGCGTTTTTTCCCCGCGCACGCTGACCTTGATCGCCTTGATCGTGGGTGCCGTGGCGGTACGCCTGCTGATCCATTTCGTGCCCGGTGTGCTGCCCTACAATTTCACCCCGGTCGAAGCCATCGCGCTGTTCGGCGGCGCACTGTTCGCTGACCGCAGGCTGGCCGTGCTGGTGCCGCTGGTGGCGATGTTCGTGTCCGACCTGATCATCGGCCTGCACATGCTGATCCCGCTGGTGTACGCGCTGATCGTTGCCACCGTGTGGCTGGGAGGCAGGCTGCGTGGGCGGATCAGTGCCGGCCGCGTCGCCATCGCCGCCATCGTCAGCACCACCGGCTTCTATCTGGTGACCAACTTCGCGGTGTGGGCGCTGGGCACGATGTACCCGCACACGGGCTCTGGCTTGGTGGCGTGTTTCGTTGCCGGCCTGCCGTTCTTCCAATGGCAACTGGCGGGCAGCCTGCTGTGGTGCACGTTGTTGTTTGCTGGCTGGGCGCTGCTCAGCCAGCGCTTCAGCGGCTTGCGCCACGCCCAGTTGGCGCACTGAGCGCCGGCGGTGGGCAATCGCGTTTCGAAGGTCTACACCCGCACGGGTGACGATGGCAGCACCGGCCTGGGTGACGGCTCGCGCGTCGCCAAAGATGCAGCGCGGGTCGAGGCCTACGGCACCGTCGACGAGCTCAACAGCGCGATCGGCATGGTGCTGGCCTGTAGCGGCGTTGATGCGGCGGTGCGCGAGACCCTGACCCAGGTGCAGCACGATCTGTTCGATCTCGGCGGCGAGCTGTGCATCCCCGGCATGGTGACGGTGCAGGACGCCGACGTCACCCGGCTGGAGACCACCCTCGACCGCTTCAACGCCGAGCTGCCGCCGTTGAAGGAGTTCATCCTGCCCGGCGGTGGCATGGCCGCCGCCACTTGCCACCTCGCCCGCACCATCTGTCGCCGTGCCGAGCGGCGCGTGGTCAGCCTGCGACGCGAGTCGGAGGTGCGGCTGCAACCACTGCACTATCTCAACCGCCTGTCCGATCTGCTGTTCGTGCTGTGCCGGGTGCTGGCGCGCGCCGATGGCCATAGTGAAGTGTTGTGGCAGCACGAGCGACGGCCGCGCCCGAAGCCGGAATGAACCCGGCCGCCAGCACCTATCGGTGGCGCTGGCAATGATCCATGCCGGCGTGGCGGCCTAGCGACAACAGCTAGAATTGGCGCATGCACAGTCGATTTCCGCGTTGGGCCCTGGCCCTGGTTCTACTGGCCGCAACTGCCCTGGTGCAGGCGGCACCGCCGACGCTGTTCGCCGCCGCCAGCCTGAAACCGGCGCTGGATGCACTGGCCAAGGCCGGCGCGCTCGGCCAGCCGGCGCCACGCCTGGTGTACGCCGGCAGCTCGCAACTGGCGCGGCAGATTGAGCAGGGCGCACCGGCGGACCTGTTCATTTCCGCCGACCAGCAATGGATGGATTACCTCGCCGCGCGGCAACGCTTGGCGCCCGGCCAGCGGCGCAATTTGCTGGGCAACACGCTGGTACTGGTGGCGCCGCGCGATGCATCGCTCATGGTTGATCTGACGCGACCCGCGAGCCTGCTGGCGGCGTTGGGGCAGGGGCGGCTCGCCATCGCCTTGCCCGATTCGGTGCCGGCCGGCATCTACGCCAAACAAGCTTTGAGCGCCCTGCATCTGTGGTCGGACGTCGCGGCACAACTGGCGCCGTCACGCAACGTGCGCGCAGCACTGGCGCTGGTGGTCAAGAGTGAATGCCCGCTTGGCGTGGTGTACGGCTCCGATGCGGTGTCCGAGCCGCGGGTGCGGGTGGTGGCGCGGTTCCCGCCATCCAGCCATCAAGCCATCGTCTATCCGCTGGCGATCGTGGCCGGTCACGACAATCCGGCCAGCCGCGCGCTGGTCGAGGCGCTGGCCGGCAAGCGCGCCGCTGCGGTGTTCCGGCATTGGGGCTTTGACGTGATGTCCACGCCGCCATGACGGATTGGTTGGCCCCGGCCGAATGGCAGGCCCTGGCGCTTAGCCTCAAGGTGGCGCTGGTGGCGACGTTGGCCGCGCTGCCACCCGGCATTGCCCTGGCGTGGTGGCTGGCGCGGCGGCGCTTTGTCGGCAAGCCGCTGCTGGAAACCGCATTGATGCTGCCGATGATCCTGCCGCCAGTGGTGACCGGTTACCTGCTGCTGCAATGGTTCGGCAACGCCAGCCCGGTTGGCCGGCTGTTGACGGCGCTCGGCACACCGCTGGCGTTTCGCTGGAGCGGTGCCGCGCTGGCGGCGCTGGTGATGGGCTTGCCGTTGCTGGTGGTGACGCTGCGCACGGCTTTTGAGCAGGTCGATCAACGGCTGGAGCAGGCCGCTGCGACGTTGGGCGCGAGCCCGTGGCGGGTGTTCATCGGCGTCAGTCTGCCGTTGGCGCGGCGCGGCCTGATCGCCGGTGCGGCGCTCACCTTTGCCCGCGCATTCGGCGAATTCGGCGCCACCATCACCTTCGTGTCGGCGATCCCGGGGCAGTCGCGCACCTTGCCGGTGGCGATCTACGAATTGATCAATCAGCCCGATGGCGAAGCCGGCGCGCTGCGGCTGGTGTGGGTGTCACTGGCGGTGGGCTTGCTGGCCACGCTGGGTGCGTCGCTGCTGCTGGCGCGCGGCGCCCGTGCCCGTTCGGAGCCGGCCGCGTGATCGACATCGACGTCCGTCTGCGGCGCGGTGAGTTCCAACTCGATGCGTGCATCCGCGCGGAGGTGCCGGCGCTGGCCTTGTTCGGGCCGTCCGGCTGTGGCAAATCCAGCCTGTTGGCGGCGGTGGCGGGTTTGCTGCGGCCGCGGCGTGGCCACATCGTGCTCGACGGTCGCTGCCTGTTCGACGCCGCACGGGGTATCGATCTCGATCCACCGGCGCGGCAATTGGGCGTGGTGTTCCAGGACGCGCGTCTGTTCCCGCATCTCGATGTGCGCGGCAACCTGCTGTACGGCGCCCGCTTGCGTGGTGGTGCGGACCCCGTGGCCTTGGCCGAAACCGCCGCGCTGCTCGGTCTCGAAGCGCATCTGCCACGCCGCATCGACGGTCTCTCGGGCGGCGAAGCGCGCCGTGTCGCCATCGGTCGCGCCTTGTTGTCGCGGCCACGGGCGCTGCTGCTCGATGAACCCTTGACCGGCTTGCATCGTGCCGCGCGCCGCGAGCTGCTGGCGCACCTCGTGCGGCTGAAGCAGGAATTGCGCGTGCCGCTGCTGCTGGTCAGCCACGATGCGGAGGAAGTGGCCGCGATTGCCGACCGTGTGGCGCTGATCGGCGACGGCCGGATCGCCGCCAGCCTCGACAACGCCGGCTTTCGCACGCGACACCTGCCGCGCGACGCGCTACATTCATCCACTTTGGCCGACACCGGAGTTGACCCATGAGCCACCGCCTGCGCCTGGCACTGTTGCTGCCGCTGGCCCTGCTGCTTTCCGCCTGCGGTCCCACCCGTCACGTGTTCCCGCCGGATGCCGCTATCCAGCAATTGCAATTGACGCCGGCGGGCCAGTGGCAGATCAGCGTGCGCATCAACAATTACAGTTACGACACCGAAGTGCATTTCCTGCGCCTCGATGCCAGCCTCACCGTCGGCACCGACGTGGCCGGCTCACTGGCGGCGCCGCTCAAGCTCACCATCGCCGCCCGTTCGGCCGATGTCACCGAGCTCCAGCTGACGCCAACGGCCGCGGCCGCCAAGGCGCTGGTCGCGCTCGGCAACAACGGCAGCCGCTCGCTCGCCTACCACCTCAAGGGCACGATCACGGTGGGCGACGACAAGGGTGGCAGCCGGCGCGAATTTCCGCTCGATCACAACGATTATCTGTCTCCCGTGCCGGGCGTGCCCGGCACTTACCGCTGACGCGAGGTTTCCCCGTGGCCGACTACAAACCACCGCTCGATGATTTCCGTTTCGTGCTGCATCAGGTGCTGGGGGTCGACGCGTTGTTCGCCCGCTTGCCGGGGGCGCGTGAAGTCGATGCCGGGCTGATCGACGCGGTGCTGGAAGAAGCCGGCCGCTTCGCCGCCCAGGTGCTGGCGCCGCTCAATGCCAGCGGCGATGCCGAAGGCTGCCATTTCGACCCGGCCAGCGGCCGGGTGAGTACGCCCAAGGGCTTTGCGGACGCCTACCACGCCTATGTTGAAGGCGGCTGGTGCGGCCTGAATGCGCCGGCGGAGTTTGGCGGCCAGGGCTTGCCGGAAACCCTCGGTGCGGCGGTCAAGGAAATGATCGACGCCGCCAACCTTGCCTGGGGCAACTATCCGCTGCTCTCGCACGGTGCCACCGAGGCGCTGCGTCAGCACGGCGAGGACTGGCAACGCGAGCTGTTCCTGCGGCCCATCATTGATGGCCGCTGGACCGGCACCATGTGCCTCACCGAAGCCCACTGCGGCAGCGACCTCGGGCTGCTGCGCACGCGCGCGCAACCGGCCGACGATGGCGGCTATCGCATCAGCGGCGACAAAATCTTCATCACCGCCGGCGAGCACGATCTGACCGAAAACATCGTCCACCTGGTGCTGGCGCGGCTGCCCGACGCGCCCGCCGGCAGCCGCGGCATTTCCCTGTTCGTGGTGCCGAAACGGAAAGTTGGCCGCGACGGACAAATGGGCGGCGAAAACGGTGTCGTCTGCACCGCCATCGAGCACAAGATGGGCATCCACGGCTCGGCCACCTGCGCGATGCACTTCGAGGGCGCGGAAGGCTGGCTGGTCGGCCAGCCGCACAAGGGCCTTGCCGCCATGTTCACCATGATGAACACGGCGCGCCTCGCGGTGGGTATCCAGGGGCTGGGGCTGATCGAGCGCGGCTACCAAGCCAGCTTGGACTATGCCCGCGAGCGCCTGCAGATGCGCGATATTGCCGGCGCCAAGTTTCCCGAGCAGGCCGCCGATCCCTTGATCGTGCACGCCGACATCCGCCGTATGCTGCTGACCCAGAAAGCCTTCGGTGAAGGCGGCCGGGTGCTGGCGCTGCACGCCGCCACCCTGGTCGACATCGAGCACTTGGGCGATGACGCCGCTGCGGCCAAGGCGGCCGAGGAAGAGCTGTCGTTTCTGATCCCCATCGTCAAGGCCGTCAGCACCGAGGCGGCGATCGAATGCACTCAGCACGCGGTGCAGATCTTCGGTGGCCACGGCTACATCAAGGACAACGGTGTCGAGCAACTCGCCCGCGATGCCCGCATCACCACCATCTACGAAGGCACCACCCAGATCCAGGCGCTGGACCTGCTGGGCCGCAAGGTTTTGCAACTCAAGGGCGCGGGGCTGAAACATTTTCTGGCTCGTATCGAGGCGTTCTGCCGCGACCACGCCGACACGGCGGAACTGGC
The DNA here is from genome assembly GCA_035703755.1 of Rhodanobacteraceae bacterium. Classification (GTDB taxonomy): domain Bacteria; phylum Pseudomonadota; class Gammaproteobacteria; order Xanthomonadales; family Rhodanobacteraceae; genus DASSBG01. Next base: position 2,936 of record DASSXP010000073.1, on the reverse strand, counting down.
CGAATTCGTGGCTCCATTGGGCCGCGCGGCGCAGGATTGGAGCGACTTGACCCAGGCGCTCGCCGCCGCGGCGGCCAAGGACCCGGAAGTCGTCGCCGCCGCCGCGGTGGATTATCTGTTCCTGTCCGGCCACGTGGCCCTTGCGTGGGCCTGGGCCATCAGCGTGGCCGCCGCCGATCAGGCCGGCGATGCCCGTCGCGCCGCCGCCAAGCGCGCCACCGCCCGTTTCCACTACCAGCGCCTGCTGCCGCGGATCGAAAGCCACCGCGCCGCCATCCACAGCGGCCCGGCCAACGTGCTCGACCTGCCCGCCGGCCAATTCGACTGAGTCCCTGCAAAGAACTGCCACATGAGCGACGCACCCTGCCGCATCCGGCTCGCCGAAGCCGACGACGAACAATTCATCCTCGGTCTTGCCGACCGCTTTGTCGGCTTCGAGCTGCCGCCCTGGCGCAAACGCAACGAATGCGCCAACGGCATCCGCCAGGATCTCCTGCGTCACCTGGATGAGTCGCCGCCCAACTCCTTCATCTTCGTGGCCGAGGACGACGACGGCGCGCGAGTCGGCTTTCTGCACCTGCAAAAAGCCCGTGATTTCTTCACCGGCAAGACCAATTGCCATGTTTCGGATCTCGCCACCACGCCAGAGGCGGAAGGCCGCGGCATCGGGCGGGCGATGCTGGACTTTGTCGAGGCCTGGGCGCGCGAGCACCGCTGCCAGCTGATCACGTTGGCGGTATTCCCCGGCAACCAGCGCGCTCGCGCGCTCTACGACAGTCGCGGCTACGCCACCGATCTGCTGCGGCTGGCCAAGCCGGTGACCTGACAGCCGGCCTCTATCGACCGGCGGTGCCGGGATTCAAGCGCAGACCGCGCGGGCGGCGCCGTTTTGTGCGGCAGCGCGGCAAGGCCCAACCTTGCCGCGTGCAGGCGGCTTTAGCCGCACTTCGAATAGCCGCAGTTGAGGCAGGTCTGGCAGTTGTCCATCAGCACCAGGGCCTTGGTGTTGCACTTGCCGCACAGGCTGGCGCTGGCGGGGAAGTTCGCGGCCGCCACCTCTTCGTCGTCGGCGCTGGTGGCGGTTTCACTCTTGGCAGTGGGTTTGGGTTGGTGGTCGTAGGCGGCGCGTTTTTCGGCGATCAGGGCGCGTTGGGCGTCGCTGATTTCCGGGTCCTTGATCAGGCCGATCAGCTTCATGTGGCGCTCGATCACCAGGCCGATCTCGGCCACGATCGAGGGCATGTAGACGCCGCCAGCCTTGAAGTAGCCGCCGCGCGGGTCGAACACCGCTTTCAGCTCCTCGACCAGGAAGGTGACGTCACCACCCTTGCGGAACACCGCGGACATGATGCGCGTCAGCGCCACGATCCACTGGAAGTGCTCCATGTTCTTGGAGTTGATGAAGATCTCGAACGGACGCCGCATTTCGTGCGGGGTGCCGGCATTCAGCACGATGTCGTTGACGGTGACATAGAGCGAGTGCTCGAACAGCGGTGACTTGATCTTGTAGGTGGAGCCGATCAGCGAATCCGGGCGCTCCAGGCTCTCGTGCATCTGGATCACTTCGGCGCGCGCGGGTTCGGTGGGCGTTGCCGGTGCGCTGGCAGCGGGCGCGGGTTTGACGACTTCGTAGCCGCGGATTTTCTTGTTGATTTTGATGGTCATGTGTGTCGGGTTCCGTCAGGGGTTTGCCGCCGCGAGCAGCGGTCAGAACTTGCCGTAATAGCCTTCCTTGAGGGCGTCGAACAGATTGGCCGCGGTGTGCGTTTCGCCATCGTATTCGACTTCCTCGTCACCGCGCACGTCGACGTGGCTGCCGTCTTCGAGCTCGAAGCGGTAGACGGTGTTTTCGAGGTCGGAGGCTTTCACCAGTACGCCCTGGAACGCTTCCGGGTTGAAGCGGAAGGTGGTGCAGCCCTTGAGGCCGCCTTTCCAGGCGTGCATGTAGATGTCCTTGAAATCCTCGTAGGCGTAGTCGGTCGGCACGTTGGCGGTCTTGGAGATGGACGAGTCCACCCAGATCTGCGCTGCGGCCTGGATGTCGACGTGCTGCACCGGGCTGATGTCATCGGCGGCGACGAAGTAGTCGGGCAGTTTCTTGCCAGCCTCGTCGGTGAAGGGCTCGGCGTCGGCATTGATCAAGGCGCGGTAGGCGAGCAGCTCGTAGCTCAGCACCTCGATCTTTTCCTTGGTTTTGCGGCCTTCACGGATCACGTTGCGCGAATAGCTGTGGGCGAAGGACGGTTCGATGCCGTTGGAGGCGTTGTTGGCCAGCGACAGCGAAATCGTGCCGGTCGGCGCGATCGAGGTGTGGTGGGTGAAGCGTGCGCCGGTGGCGGCGAGCTTCTCCACCAGTTCCGGCGCCACCTCGGCCACGCGCTGCATGTAGCGCGAGTACCTGGCGTGCAGCACGCGGCCGGGGATGCGCTGGCCGATCTTCCAGCCGTCGGCGACCATTTCCGGGCGCTTGCGCAGCATTTCCGCGCTGACCTCGTAGTCATTGCTGAGCACCGGTGCCGGGCCTTTTTCTTCGGCCAGTTCCAGCGCCACTTCCCAGCCGGCCAGTGCCATCTCGCGCGCCACCTGTTCGGTGAAGGCCACCGAATCGGCGGCGCCATAGCGCATTTTCAGCATCGCGATGGTGGAGCCCAGGCCGAGGAAGCCCATGCCGTGGCGGCGCTTGGAGAGAATCTCGTCGCGCTGCTCGGCCAGCGGCAGGCCGTTGATCTCGACCACGTTGTCGAGCATGCGGGTGAACACCTTCACCACCTCGCGGTACTCGGCCCAGTCGAAACGGGCCTTGGGCCCGAACGGGTCGCGCACGAAGCGGGTCAGGTTGACCGAACCGAGCAGGCAGGAGCCGTAGGGCGGCAGCGGTTGTTCGCCACACGGGTTGGTGGCGCGGATGTGCTCGCACCACCAGTTGTTGTTCATCT
>DASSXP010000005.1:0-2964 GCA_035703755.1 Rhodanobacteraceae bacterium | reverse complement strand
CGCCGCTGCCACCTGCACCGGCACCAAGCCGTGCCGCGCCGGACCCAGCCGACGCTGCCAGTACATAAACTGCGCGTAGGACAGCGCATGCTCCCGACAGAACGCTGCCGCCGATACCCCGCTCGCCCGCCACTCCGTCACGCGCTCACGCCACGCGCCCGCCCTGTCCACCATCGCCATCACCTCCGCAGAAACAGCGGCTATTGCAGCGGCTCGGCGAAACCGATGGAAGATGGGTTGACCGGATGCTTACGGAAAGGCTTGGGGTTCTAAAGCATGAACGATACAACGTTGATACTTGGCGACGAATTTGATGATCGCTTGCGTGAAGCATTGAGGGTCGTATTGAGCAGGCGTGGCGTTGATGGCTGCACGAGCAGCTGGGCAGTGGCTGGGTCACAGGAAATCGAGGAAGTCGCCGTGCTTGTTGACGGGTGCCCGGTCCGAATCGAGGCAGAAACGTTCGTTGGGCTCAGTCTATCCGGCCCTGAAGCGATCGTTACAGCAATTGCGAAGGATGTTGCTCACGAGGTGCGAACAGGCCAGCAGTGAACGCGCACGCCACCGCACATGAATAAGTTCAGTGACGCCTTTCTGGCCATTACCAAATTCAAGCTGATGCCGGGCGCAAACCGTTCCACCCGATGTGGTACGGGTGTTTCAAGGCTGCTCACCAAGCGACTTGTTCGAGATGTGGAACGCCTTCGGACGATGCGGATTCAACAAGCTCCAAAGCGGCGACTATCGTGCCCGTGACTACAACTTCACCATGCCCAAGGCCGACCTTGCTACCGTCGACAGCACGCCCGCCGGCCACCCGCACGACAGTTACCCGGTTTACGACTTTCCCGGCATCTATACCGAACTCGGCGAAGGCGAGCCGCTGACGCGCGTGCGGCTGGAAGAACTCCAGGCCCGCCACCGGCGCAGCCGGTCTTGCGCCGGCTTTGTCGCGCTCGGGAAACGGGATGCTCAGGATGCTCAGGCAGCCGTGTCGGTAGCCGTCTTGATGCGGTAGCAGGGTACGTAGGCGCTGCCGCCGGGCAGTTTCATGCGGTGCTGGGCCACGAAGGCCTGCAACATGGCGTCGAGCGCCTGCATGATTTCGGGGTCGCCGTCGATCACGAACGGGCCCTGTTTCTCGATGACGGCCATGCCCTCTTCCTTGACGTTGCCAGCGACGATGCCGGAGAACGCGCGCCGGAGGTCGGCCGCCAACATTTCACGCGGGCGGTCACGGTGCAGGTTGAGGGCCGCCATCGCGGCATGATCGGGTTTGAACGGCACCTGGAACTCAAGTGGAATCTTCAGCGCCCAGTTGAAGAAGAACGCGTCCTGATTGACCAGCCGATACTTGCGCACGCTGTCGATGCCGTCGGTCAGGGCGTGCGCCACTGCCGCCGGGTCGTCGACGATGATCTGATAGTGCTCGGCCACCGAGTCACCCAGCGCGAGACGCAGGAAGCGGTCGATCTGCTTGAAGTAGTCGGCCGACTCGGCCGGCCCGGTAAACACCAGTGGAAACGGTACGTCGGCGTTGTCCGGGTGCAGCAGAATACCGAGCAGGTAGAGGATTTCCTCGCAGGTACCGACACCGCCGGGGAACACGATGATGCCGTGACCAAGGCGCACGAAGGCCTCCAGGCGCTTCTCGATGTCCGGCATGATGACCAGATTGTTGACGATCGGATTGGGCGACTCGGCGGCGATGATGCCGGGCTCGGTGATACCGATGTAGCGATTGTCAATGCGCCGCTGCTTGGCGTGGGCGATGGTGGCGCCCTTCATCGGCCCTTTCATCGCGCCCGGACCGCAACCGGTGCAGATGTCGATTCCGCGCAGACCAAGCTGGTAACCGACGCGCTTGGTGTAGTCGTATTCCTCGCGCGAGATTGAGTGCCCGCCCCAGCACACCACCAGCTTCGGATCGACATGCGGGCGCAGGATGCGCGCGTTGCGCAGGATCTCGAATACCTTGTGGGTGAGGTCGGCGGAATCTTCCGGGTCGAACTGGCCTTCCTCCAGCTTGCCGGCGATGTAGACGATGTCACGCATCACCGCGACCAAGAGCTCGTTGATGCCGAGGATCAGCTTGCCATCGACGAACGCTTGCGCCGGCGCGTTCTTGAGCTCGATCTTGATGCCGCGATCCTGCTGCAAGACCTGGATGTCGAAATCGGGAAACTGCACCGCCACGCCGCGTGGGTCGTCGCTCAGGCTGCCGGAGGTCAACACCGCCAGCGCGCAGCGCTTGAGCAGGGTGTGCAGACCCGAGCCGCTGGCGTCGCGCAGGCGAGCCACTTCATTGCGGGAGAGGATGTCGAGGCCGCCCACCGGGGTGATGCGGGCACTGACGGTGGAGGAACGCGGCGGTTCCGCGCTGACAGGGTTTTTCATGCGAGGTGTTGCTCCGTGATGTGTGGCAGAGCCCATGCCCTGCCTTTGGTTCTGGTTCGTTGCGAACGCTCAAGCTTGACTCGCCGCGGGCGCCCGGGTCAAGCGGCGCCCCCAAAAAAACGGCCGGCACCCTCGCGGATGCCGGCCGTGCATTGCGGAGACAGAACGATCAGAACGTGTAACGCAAGGTCATCAGCACCGACCAGCGCTGCGACGGGTTGTTGCTCTCGTTCGGGTCCATCTTGGCCGGGCTGTACTTGCCATCATGCTGGTACTTCGAACCGGAGATGTCGTAGATGTACTTGCCGGTATCCGGATCGACACCCGCCGAATCGGCCAGCTGCCGCACCAGCGGGAAGCCGGCGCGATACTCCACGCCCCAGTTCTTGTTCAGCAGATTGGTGAAGTTGTAGAAATCGAGCCGGATTTCACCCTTGTTGCCCTGGAAGATGCCGGGGATTTCCTGCCGGAAGCTCAGGTCCAGCTGACTGACCCACGGCGCGCGGGCACCGTTGCGCTTGGCGACCTGGCCCTTGTGATCCTTCAGGTAGTCGTCGCTGTTGATGT
>DASSXP010000306.1:0-5299 GCA_035703755.1 Rhodanobacteraceae bacterium | reverse complement strand
CTTGCGTGGTTTTCGCCGTCAGGCTCTGCATGCCGAGCGGCTGGAGTTCGCGCACCCGGTGGATGGTCGTTTGATGACGTTCGAGGCCGCGCGGCCGGACGATATGACGGCCTTGATCGAAGCGCTGCGTGCGGATGGCGGTGCGGCGGCGTGAGCGAGGGCTTCCTGTTTCCCGATTGGCCGTCGCCACCGCAGGTGCGGGCTGCGGTGGTGACCCGTGCGGCGCCCGGCGTTTCGCCGTTACCGTTCGGACGCTGCAATCTCGGGCTGCACAGCGGTGATGATCCGGCACGGGTGGAGCGCAACCGCGCTGGCGTGGCGGCGGCGTTGGCGCTGCCATCCGCGCCATGCTGGCTGCGCCAGGTACACGGTTGTGCGGTGTTCGATGCCGATGCCGTGGCAGACGTGACAGAGCCGGTATCCGATGCCGCGATCAGCCGACAGCCCGGCACGGTGCTGGCGATCCTCACCGCCGATTGCCTGCCGGTGCTGCTTGCGTCCCGTGATGGTGGCGTGGTGGCCGCGGCCCACTCTGGCTGGCGCGGCTTGGCCGGCGGTGTGCTGGAAGCGACGCTGGCGGCAATGGCGCGGCCGGCGGCGGCGATTGTCGCCTGGCTCGGGCCATGCATTGGGGCGTGCTCCTACGAGGTCGGTGCGGAGGTGCGTCAGGCGTTCGTGGATGCCGATGCCGCTGCCGAGGCCGCGTTTGCCGCCACCCGCCCCGGCCATTGGCAGGCCGATCTCGCGTGGCTGGCGCGGCGTCGTCTGCAACGCGCCGGCGTCCTGTCCATCCATGGCGGCGGTTTCGATACCTTCACCGATCCGCGCTTTCATTCCTATCGACGCGATGGCGCGCGCAGTGGCCGTTTTGCCAGCCTGATCTGGATCGATCCGGCCGTCTGACTGGGCGCGTGCAAGCCGGCCAGCGGCTTGGCGACGGGGTCAGGCAGACCGGCGCAGCAAATCCTGCACCGCGTCGCGTGCCTGCGTTGTCAGCGTGTGGCGGTCGGCGGTGGTCAGGCCGGCGGTTGCGATCGGCGTGCCAAAGCGCAACTCGATCAAACCGGGCCGTACGCGAAAACCGCCGCGCGGCAACACCATGCCGCTGCCGCGGATGGCCACCGGCACCACCGGCACGCCCGCTTCGATGGCCAACTGGAATGCGCCGCCCTTGAACGTGCCCAGCCGCCCCGACGGGCTGCGCGTGCCTTCGGGAAACACGCACACCACAGCGCCGTCGCGGACCATGGCGGCAGCGTGGTGCAGGCTGCGCGCCGCCTCACGGCTGTGGCCGCGGTCGATGAACAACATGCCCATGGCACGGGTGTACCAGCCCAGAAACGGCATTCGCGCCAGTTCCTGCTTCAGCACAAATCGCAACGGCACCGGTACCGCGCGAAACAGTGCGCAGATGTCGATCTCCGATTGATGGTTGGCGACCAACACGCAGGGCTGTGTCCAGTCGACGGCATCCACGTCGTACACCCGCCAACGGGCGCCGGCGCCCAGCATCAATCCCGGCGCCCACAGCCAGGCGGCCATGCGCAGCGGCAGCCACGGCCGACCGCCGCAGGCCAGCAATGCCAGCAGCGCCAGCGTGATGCCGGCCGCGCTGAAGATCAGCGTGTAGACCAGTTGCAGCGCATTGATTCCGGCCCAGCCCAGCCGTCGCCACGGCGGATTAGTGGTGTCGAGCCCCGTCGTTGCCATGCCAACCTCCCTGAAATCGGCCGCAATGATAATGGCGGGTGCGGTTTGCAAGCCAGTGTTCGGCTTGCATTTTGGTGGCTTGCCCGCACCTTGCCTGCATCTCTTTGATCCGAGGACGCAAGCCGATGCGCATGGACAAACTCACATCCCGTTTCCAGCAAGCCCTGGCCGATGCGCAGTCGTTGGCGGTGGGCCGGGATCACAACATGCTGGAACCCGTGCACGTGATGGCGGCGCTACTGGCGCAGCAGGGCGGTTCGAGCGTGCCGATGCTGACCCAGGCCGGCGTCAACGTGCCGTTGCTGCGTCAGCGCCTCAACGAAGCGCTGGACAGCCTGCCGAAGGTGGCCGGGCAGGAAGGCAACATCAATGTCGGCAATGAATTGAGTCGATTGCTCAACCTCACCGACAAGCTGGCGCAGCAGCGCGGTGACCAGTTCATCGCCTCGGAACTGTTCGTGCTGGCCGCGCTGGAGGACAAGGGCACGGTCGGCTCGGCGCTGAAGGCGGCGGGTGCGACCAAGGCCGCCATCGATGCTGCCATCGGCAAGCTGCGCGGCGGCGAGAAGGTCGACAGCGAGGGCGCCGAGGACCAGCGCCAGGCGCTGGAGAAGTACACCATCGATCTGACCGCGCGAGCCGAGTCCAGCAAACTCGATCCGGTGATCGGCCGCGACGAGGAGATTCGTCGCGTGATCCAGGTGCTGCAACGGCGCACCAAGAACAATCCAGTGCTGATCGGCGAGCCCGGCGTCGGCAAGACCGCTATCGTCGAAGGCCTGGCGCAGCGCATCATCAAGGATGAGGTGCCCGAAGGCCTGCGCGACAAGCGCGTGCTCTCGCTGGACATGGGTGCGCTGATCGCCGGCGCCAAATTCCGCGGCGAGTTCGAGGAGCGCCTGAAGGGCGTGCTGAACGATCTCGCCAAGCAGGAAGGCCGGGTGATCCTGTTCATCGACGAATTGCACACCATGGTCGGTGCCGGCAAGGGCGAGGGCGCGATGGACGCCGGCAACATGCTGAAGCCGGCCCTGGCACGCGGCGAGCTGCACTGCATCGGCGCCACCACGCTGGACGAATACCGCCAGTACATCGAGAAGGATGCGGCACTGGAGCGGCGTTTCCAGAAGGTGTTCGTGGGCGAGCCGAGCGTCGAGGACACCATCGCCATCCTGCGCGGCCTGAAGGAGCGCTACGCGGTGCACCACGGCGTCGAGATCACCGACCCGGCGATCGTCGCCGCGGCGACGCTCAGCAATCGCTACATCGCCGACCGCCAGTTGCCGGACAAGGCCATCGATCTGATGGACGAGGCGGCCAGCCGCATCCGCATGGAGATCGACTCCAAGCCGGAAGAACTGGATCGCCTCGAACGGCGCCTGATCCAGCTCAAGATCCAGCGCGAAATGCTGAGGAAGGAAAAGGACGACGAATCCAAAAAGCGCCTTGCCGACATCGAAGATGACATTGGCAAGCTGGAGCGCGAGTTCTCCGATTTGAACGAGGTATGGAAGTCCGAAAAAGCCGCGATGCAGGGCACCACCCACATCAAGGAGGAAATCGAGCAGGCGCGGCAGGCGCTGGAAGCCGCGCAACGCAAGCAGGATTTTGCCCGCATGAGCGAGATCCAGTACGGCCAGTTGCCGGAACTGGAACGTCAGCTCGCCGCCGCGCAGGATGCCGAGCATCAGGATTTCAAATTGGTGCAGACCAAGGTCACCGCCGAGGAAATCGCCGAGGTGGTGTCACGCTGGACCGGCATCCCGGTTTCGAAAATGCTCGAAGGCGAGCGCGAGAAACTGCTGAAGATGGAAGACGAACTGCACCACCGAGTGGTCGGCCAGGACGAGGCCGTGCATGCGGTCGCCGATGCGATTCGCCGTTCGCGTGCGGGGCTGTCCGACCCGAATCGGCCGAATGGTTCGTTCCTGTTCCTGGGGCCGACCGGCGTCGGCAAGACCGAGCTGTGCAAGGCGCTGGCCTCGTTCCTGTTCGACACCGAGGATGCGATGGTGCGGATCGACATGTCTGAGTTCATGGAGAAGCATTCGGTCAGCCGCCTGATCGGCGCGCCGCCGGGTTACGTCGGCTACGAGGAAGGCGGCTACCTGACCGAAGCCGTGCGTCGGCGCCCGTACAGCGTGATCCTGCTCGACGAAGTCGAGAAAGCCCACCCGGACGTGTTCAACGTGCTGCTGCAGGTGCTGGATGATGGTCGCCTCACCGACGGCCAGGGCCGCACGGTGGATTTCCGCAACACCGTGATCGTGATGACCTCGAACCTGGGCTCCAACCTGATCCAGGAAATCGACGGCGACGACGAGGCTGCCTATACGCAAATGAAGGCCGCGGTGATGGGCGTGGTGCAGGGCCACTTCCGGCCCGAGTTCATCAACCGCCTGGACGAAATCGTGGTGTTTCGGCCGCTGCAAAAAGCGCAGATCCGGGCCATCGCGCGGATCCAGCTCGCCGGCCTCAACAAGCGCCTCGCCGAGCGGCAATTGCAACTGGACGTTTCCGACAAGGCACTGGATCTCCTCGGCAACGTCGGCTTCGACCCGGTGTACGGCGCGCGGCCCCTGAAGCGGGCCATCCAGCAGCAACTGGAAAACCCGCTGGCGAAGGAAATCCTCGAAGGCCGCTTCCAGCCCGGCGACCGCATCGCCGTCGACGCTGACGGCGGCCACCTGGTGTTCCGCACGCGCTGAGCCATCGATTGCGCGAGAACACGCTCCGGCAGTGGACCGAGTCCCATTGCAGGAGCGCGCCGGACCAGCGACCGTGTCGGTTGGACGGCGCGGCCGGCGTGTCCCTCATCCATCCCCCGATCCGTGGGGGATGGATAGCGTCATCGTTCAGTCGAACCCGTTGGCGAAGATGGCGTCCAAATCGAAGTACGATGCAGCGGAGCCCCCGGCGCTGCCGCCAAAGGGTGGTTGGCCGCTGACATGGGCTTGGTTATGCACCACGCCGGCCGCCACGTCGGTGGATTGAATCGTGTAGGAAGCCGTGCACAGAACGGTGTCGCCCACTGGCAGCGCGCCACCGCTGCCGACCGGCAAGCCGAGGCCGCCAAACGCGGCGCCCCCCAAGGTCGTTGCCGCACAGCTGATGGGGCTGTCAATGCGCGAGGGATCGGGTTCGGTCAGTGTGACCGGGTCCAGCACCGAGTTGCCGCTGTTCTTGATGGCGAAGGTATAGGCCAGCGTATCACCCGCGCTGGCCTGGCCGTTGTGGTCGTTGTCTGCGGTCAGCAGCGGGCTTTTGAGTGCGCGAACCTCGCTGCCGGTCGTCGGGGTTCGGATCACCGAGTCATGCGCAAAGACCGCGGTCGCGTCCGGCGCCGTACCATCAACGTAGACGGTTTCGGCGATGACGCCCAGGCCGCTGGTCGGGATGGTGTAGGTGCCGCTGCACACCATGCCGGCACCCACGTCGAGCGTGTTGCCGGGACAGCTGATGATCATGCCGAGATCGTCCGTGAGCATGGTGTCGTGCAGCTCCACGTTGCCCAGATTCAGTACGGTGAACGTTTAGTCGATGGTTTCACCGGCATCGAACACGCCGGGCGTGCCACTGCTGCCATCAT
>DASSXP010000302.1:0-9374 GCA_035703755.1 Rhodanobacteraceae bacterium | reverse complement strand
TCACTGATCAACTGGCACAACGCAAAAGGCCCGGCGGCGACGACGGGCCTTTTGCGTGTGGCATGATGGCTTCATTCACCCAATCGGGAAGCGCATGCTCACCCTAGCCATCGTTGCCGTCACCTGCGTGGTGTCGTTTTTCGCCTTCAACAACCGCCGCTTGCTGGATGACCTGATCCTGTGGCCGCCGGCGGTCAAGCGCGGCCAGTATTACCGCCTGCTGAGCTATGGGCTGATCCACGCCGACATCACGCATCTCGCGTTCAACATGATCACCTTGTGGTCGTTCGGACGGGCGATGGAACCTTTGTACCGCCAGCATCTCGGGCAGTTCGGGTTTCTGGTGTTCTACGTGCTCGGCTTGCTGGTGTCGATCCTGCCGACGTGGATGGCCAACCGCGACAATCCCTCCTACCGCAGCCTTGGTGCCTCTGGTGCAGTGTCGGCGGTGCTGTTTGCCTACATTCTGCTGGCACCCTGGAGCATGATCCTGGTGTTCATCGTGCCGGTGCCGGCGATCCTGTTCGCGGTCGCTTACACCGGCTGGTCGATCTACATGGATCATCGTGGTGGCGACAACGTCAACCACAGCGCCCACCTGTGGGGTGCCGCCTACGGCATCGTTTTCACCGTGTTGATGGAGCCGCGCGTGGTTGGCGTGTTCGTGCAGCAGTTGTTCAATCCCGGCGGCTGAGCGCATCTTCGGGCGGGTTGTTGAGAGCGTTGAACAACCATACACGGGCGGCCTGCCAGTGGCGTTTCACCGTGGCGGGTGACAGTTCCAGTGCGGTTCCGGTTTCCTCGACGCTGAGGCCACCAAAGTAGCGCAGCTCAACAACCCGCGCCTTGACCGCGTCGACGGTCTCCAGTTGCTCCAGTGCGCGGTCGAGGCTCAACATGTCGGGCGTGGCGCTCGTGCTTGCGGCTGGAAAATCCGGGTCGCTGAGGCTCACGCGCAAGCCGCCATCGCGCTTGATCGCGTTGCGGCGACGTGCGTGGTCAACCAGGATCTCGCGCATCAATCGTGCGGTGATGGCCAGCAGGTGGCTGCGATCATTGGCCGCAGGCGCGAGGGCGTGCCCCGACAAGCGCAGCCAGGCTTCGTGGACGAGTGCGGTCGGTTGCAAGGTTTGGCACGCCGATTCGCGTCGAAACACTTGCTGTGCCTGCCGCCGCAGTTCCGGATACAGCAGTTGCACCAGTTGATCCCGTGCCCCGGCATTGCCGAGGCGCCACTCGCCGAGTAGTTGGGTAATGTCCGGGGCTTCCATTGCAGCAGTCTAGCCGATGCAAAGACAGGCATTGGTGGAGTAGGCTGCCACGAGACGGGGGTATGCATGGCCAGTTCGATGGAATCTGCCGTGTTGAGGCTGCTGGAAACCGGGCTCGGTTTGCCACCGGCCGAACGTGAGCCGTGGTTGCAAGGGCTCACGGAAGATGCGCTGGTGATCACGCGGTTGCGCGGCTTGCTGGCTGCGGAAAGCGCGGCCGGACGCTTTCTCGAACAACCCGTGCCATCGGCGGCGTTGTCTTCCGCCTTTGGCCTGCCGGAGACCGGCGATCAGCTGGGCGCCTGGTTGCTGGGACGCGAACTCGGTAGGGGCGGCATGGGTGTGGTGTATCTGGCGACGCGTGCCGACGGGACTTTCACCCAGCAGGCCGCGCTGAAGCTCATGCGCGGCGAGTTTCTGCTGCACGATGCACCGGTGCGCGACAAGCTGGCCCAGCGCTTCGAAAATGAGCGGCAGTTGTTGGCCGAGCTCAGCCATCCCAATGTGGCGCGAATTCTGGACGGCGGCACGACCGCGACCGGGGTGCCCTGGCTGGTGATGGAGTACGTCGAGGGCGTTTCGCTGACCGACTACAGCACCCAGCACCGGCTGGACATGCCGGCTCGGCTGCGCTTGTTTTGCAAGTTGTGCAGCGGTGTGCAGGCGGCCCACCAGCATCTGATCGTGCACCGTGACCTGAAACCCGGCAATGTGCTGGTGGATGCCGAGGGTGAGCCCAGATTGCTGGACTTTGGCATTGCACGCGCCTTGGGGCCGCAGGCGGCTGCCGCCGTGACCCGGACCGGTGTGCAGGCCATGACGCCGGCCTACGCAAGCCCGGAGCAAATGGGCCACAAGCCCCTGACGACCGCATCGGATGTGTATTCACTGGGCGTGATTTTGTATGAGTTGTCGACGGGGGCATTGCCCTACGTTCTGGACGGTTTGTCCCCGGCGGCGAGTGAGCAGGTCATTTGCCACAGTCAGCCGAACACCCTGCGTCACGCGCTCTGGGCGGGGGCACTGCCGCTGACTGAGCGTCAGCAACGCCTCGCGCAGATCGGTGGCGATCTGGAACGTATCGTGCAGAAGGCGATGCACAAGGAGCCCACACGACGATACGCCTCGGCGCAAGCACTGGCGGAGGACTTGCAGCGTTATCTGGCGGGGCAACCGGTACAGGCGCACCCGGATTCGGTGGGCTATCGGGCAGGCAAGTTTCTGCGCCGGCATCGTTGGGGCAGCATGGCGGCAATGCTGGCGTTGCTGGCGGTACTGGTTGCGGCGAGCATTGCCTTCCGGCAAGCACGGCGCGCCGAACAGGCGGCAGCGGATACCGGCAGCGTGAATGCGTTCTTGCTGGATGTACTGAAGATGTCCAGTCCATACAACAGTGGCAGCGAACTCAGCTTGAGCGATGCGCTGGACGAAGCGGCGGGCAGGGTCAATGCCCATTTCGGCAATCGACCCGATCTCGCCATCGCCATCCACAACGCGTTGGCGCAGAGCATGTTTTCCCGCAACCGGCTGGAGGCGGCGGAGAATCAAATCAAGCTCGCCCGGAGCCTGAGCAACACGCTGTACGGCCCGGATGATGCGCACACGGTTGAATCCCTGGCGATCCTCGCCAATATCCGCAAGGATCAGTACCGCGACAACGAAGCCAGGGCCTTGTTCAAGGATGCCTTGCAGCGGTTGGAGCGCAGCCAGCAAACCGGGTTGCCGTTGTACACAGACGTGCTCAACGATCTCGGGGTCCTGTATCTGCTGGGCGAGGACTATGCGCACGCACGCGAGTACATTCAGCGAGCCTTGGACCGCGACACGTTGGCGGCTGGTGCGGACCGGGCGGCACAGGAAGAGCACGCGCGCACACTGGGCAATCTGGCCCATGCGGAGCGCGGTCTGGGCCATCTTGACCGCGCCGATGCCCTGTATCGCCAGGCGCAGCCGATTCTGGCCGCCCTGTATCCGGATGGCGGCCCGCATCTGGCCGTGATACTCAACAATCGAGCCAAGCTGGCACGCGAGCGCGGCAAGCTGCCGGAAGCGTTCGAGCTGCAACAGCAGGCTGTCGCCATGTATCGGCATGCCTTCAAGGGCGATCATGTGATGGTGTTGGTGCCGATCACCAACTTGTCCGCGATTGCACTCTTGACCGGCCGGGTCGACCTCGCCGTGCAATCCGGCGAAGAGGCGCTGGCGATGGCGGATCGCCTGTATGCCAGGGAACCGCATCCCTACCAAATCAATGCCTTGGTGGCATTGGCGGCCGCCCGCTTGGCACAGTCGGACCGTGCCGCCGCGTCCGCGCTGTTGGCGCGTGCGGTCAAGATCAAAAAATTGCTGGACAAAGTGCCCGCTTCAACCGCGCGTCGGCTGCATGAGCTGATCACACGCTTTTGCGACGGCCCGGCAGCGCACGGGGACGGCTTGTGCGTGGCTGCGCCAGCAGACTCGGCAGCGCCCGCTTGAGGTCGTATGATGGCGGGGCGGTTCCATTCCAGGAGTCATCCATGGCAAGCGCTCGATCCGGCAAGACCAGCAAGGCCAAGACAGCGAGTCCACGTGCAGTGAGCACCAAGGTGGCGGGCAAAAAAGCGGCAACCACCAAGAAGCCAGCCGCCGCTGGCGTGAAAAAGACCGCGGCCCGGGCGTTGCCCAAACCGGTGGCAAAGAAGGTGCCAGCCAAAAAGCCCGTGGGCGGGAAAACCGTTGCCAAGGCCGCTGCAAGCCGCAAGCCGGCCGCGACCAAGGCGCCGGCCAAACCGACGGCAGCCCGCAAACCGGTGGGCAAGCAGGTGGCCGCAAAGAAGCCAGCGCCCAAGCGTGCCGCCGTGCCGGCGCCAAAATCGTCGCCCGCAGCGGTGAAGAAATCAGCCGCTGCCGCCAAAGTGCCGAAGCCTGTGGCGAAAGCAGGCAAAGCGGCCCCGCGTCAGGCAGCGGCGAAGACCGCGAAAGCCGCCACAAAAGCGCCATTGAAAGCGAGCAAGACCACCAAGCCCGCAACGACGGCGCGCAAGCCGTCCCGACCGAAGGCGCCCGCCGAGGTTCACAAGACGGCGCACCAATTGGAACTGGAACGTCGAGCCGAGCAGGATCGGCGTGAACTGGAGCGCGAACAGGCCGCCGCGCACTTCCTGGCAGTGCTGGATCAACACCGGCAACAGGCGCGACAAGGGCCGGCCTGGCCCGGCAGCGCCACCCACGCCGGACGGCTTGCGGCGATCGGTGGCAACGAGTTCCATGACCACGAAGCGCCGGCGGCGGGGCGCCGCGTGCAGCAAGCCAAGCAGCGCGGAAAACGCTAGTTGGGTGCCAGTGACAGCACCATGAGCAGCCAACATTTCTACGTGATAACGGGTGCGTCTGGAGCAGGCAAATCAACTCTCATCGCTGCATTGGGTGAACTCGGTTTCTGCACGGTTCCAGAAGCGGGGTCAGCTGTCTTGCGAGAGCGCAGGCATCGCGGCGTCGGAGCTCTTCCCTCCGCAGATCGGGCTGCATTTTTGGAGGCCGTGTTGGCACGGAGTCTTGATGACTACACAAAGGCCAGTGCCCTCGGCCCGCCAGTGTTTTTTGATCGAGGCATTCCAGAATGGTTGCAATTCGCAGGCTGTGGTGAGATGCACTGCAATACAACAGCTGCAAGGCACCGCTACGCCAGCACGGTCTTTGTGGCGGAGCCTTGGCCAGAGATTTATGTGCAAGACCACGAGCGGGTGCACAGCTTCAACAAAGCAGCCGCATCCTATGAGCGCACCGTTTCGGCCTACACGCAAGCAGGCTACAAAACTTGTATTCTTCCAAAAGCATCGGTTCAAGAGCGCGTGGCATTCATACTCACGCAGGTAGCGGCTGGCGCCCAACAAATCGCTGTCGCCGACCGCCATCCCGCTATACGGGCTGTCGGTGGCTGGGCTCAGAGTCTGTGAAAAAATCGAACGTCGTGGCGAGGGCGTCGCCGGGTGTTCATGGCAAGGTGCGTCGGACGCAAACAAGGGAGGCGGGTGAACCGCATGTCCGCTGTTTGCGCACAGCGCGCCGCCGCCAGGGGCGTTCGGCGGCGACCGCAGCAGGCGGGCGATTTTTCACAGGCTCTCAGGCGGCAGCCCGTTGCAGCAGCACGGCTGCCTCGAAATGGTGGCTGTGCGGGAACATGTCGAACACCCGTGCCTGGCGGGCTTGCCAGCGCGGTAGACGCGCGAGGTCGGCGGCGAGCGTTTCGGCGTTGCAGCTGGAGTAGATCAGCCAGCGCGACGGGCTGGTATCGATCCAGCGGCACAGACGTTCGCCCAGGCCGCGCCGTGGCGGATTGACCACCAGCAAGTCTGGCGCATCGCGGTGGGACTCGGCGAACGCGGTGGCGTCGGCGGCATGGAATTGCAGCCGTTCGTCGCCCAACCCAGCGCCAGCCGTTTGCGCGCAGGCAATCGCTTCGGTGGCCAGTTCAATGCCGCTGATGGCGCGGCGGCCGTTGGCCAGGTGCAGGGCGAAACCGCCAATGCCGCAATACAGGTCCCAAACCGAGCCGGGGTCAATGTCTTCGCACCAGTCCCGGGCTTGCCGATACAGCGCGGCGGCAATGGCGTCGTTGGTTTGCCAGAAGCAGCGGGGCCCCAGCCGCAGTGTCCGCTCGTTGATGCGTAGCTCGAGCTGGCCAGGGCCGGCGAAAGGCAGCTCGATTGTTCCTTCCAGAGCCGCCTTGTGTTCTGGCAGCAGGTTGGCCGAGGCCACCCGCAGCGCCGGCAGTTGCTGTCGCAGCCAGGGTAGCTGCTTGTCGATCCGCTGGATGGCTTCACGCGAGCGCAGCACGAAGCGCAGCAGAAACTCGCCGCTGCCGGCCGCCCGCGTCAACAACAGAAACTTGAGCTCGCCCTGTCGCTGCGGGATGTCGTAAGGCGGCAGCTTTGCCCGCGAAACGAACTCGGCCAAGGTGTCCAGCGCCTGCTGCATGTCCGCCGGGTAGAGTGGGCAATCCCTGAGGTCGGTGGAAAAACCGGTGGCATCCGCCAGGCCCAACGTGGGCGCGTCCATGGAGCCGGCCACGGCCATTTTGGCCTTGTTGCGGAACGCGCCCACAGGGCTGGCCTGCGCCGGTAGCCAGCGCAGGTCAGCATGGCGGGACAGGAGCGCCCGGCAGCGTGCCGCTTTGTCCGCCAGTTGTGTCGCGTACGGCTGCGGCAGCAGGTTGCAGGAACGGCAATCGCCGTTTCGGTAATGCGCACAAGGGAGCGCCAGACTGCCTGCGTCGTTGCTCAATCATCAAACCCGGAAACGAAAACGGTGTCGCCGCTGCGCACGACGCCGTCGGAATCTACAACAAAATCGACCACTCCGGCACTCGATGCCACCAGGTTTCCCCCCGGCGTCACGGAGACGGACAGGGTATTGCCACTGCGGTTGGCGGCAACGCTCCAGCGGCTGCCGGGAGCGACACCCAGCAGGATGTGGCGCGCATAGGCGGCGGCCATGCTGTAGGCGAAGGCCGAACCGAGCACGGCATCCTGATTGCCCTGGCCGGCAATCACCACCTGGGTATTGCTGCCGCCGTTGATCACCACGCCTTTGACCGGGCCGGTCGTGACCGCGAGCGGGCTGGTGGTGGCGACCTGACTGGCGCTGCCGGCCTGGTCAAACACCGTCAACCAGAACTGATCCTGTGCTTGATCGGCCGGGCGCACCCTGGTTTGCCACACCTTGACCGGCTCGTTGCCAGTGCATGCGCCCCAGTCGGTTGCGGGGGTGTAGCTCGGCGGGAACAGCGGTCCGGTACTGACACTGGCGTTTTGTGGATAGACCGTGGTCATGGCGCCGGCAAACTGGCCGTTGAAGTTGACGGTGAGGCGCTTTTGGCCACTCGTCACATTGACGTTGGCCGGGTTGGCCGGGAACGCGAATGCCAGAAACTGATCGAAGCCCGTTTGCCCCTTGCGGGTGCGGTCGAGTACCACGAAGCGGTTCGGGCGCAGGTACAGGATTTCGCGCGACCAGGAGGCGACCAGCAACGGGTTGCTGGCATTGACCGCGTATGGGCGGTACATGTCTTCCAGATGACTCGCCTTGGTGTAAACCCAGTTGCCGGCATCCTCAAACGCGCTGATGCGGGTTTGCGGGCCGGCTGCTGGGTTGTCCAGGTTGGGCGGGTTGCGCCATTGTCCATACTGCTGCGCCACCGTATTGCCGTTCATGCGACGAACGTAGAACACGTTGAACAGGCGGCCGTTGCCGCTGAACTCGCTGCCATCGAGGCCGCCGTTCAATTCGGTATAGACGCGCTCCTCCGCGCAGGTGCCGCCCGGTTCGTGCACCACCCAGCCGCTGGCGTTGACCAGCAACGGGGTGCCGCCGCGCACCAGCGACAACGAGCCTTGATCCATGTATTCCTCGGCCTGATCCTGGTCCTCGATGTAGGGCGCGGCACGGAACGACATCCAGCTGGCTTGCGTTGACCAATCGCTGCGCGCAGCCACCGCGCCGATGCCGCTGGCGTAGTAGGAACGGGGCAGGCTGGCCACCGGCTTGGGGGCGAGGTTCGGGTCGAGAAACAGGAAGCGCTCCCACTCGTCGGCCGGGCTGTAGCCGTCGGTCGCGGCGTCTACTTCGGTGAGGTATTGGCGCATCATCGGCGCTTGCGGGGCGTGGTAATAGTCGAGTGCGCCCAGAAGGTGCACGAACATGCCGGTCTGGTTGGTGCCCGGCGGGTTGTCCACATTGCCGTTGGAACGATTGGTGTCACGGTCGTCGAGGTAGGCGCGTGTGGGCCAGCTGAAGTG
The DNA here is from genome assembly GCA_035703755.1 of Rhodanobacteraceae bacterium. GTDB lineage: Bacteria > Pseudomonadota > Gammaproteobacteria > Xanthomonadales > Rhodanobacteraceae > DASSBG01. The sequence continues at coordinate 1,327 of DASSXP010000302.1, read as the reverse complement.
CATCGGATAGAGCGCGCCCTCGACCGGAAAACGATAGGCGGGGCTGCCGTCGGTGGGGTTGACGAAATCAGTGCCGGTGGCGGTCTTGACCGCGCGGATGGGCAGCGACATGTGCAGGATCGAGCTCGGCGCGTAGTTGGCGAAGCCTTCCAGCCAGCCACCGCCGGCAAAATACTGGTTGAAGTACGGCCGGACCTCGTTGCGGAAATCGCCGAGCCAGCTCTGCCACTCCGTCGGTGCGGCGTCGTTGTCGCCGTAGGTGCCCATGGCAATCACCGCCTTGGCGTGAAAATAACCGGCGTGATAGTTGCTGGGGAAGACGCGTTTGGCGTAATCGCAACCGCCAGCGTCGTTCGGCGTCTCCAACGCGCTGATCCAGCTGTTGGCGGCATCGATGATGCGTGTCTTGTCGGCGCCGCTCAGGCGGTCGTAGACCCAGTCGTAGCCAATGCCGAAAGCGACGCCGTAGTTGCGGATGCCATAGCCCGAATCGTGACAAGGCTGGCCATCGCCGGCGCCACCGAAGGTGCTGAACAGCGCCGGGTCGGAAATCACCCGCAATACCTTGACCGCCTTGTCGCCGTACTGGTTGGCGAGGCCGGGGTTGCTGCTCTTCAGCACCTGATAGCACATGCCGAGATTGCGCACGGCGGTCAGGTAGCCGATGCCCTGATAGTTGGAGCCGATATTGGGCGGTGAACCCCAGGGATCGCCTTGCACCGGATAGATTTCGCCGGGCAAGACCTCATCGCAATAGGACTTCAGGCTCTGCCACTCCAGCGTGTTGGCCTGCGCGCGCTGGCGCAAGCTGGACAAGGTGGTGGTGTCGAGCAGGATGCGCGGATGAGCGTTGTGGATGGTCTGCGCGACCACGGGGGCGGCGGTCGCGGCAAAAATCGCGGCCGCGGCAAGGCGCACGGTCGTGCGCGCCGGCTGACGGGATGAGTTGGACATGCGTTGAACTCGTTCAGGGCGAGGACGGGTGAAATCGATCCCGGCGGAGTGCGAGCTATCGCCGGAATCGGATGGGGCGCAGCATGGCGCCACGGTAAAAGCGCATCCATCGACGGATCGACAGTTTCGATGCGATGCGCGTGAACGCCGTCACGCCCTGCGATGGCTGTGGATTGTGCGCCGCGTTCTGTAAACACTTCATTCAGGCCAGCGGCTATCATTCAAGCCATGCCAGACAGCCTTGAGTTCATCGTTGCCATCCCGGCCCGCTACGGCGCCAGCCGCCTGCCGGGCAAGCCGCTGCGTCCGCTCGGCGGAGAGCCGCTGATCCGCCATGTCGTGCGGCGCGCCCAGGCAGCTGGCGCGACCGATG
>DASSXP010000166.1:0-6014 GCA_035703755.1 Rhodanobacteraceae bacterium | reverse complement strand
TGCCGCCTTCGGCGTGCAGGTGATCGGCCGCATCGTGCGTCGTCACGCGGCGCGCACCGCGGTCGCGCGAGCCGGGGGTCTTGACGGTGTACTCATGATAGGTGCCGCGCGGCGCCGCTGGCAGGCGATGTTCGCGGTTCTGAAACACCACGCCGTCGCGCGAATACGGGTAGGGGCCGCCGCGGGCGATCAAGGCCAGCGTGTCGTGGGCCTCGGGTGGCAGGAAGGCGGGCAGCCCGCTGTGGCTGCCGCTGTCGGTGTGGCTGGCCGGACTCGATGGCACCGACACGGGGCCGGGCTGGCGCAGCCAGAGGGCCAGGCCCAGCAGCAGGGCGAGAGCCAACAGGGTCTTCAAATGACGCATGGCGATACCGGTACCGTGGCAATTGCGTGACTTTATCAGCGCTGCTTTTCAGCGCAAGCATGACTTCCGGCGGCGTTGTCGGCGCAAGGGATGTGCGATAAAGGCGCATCCGACAACGGGGAGGGGATGCACATGGGGAAGCGACGGCTGTTGGTCGTGCTGGCTGCGGTTTGCAGTCTGGCTTGGGTCACCGCGTGGGCCGATGGTGTGCCGCGCGCCGCCTCCGGCCTGTTTCAGGTTGCAATCACGCCGAGCAATGGTTCCGCGCCGAGCAGCGGCCGACTGTTGCTGTTTGCCGCACCCGTGGCCACCGCGCGGGCGATGTCGCGGGATGGCAAGATCGATGCGGTGCGGGAAAGCCCACTGGACCCCGATGCAGTGCACATCGCGGCGATGGAAGTCGCGGCGCTCAAGGCGGGGCAGCCGATCCGCTTCGATGCGGACCGCCTCGCATTTCCCGGGCCGTTTTCCAGTTTGCCAGCGGGTGACTACGTGCTGCAAGCCGTGCTCGACGTCAACCACGATTACGCCTACGCGAACCGCGGGCCGGGCGACTGGGTGAGCGAGGTGGTGGAACTCAAATGGCCGACCAGCGCGCCACCCGTGTTGCACCTGACACGCGAGTTGCCCGCCTATCCCGACCCTTGGCAGGTGTCCGACAGCGTCACCGACACCGCATTGCGGGCCAATGTAGCGGCCGCGCACAAGGCCAGCCGTGCAATCGATTTCATCAGCCCGGCGCTGAGCGATTTCATGGGGCGCCCCGTGCACATGCGTGGTTGGGTCGTATTGCCGCCGGGTTACGAGACGCACGTCAATTCGCGCTATCCAGTGGTGTATTTCACCCATGGCTTCGGCGGTTCCTTGCGCAGTCTGGTGCGCCGCGCGGTGGCCGTGCATGCCGACATGGCGAGCGGCGCGATGCCGCCGATGATCTGGGTGCTGCTGGACGAATCCGGCCCCACCGGCACCCACGAGTTCGCCGACTCGGTCAACAACGGCCCATGGGGGCAGGCGCTCACCACCGAATTGATTCCTTACCTTGAAGCGCACTACCGCATGGATGCCAAGCCGAGCGGGCGTTTCCTGCAAGGCCATTCCTCCGGCGGCTGGGCCACGTTATGGTTGCAGGTGCGCTACCCGAAGGTGTTTGGCGGCACCTGGTCGACCGCTCCTGACCCGAGCGACTTCCACGATTTCACCGGAGTCGACATCTACGCGCCGGATGCGAACGTCTATCGTCGCGCCGATGGCAGTGTGCGGCCCCTGGTGCGGTTCGATGGCAAGGTGGTGGCGAGCTTCGAGCAGTTCGCGCGGCAGGAGCAGGTAGAAGGTGCCTACGGCGGCCAGATGTCCTCGTTTGACTGGGTATTTTCGCCGCGTGGCCCGGATGGCCGGCCACTGCCACTGTTTGACCGCAGCACCGGTGCCGTTGATCCGCTGGTGGCGGCCTACTGGCGCGAGCACTACGACATTGCGCATCGCCTCGCAAACCAGTGGCCGACACTGAAGGCCGATCTCGACGGCAAAATCCACCTCATCGTCGGCACCGCCGACACCTTTTATCTCGACGGCGCGGCGCATCGCCTGAAAGCCGTGCTGGACCAGTTGGGCGCCAAGGCCGAGGTGCGCTTCATTCCCGATCGTTCGCACTTCGACTTGTACCAGATCGGCGATGACCGGCAGGGACTTTTGAAACAGATCGCCTGGCAGATGTACCACCTGGCACGCCCCACGGCCGCGCTGCCGCGTGCGGTTGGACAATGAGGAATCAAACCATGAACGTCCGTTCTTGCTGGATACTCGGGCTGGCGCTAGGCGCCGTTGCCCTCAATGCCGTGGCTGGCCAGTACGACCCGCGGCAGACCTTCGCCCTGTTCGATTACCCGCAGGCGACGAATCGCTATCGCGCCAGCGATGGCGTGCCGGGGCCGGACTTTTGGCAAAACCGCGCCGACTACACCATTCACGCGACGCTGGACGCAGTCAACAAGACGCTGACGGGCAGCGAGGTCATCCACTACACCAACCAGAGCCCGCAACCGCTTCACTATTTGTGGCTGCATCTGGACCAGAACCGCTACCGGCAGGATGCCCGCGGCAACTTCACCAGTGGCGCCAATCCGCCGGCCGCCATGCACACGGCGGGCTACGACCTGCGCCAGGTGGCGCTGCTGGTCGATGGCAAGGTACAACCACTTGACTACACTGTCAGCGACACCCGCATGCGGGTCGAGCTACCGGTCGCGCTGGCCGGGCAGGGCGGTACGCTGGCACTGCGCATTGACTACGCGTTCCACATCCCCGACCAGTTCGGCGGTCGTACCGACTGGTATCCGACCAAAAACGGGGACGTATTCGAGATCGCGCAGTGGTATCCACGCATGGCGGTGTTCGACGACATTCGCGGTTGGGATACCTTGCCGTATCTCAACAACGAGTTTTATCTTGAGTACGGCGATTTCGATTATTCGATCACCGTGCCGGAGGACATGATCGTGGTCGGCTCGGGCGAGCTGGCCAACCCGGACGAGGTGCTGAGCCACACCGAGCGCACGCGGCTGGATGCCGCGCGCCGCAGCGACAAGACTGTGCTGATCCGGACCCCGGCCGAGGTGTTGCACGTCGCGAAACAGCCTGTGGCGACCGGCACCCGGACCTGGCGTTTCACCATGCACAACACCCGCGACGTCGCTTTTGGCGCGTCGCGCGCCTACATATGGGATGCCGCGCGCATAAATCTGCCGCAGGGCAAGCAGGCGCTGGCGATGTCGGCGTACCCGGTCGAGAGCCTCAAGGATGGCGGTTGGGATCGCTCCACCGAATTCGTCAAGGCCAGCGTCGAGGAGTTCTCGCGCTGGTATCCGTATCCGTGGCCGGTGGCGATTGCCGAAGCCGGCATCGCCGGCGGCATGGAATACCCCGGCATCGTGTTCGACTGGTGGAAGACCGGTGGCATGGGCCTGTTCGGCCTTACCGCACACGAGGTCGGCCACAACTGGTACCCGATGATCGTCGGCAGCAACGAGCGGCGTGACGCGTGGATGGACGAGGGCTTCAATACATTCATCGACGTCTTGATTGCCGATCGCTTCAATCACGGCGAGTTCGGCCCCAAGCGCGACAGCGAATACGCGCCCAAGGGCGGCAATCCGGTCGACGAGATCCTGCCGTTGCTGGCCGACCCGGAGGCGCCGGCCATCATGAGCCAGCCCGACACCATCAGCGAGAAATACCGCCACCCGGTGACCTATTTCAAGGCCGCGCTGGGCCTGGTGCTGCTGCGCGAGCAGATCCTCGGGCCGAAGCTGTTCGATCAAGCGTTCACCGAATACACCCACGCCTGGGCCTTCAAGCATCCGGCGCCGTCGGACTTTTTCCGCGCCATGGACAATGCCGCTGGCGAGGACCTCGGCTGGTTCTGGCGTGGCTGGTTCGAGCACAACTGGCAACTCGATCTTGCCGTCACCGGCATCAAGCAAGTGGGAGAAACCCCGGCGCCCAAGGGCCGTCGTTTCGGGCCGCCCGACAACCGCGCCCGCGTCACCATCGCCAACCTCGATCAACTGGTGCTGCCGGCCACGCTGGAAGTGCATTTCGCCGATGGCAAGAGCGAACGCATCCGCCTGCCGGCGGAAACCTGGCAGCAACACAAGGACTTTGCCGTCGCCATCGATCGTGACGTGCGCGTGACCGGCGCCACCATCGACCCGGATCACGTACTGCCGGATCGGCACCGTGGCAACAACGTCTACGCGGTAAAGTAGGGTGCGAACGAACGCGGGCGGTTGGCCGTGGCGCGCGGCCCGCAAACAGGCAAAACGAAATGGGAGTTGCAACATGTTGACGTTTGAACGGCGCTTGCGCCAAAGCGGCTTGGCCACTGCGTTGGCGCTATCGATACTCGCACTGCCGGTGCTGGCCGCCGATGCCCCCGCGCAAACCGCGGCGATCGCCGCGCCACAGGCCACGCTGCTGCCACCGCAATTGGCGGATTTCACCGCTTACGTCGATCAGGTGCGCGAAGAATTCCGCGTGCCGGGCATCGCGGTGGCGATCGTCAAGGATGGCAAGGTGGTGCTGGAGCAGGGCTACGGCCTGCGTGAAATCGGCAAGCCGGCCAAGGTCGATGCCAACACGCTGTTCGCGATCGCGTCCAACACCAAGGCCTTCACTGCGGCGGCGCTGTCGATGCTGGCCGATCAGGGCAAGCTCGACATGGACGACCGGGTGATCGACCACCTGCCGTGGTTTCGCATGTCCGATCCGTACATCACCCATGCGATGCGCATCCGCGACCTGCTCGCGCATCGCAGCGGCTTGAGCCTCGGCGCCGGTGACCTGCTGTACTGGCCGACCACCGACTACAGCACCCGCGAAGTCGTCGAGCGGCTGGCACGGGTGCCGATCACCGGCGAGTTCCGTGCCCAGTACGCCTACGACAACATCCTGTTTGCCGTGGCCGAGCTGGTGATCGAACAAGTTTCCGGGCAGGATTACGCCGACTTCCTTCAGCAGCACTTTTTCACGCCGCTGGGCATGGATGGCACGCGCATCAATTATCTGGCACTGAAGCCCACCGATACCGACGTCGCTACCGGCCACGCGCTCTACGACTTCAAGGACCTGAAGCCCGCGATGAAACTGGCCTGGGCCAACAACTCGGGCGCTGGCGGCATCTATTCCAGCGTGCATGACATGGCCAAGTGGATCACCGCGCAACTGGCGGGTGGCGTCTATGGCAAGGACAAGGAAGGCAAGCCGCTGCGACTGTTCAGCGAAAAACGCCAGCAGGAAATGTGGTCGGTGCTGACGCCGATTCCGGTACGCAAACCGAGCGTGCCGGCGCTGGCCGCGGCCACGCCCAATTTTCAGGGCTATGGCGAGGGCTGGCATCTGTCCGACTATCGCGGCCAGAAGCTGGTGTGGCATACCGGCGGCTGGCCGGGCATGGTGTCGCGCGTGACGCTGGTGCCGGGCCAGAATCTCGGCATGGTGGTGCTGACCAATCAGGAAATCGGCGCGGCCTTCAACGCCGTCACGCTGCGCATCCTGGACGCCTACCTCGACGCCCCGAAAACCGACTGGGTTGCCGCCTTCGCCGCTGCGCAGGCCAAAAGCATCGGCAAGGCCGATGAAAGCTGGCAGAAACATCTCGATGCGCGGGCAAAGCATGCGCCACCGTCGCTAGCGCTCGCGGCCTACGCCGGCAGCTACCGCGATCCGTGGTACGGCGATGTCAATATCACGCTGGAGCGCGGCAAGCTGGTGATGCGCTTCGCGCATACCTCGCAGTTGATTGGTGACATGAGTCCCTGGCAGCACGACAGCTTCATCGTGCGTTGGCACGATCGCTCGCTCAATGCCGATGCCTTTGCCACCTTCCTGCTGGACGCCGACGCCAAGATTACCGGGCTGCGCATCAAGGCGATATCACCGCGTACCGATTTCAGCTTCGATTTTCAGGACTTGCGCCTGACGCCGGTGGCAGCGGAAGCAAAAAGCGGCCATTGAAGGCCGCCGCGACGGGGTTGGCACGCGCCAACCCCGCGGCGGACATCAACCGCAACTGCCGCAGCAGGTGCTGCCGCCGCTGATGTGTACCAGCCGGTCAAGCTGCGTCGCGTTGCAGCCAAGGCTGTCCAGTGCA
>DASSXP010000157.1:0-2292 GCA_035703755.1 Rhodanobacteraceae bacterium | reverse complement strand
TGGCGGCACTACTGCATCGCACGCTGTCGCCGTCACGCAGGTGGCCGGCCAGAGTGAATGGGTTGCCTTGTGTCGTGGTCGCGGAACAGCCCGTGGCCTCGCGGCCGTCGACGAACACTCGCACGGCGTGGAGTGCGGATTCGCCATGGTTGGTGATGACCCAGGTCGCCAGCTTGCCGGCCGCGGCGTTGGCGGGCTGATCGACGCGCGCGACCTGCAAGCCGCCGGCATTGGCGGCACCCATGACCACAACGGCCAAGGCCAGACACAGTCGCGTCCGATTGCGGTTTGCTGTACTCAACTTCATGCCGTTTGTCCTGTGGGAAAGGGGATTGGGCGCAGCGCCGTGCGCCGAATACGATAGCGCAGCATTCAACCCAAAGTGGTGGCGGTGCCGGTACCGAGGTCGGTGGCTTCGGAAGCCAGCACCGGCACACCGATGAAATCGGCGATCTGCTTCGCTTCGTCCTGCAACGGAATCGACTGGATCAGCGAACCGAGCAGGCCGCCAACACTCAGCGTGCGGGTCTCGCTGCCGATGCGGATCAGGCCGCCGGTGCCGGTCTTGAGGTCGATCACGGATGTCACTTCGGTGTCGTAGCGGTCCGAGCCGTCGGCATCGCGCCGGCGGCGCTGGCGCTGGCTGCTCGACAGTTGCACGGTGGTGACGCCGGTCAAGGCGAAGCGCTGCGATTGCGCCTGCCCGAACAAGGTCTTGGCGGTGATGCGGCTGTCGCCGGATTTGGCCAGCACGACGTGCGTGCTTTTGGCGAAGGCGATTACCAGTGTGCCGATGACGATCAACGCGGCCGCCAGCAGGTACAACCACCACAGGTGATTCAGAAAGCCGAGCAAGCCGATGGCGAGGCCGCCAAGCGCCAACACGATGCCGGCAATCACCGGCATCGCGAGCGAGTTGTCGATCACGAGTTGGTCGGATGAGGCTTGTATCTTCATCGCCGTGATTCCTTGGGTTCAGGGCTTGACCAGTTCGACGCGGCGGTTCTTCGCGCGACCATCGCTCGAGTCGTTGTCGGCGACCGGTTTGTCGGGGCCATTGCCAGACGCGCTCAGGCGGTCCGCTGCGATGCCGTCCTTGACCAGCTCGGCCACCACGGTGGCGGCGCGATCGGCGGACAGCTTCATGTTGTAGTCGTGGCCGCCGACGTTGTCGGTGTTGCCTTCGATTGCGAGCTTGAGGTCAGGGTTGGTCTTGAGCAGGGCCACGACTTGCGCGATCACCGGCGCGGCATCGGGCCGCAGCGTGGCCTTGTTGAAATCGAAGTTGATGTACAGGGCGACGTGGCCGTCCTTGTCGAGCGCGGTTTTCAGTTCGCTCGCCTGTGCCGGCTTGATGCTGGCCTGGAAGGGGTGCTCCTCGACCGCGGTGACTTCGATGCCGTCGTTGTACATGACCACTTCCATCCACACCTGCGTCCCGTGGTCCTCATAGCGAGCGTCGAGCGAGGAATGGCCGTCGTCCTGGACGAACAGGATTTCGGCGTCGAGCGCTTTCAACGCGTGCAGGTAATTGGCCTGCGACAGAGCCCAGGACGGCTCCTTGGCGCCATCTGTCAGGTCATAGCGGACCTTGTAATAGGTGCCCTGGACCTTGACCGGGTGGGAGTCGTTGCCATCGGTGTCGGCATCCTTGACCGTGAACTCGTACTGGTCGAAGTGCTTCTTGTCAGGCGTGCCGGCGACGTAGTTGGGCATGTGGCCGAGCAAGCGGTAATCGTTGCCGGAAGGCGGCAGCAGTATCTGCGGCGCGGGCTGTTTGGTCACCACGGTGACGTCGACCTCGTCCGCGCCGGGGCTGACGTCGACCCAGGTCTCCTTGCCGCCCTTGCGCAGCACGCCGTACAGTTCGCCGTCGTTGTAGTTGCGGGTGATGGTGATGCCCAGTTGCGCGAACTGCGCCTTGTAGTTGTAGTTCCCTTCCAGCGTGCTCATGCCCTGGCTGCCATCCTTGAAGTCGTATTCCTGCTTGCAGTAGTCGCCGGCCACGCTGACCCAGTCGCCGTCCTTGAGGAACTGGTGGAAGGCGTAGGGCGAACGCTCGGGCGGGCCCTTCGGCAAGTAGTTCGGCAGCGCGCCGATGGGCGCGCAGTCCCGGCCGTCGCCACTTGCCGCTGCAGATGCGGATGTCGCTGCGGCGAGGCCCAGCAGCAAAGCGATGCCAAGAACGGGGCGATGCAAAAGACGGCAAGAGATGGGCGATGCGGGCAGGTTCATGGCGAGTCCTTGAATTGAACGTGATGGAACCGGATGACTGGGGCGTTGGCGCGGGCC
>DASSXP010000051.1:0-8236 GCA_035703755.1 Rhodanobacteraceae bacterium | reverse complement strand
TGAGGATCAGGATGGCATTGCTGTGGGCGTCGTTGAGTTGGCCCCAGGTCTCGTAGGCCAGACGCGCCTGCTGCAGCGCGCCGCCGCGTTTCATCGGGAACGGCGAGGGCAGATCGAAATAGCGGCGAGCGTCGGCCATTGGCACAGGGATTGGTGACGGAAAGCCCGTCACTATACCGAGCCGAACCGGTGCCTCCAAAGTCGCATGCTTTCCGGTATCAGCCATCAGCGGCATAAGGCCGCCGGGTAACGCGGGCCGCGGTGGCTCCGCGTTACTCCCGGAAGCGCACCAGCACCGCATCGGCCTGCACAAACTCGCCTTGCGTGGCGTCGATGTTCTCGATGGTGCCGGCGCGCGGGGCTTTGAGCGTCAGCTCCATCTTCATGGCTTCCATGATCAGGAGTTCCTGGCCTTCCTCGACCACGTCACCGGGTTTGGCCTTGACCAGCACGATGCGGCCCGGCATCGGTGCGGCGACTTGATTGCCGCCGGCGGCGTCCTTCGATTCCCAGGCGTAGGCGGCGACGCGGTCGAGGCGCCAGCGCTGGCCAGCGGCGTCGTGCAGCAGCACGCGGCGGGCATCGGCGCGTAGCGCGTGGCGTTCGGCTTCGGCATCGAAGCGGGCGGTGAGGGTGTGGCCGTCGTAGCGGGCGCCGCGAACCGCACAGGTCGTGTCGCCATGCTGCAAGCGATAGTTGCCGGTGTCGCCCCAGGCCTCGATCTCGAAGCGTGCATCAAAGCGCGCCAGCGCGATCACCCGCTTGCCGGCGTGGCCGATGCGCCAGGCGTCGGCGCGTGCCCAGGGGGAATGCGGGTCGGCGGCATCGGCCATCATCGCCGCCTCGTCGTGCAGCAGGGCGGCGCAGGCGGCGGCGAACAGGGTGCGCGTATCCGGTTCGCTGTCACCGGTCACGAATTCATCCAGGTGACGGTCGAGGTAGCCGGTGTCGATGCGGTGCTCGACCACGGCCGGGTGGCGCACCAGCCGTTCCAGGAAAGCAATGTTGGCCTTGGGGCCGTCGATTTCGCACGCGGCCAGTGCCTGGCGCATCCGGGTCAATGCGCGCGGGCGATCCTCGTCCCACACGATCAGTTTGGCGATCATCGGGTCGTAGAAGATCGTCACCGTGTCGCCTTCGGTCACGCCGCCGTCGAGGCGGACATGGGCGGAGGGCGCGGGCAGGCGCAGGGTGCGCAGCTGGCCGGAGCCGGGCAGGAAGTTCTGCTCGGGGTCTTCGGCGTAGAGGCGCACTTCGATGGCGTGGCCGTGGGAGACGACTTGCTCCTGCGTCAGTGGCAGCGGCTCGCCGTTGGCGACGCGCAACTGCCATTCCACCAGATCGATGCCATGGGTCATTTCGGTGACCGGGTGTTCGACCTGCAGGCGCGTGTTCATTTCCATGAAATGGAAGCTGCCGTCCTGCGCCACGATGAACTCCACCGTACCCGCGCCGACGTAGTTCACCGCGCGCGCGGCGGCGACGGCGGCGTCGCCCATGGCCTTGCGGCGTGCGGGCGAGAGGAAGGGTGAGGGGGTTTCCTCCAGCACTTTCTGGTAGCGACGCTGTGCCGAGCATTCGCGCTCGCCGACGTGGATGACGTGGCCGTGGCGGTCGCCGAACACCTGGAACTCGATGTGGCGCGGCTGCTCGATGTAGCGCTCCAGCAGCATCGACGCGTCGCCGAACGCGGCCTTGGCGACGCGTTGCGCGGTGGCCAGCGCCTCGGGAAATTCGCCGTCCGCGCGCACGATCTGCATGCCCTTGCCGCCGCCGCCGGCCGAGGGCTTGATGATGAGCGGGTAGCCGAGTTCGCGGGCACGCTCGGCCAGATAGGCGCTGTCCTGGTTGTCGCCGTCGTAGCCGGGCACCAGCGGCACCGCGTGCTTCGCCATCAGGTGTTTGGCCGCGGCCTTGGAACCCATCGCCTCGATGCTCTCGGGATCGGGGCCAATGAAGACGATGCCGACGTCCTGGCAGGCGCGCGAGAAGGCGGTGTTCTCCGAAAGAAAACCGTAACCGGGATGGATGGCTTGCGCGCCGCTCTTGTTCGCGGCATCCAGTATGGCCTCGATGCGCAGATAGGATTCGGCCGGCGTGTTGCCGCCGATGGGCCAGGCTTCGTCGGCCAGGCGCACGTGCTGGGCGTCGCGGTCGGCGTCCGAATACACCGCAATGGCGCGGATGCCGAGCTTGCGACAGCTGCGGATCACGCGGCAGGCGATTTCGCCGCGGTTGGCGATCAGTACGTTGTCAAACATTGCGTGTGAAATCCCTCGCGATGATTGGCCAGTATATCGGCAGGCTCGCGGATCCCTTGCCCGCTCCGGGCTTTCGTTCTGCGTTGATCCGCGCCAATCCGCGTCAGACGATCTTCTTCGAGGCCCAGATGGGTGGGCGCTTGTCGAGAAAGGCGCTGAGGCCTTCCTGGCCTTCGGGGGAGACGCGCAAGCGGGCGATCAGCTCGGCGTTGCTCTGGTCGATATGCTCGGCGCTCTCACGGCTCATGCCAACGGTGCGCAGGGCCAGCAGCTTGGCTTCGTGTTGGGCGATGGGGCCGCCCTTGAGCAGAAAATGCAGTTGGCGGTCGAGTGCCTCGTCGAGCAGGTCGGCGCCGACGCATTGGTGCAGCAGGCCGATACGGGCGGCCTCGGTCGCGTCGAAAACTTCGCCGCTGATGAACAGTCGACGGGCGTGACGCGGGCCGATTGCCTGCACCACGTAAGGCGCAATGGTGGCGGGAACCAGCCCGAGCTTGACCTCACTCAGCGCGAACTTGGCGCCCTCGACACCGATGGCGATGTCACAGCAGGCGACCAGCCCGACGCCGCCGCCATAGGCCGAGCCGTTGACCCGCGCCAATACCGGCTTGGGGAAGAACGTCAGCGTTCGCAGCAGCCGCGCCAGGCGCAGGGCGTCGTCGCGGTTTTCCTCCGCGCTGGCGCGGGCCATGCGGCGCATCCAGTTGAGGTCCGCGCCGGCGGAAAAGGTGCTGCCCTGACCGCTGAGCACCAGCGCCCGCACGGACGGGTTGTCCGCCAAGGTGTCGAGCGCCACCGTGAGCTCGGCGATCAGGTGGTCGTCGAAGGCGTTGTGGACCTCGGGGCGGGCCAGTTGCAGCCAGGCGATGGCGCCACGGTGTTCCAGTTCGATACAGGCAGTCACGCAAGAGATCCACGGCATGGGCAAGCGCAAATGATAACCGGGTCAGGAGATTGACCGGTTGCAATTGGTCTCGATGGCGCGGCGGCATCCGCGCTGGCCGTGTGGTGAGACGCCGACTGAACCGGCGACTCGTGAGCCCGATGCAGCGCGGGGCCGAAAGGCATACAATGCGAACCATTCTTATTCGAGTTTGCAGGCCGTGCGTCTCCATGAATTGACCAAGAACGTGCCGGCCACGGTCGAGCAGGTCGAAGATGCTCATACCGCGGATCGGATCGCGCAGCGATTGCGTGATCTCGGTTTCGTGGCCGGTGAAGCGGTGCGTGTGGTTGCGCAGGCGCCCATGGGGGGTGATCCCTTGCTGGTGCAAATCGGCTCGACCCGGTTCGCCTTGCGGCGCAAGGAAGCCGAGCGGGTGACGATTCGGCTGGAGCCCGCTCGATGAGCGCACAAGCATTGCGCATTGCCTTGGTCGGCAACCCGAATTGCGGCAAGACCGCGTTGTTCAATCTGCTGACCGGCGGCCGCCAAAAGGTGGCCAACTACGCCGGTGTCACGGTCGAGCGCAAGGAGGGCCGCTTCGTGGCGCCTTCCGGTCGCGTGGTGCAGCTGCTGGATTTACCGGGTGCGTACAGTCTTGAGGTGGTCAGCCCGGACGAGCAGATCACCCGCGATGTGCTGCATGGCAAGTACCCCGGCGAGGCGCTGCCGGATCTCATCGTCTGCGTCGCCGATGCCACCAATCTGCGCCTGCATCTGCGTTTCTTGCTGGAAGTGCAGCGCTTGGGCCGGCCGGTGGTGCTGGCGCTCAACATGATGGATGCAGCGCGCCGGCGCGGTATTGAAATCGATGTCGCCGAGCTGTCGCGGCGGCTGGGCCTGCCGGTGGTGGAAACAGTAGCGGTTGAGCGCGATGGCGCGCGTGCGCTGGTAGCGCGGGTGGATGACGAGTTGCCGATGCCGAAGGCCGTGGCGGCCGCTGCGGATGCGACAGCGGACGATTTGCATGCCGAAGTACGGGCCTTGATGGAGGCAACAGTCAGGATGCCGCGCGCCACCGCCCGACTGGATGACGCGCTGGATCGCTGGGCGCTGCACCCGGTTTTCGGCATGGCGATCCTCACGGTAGTGATGTTTCTGGTGTTCCAGGCGGTGTATTCGCTCGGCAAGCCGATGACCGATCTCATCGCCGACGCCTTCGGTTGGCTCGGCGAGCAAAGCCTGGCGTGGCTGCCCGCCGGGCCGCTGCAGGGGCTGGTCAACGAGGGCATTTTCGGCGGCCTCGGTACCGTGCTCGGCTTTCTGCCGCAGATTCTGGTGCTGTTCTTCTTCATCCTGGCGCTGGAAGAGTCCGGCTACCTGCCGCGTGCGGCTTTTTTGCTCGATCGGCTGATGGTTTCGGTGGGCTTGAGCGGGCGCTCCTTCATCCCGTTGCTGTCGAGCTTCGCCTGCGCGATCCCGGGCATCATGGGTACGCGCTCGATCACCGATCCGCGCGACCGTCTTGCCACCATTCTCGTCGCGCCCTTGATGACCTGTTCGGCGCGCTTGCCGGTGTACGCCTTGCTGATCGCGGCGTTTATTCCCGCGCAGTCGGTGTTTGGCGTTTTCAATTTGCAAGGTGTGGTGCTGTTTGCGCTGTATGCGGCCGGCATCCTCGGCGCCATGCTGGTGGGCTGGGTGATGAAGCGTATCCGTCGTGACCAAAGCGAGCACGCCTTGATGATGGAATTGCCTTCCTACCGCTTGCCCAAGCTGCGCGATGTCGGCATCGGCCTGTACGAGCGCGGCATGATCTTTCTGAAGCGGCTGACCGGCGTGATTCTGGCGCTGACGATCCTGATGTGGGCGCTGTCGAACTTTCCCGGCCCGCCGCCCGGTGCCACCGAGCCCGCCATCGACTACAGTTTTGCCGGTCGCATGGGCAAGGCGATGGCGCATGTGTTCGCGCCGTTGGGGTTCAACTGGCAGATGAGCCTGGCGCTGATTCCTGCCTTCGCGGCCCGTGAAACGGCGGTGGCGGCGCTGGCCACGGTGTACGCGGTGGCCGGTGACGCGGGTGGTCTGGTGCCGGCGCTGGCGGCCAATATCTCGCTGGCCTCGGCCTTGTCGCTGCTGGTGTGGTTTGCCTACGCACCGCAGTGCATGTCGACGTTGGCGGTGATCAAGCGCGAGACTGCCTCCTGGCGCAACGTGTGGATCTCGTTCGGCTATCAGTTCGTGATGGCCTACGTTGCGTCCTTGCTTGTTTATCAGATCACGAGGGCTCTTTCATGAGTTCCGGTTTGCTGCTGCAATACGCCATCCTTGGCGTGATCGTGTTGGTCAGCGTGTGGGTGGTGTTTCGCAAGCTGGCGCCGCAACTCACCAACCGCTGGATGGCCGCCGCCTCGATTCACTTCGGACGCCAGCCCGATTCGCGCTTTGCACAGGCGCTGAGCCGGCGCCTGCAACCGAAACAAGCCACCGGCAATTGTGCCGATGGCTGCTCCACCTGTGGCGCCTGTGGACCCAAGCCGCCGAACGCGGCCCAAGTCATACCGGCATCGCCGCTGCCGCTCAACTTCCGACAGCGTGAATCTTGATCGGATGGGCCAAAATCGGCGGGCCAGGGTCTGGCCTACGCGTGTGCAAGCGGCAATCCCGATCGCGGCCATGGGCCGCTCCTCGCGTGGTCGTGGGTTTTGTGCAGGAGCGCCCCGTGGGCGCCAGATTGGCTCAATGCATGTGCTGCGGCGCCGTTGTTTGTTCGTCAGCCGCGTGGAGCTGGGCAATGCCTGCTTGCACCTCGTGTTCAGCCCATTCGGCAAACAGCGGGCTTCGCGCGAAGCCGTGGCCCCAGCCGAAGTCCAGCCCCTTGAGATAGCGATCAGCCGCACCACGGCCGTTGGTGCGGGCGGGGATCACCAGCGCGCGGCCACCGTCGCGGTTCGCCTGTTCGACCATCGCGCGCACCGTGGCGATGGCCTGCTTGCTCTTTTCGGGCCAGTCTTCACGCCAGGTGGCGACGCGGATGGTGCGGAAGCGATCGCCGCCATCGGCGCGCATCTGCCGAGCCAGGCTGTTCAGCAGATCGATCCAGCGTTGGTTGGCGGTGTCGTCGCCTTGACCGTGGGCGACCAGAATCACGCTGTCTTTGGCGGGCTGCTTGCTGAGTGCGTTGGCCTGCTGCAACAGGGCGCGCGCGAACAGCGGGCTGTCCGCGACGCCGCCGATGGTGACCATCGGCAGGCGGCTGCGGATGCGCGGCGCGGCGGCCAGGCTCCTGTGGCCCATGACGCCGTGATCGTGGCCCATCATGGCCATTTCGTGCGCGTGACCGGCTTTGGCGTGCGCCGCGTGCCCGGCATCCGTTGCGCCAGCGACATCGGCCCCGATCATGCGGTCGACGCTGCGCTTGAACGAGCTCGCCATACCGAATACCCGCAACACCACGATGCCACGCACGTTTTCGGCTTCGAGTTGACGGACCGCGCGTTCCACTACCACCGGATCGGCCATCGAGAAAGCCCACGCCAGCGTGTGGTTGTTATTGAGTGGCTCCAGCGACTGCATGATGTCGCGGTTCCAGAACCAATCGGCGCCGTGGGCCAGCACGATCACGCCGACTTCCTTGCCGCTGGCGGGTCGCTGTTGCAGAGTGAGCGCGGCATTGGCGTGGGCCATCCACTCGGCCAGCGCGTCGGCGCTGGCGATGGGTGAGTTGGCTGCCTCGGCATCGTCCGGCAGCTCGCCGGCGTACCAGCCGGCGAAATCCATCATGCTGTCATCGCGCGGCGCGAAAGCCAGCGGCAGCACCACGGCGCCGTGGGCCGCGCCGAGGGCGGCAATGGCCTGTTCGCGCAATGCCTTGCTGGCGGCATCACGGCCGGCGGGGTAAACCACGGCGTCGACGGCGGTGCCGTCCAGCGTGCTGGCGAAACCACCGATACGCAGCAGGTCGGCGCGCATCGCGGTGGCCTCCGCGGCCGTGCGGGCGCCATAGCCCACCAGCAGCAGCCGCGTCTTGTCGGTGTGCACGGCGCGCAGCCGCGCCGAGAGATCCTCTGCCGCGAGATACGACTGGCCATACACCGGTGCAATGGCAAGCGTCAACAGGGCGGGACGCATGGCGGCAAACGGTGCGGACATGGGTCTTCCTTCGCGGGCAAACGCTTGGGTGACGAGAAACCGGTTGCGGGCGAAAGTGGCGGGGCCACGTGACTGGCGGCGGGCGGTCAGGTGGAGGAGTTGATCTGAATCGTGCAAATGATAATGATTCGCATGAAGCGCGCAAGTCCGGCGTGCGCCATGCCACGCGCGTCGCGCTGGCGGTGCCGTCGCCTTGGTGCAATGCTTGGTGATCGATTGATCGCGGACAGGTTTTCATGAACACACACGCCACTGGCGCACGACGCCACAACGACCGGCCCGCGCGGGCTTTGTACGGCCGCCTGCTGACGTTTGCCGCCATCGCGTGTGTGGCGTTGCCCGGCATGGGGCAGGCGGCGTCGGCAAATCGCATTGGCAACGCCGCCGTTCAGGCCGAGTGGCAAGTGGATCAGGGCAAACTCACGTCCTTGGCGGTCCACGACACCCTCAATCAGCAGCGCATCGAGGTCACGACGCCGTTCGCGCTGGTGTTGGCGGACGGCTCCCGGCTCGACAGCAGCAATTTGCGTTTGCTCAAGGCGCCAGCGTTGTCGACGCTGGCTGCCGAACCCGATGCCTCACGATTGGCCGTGCGTTCGCCGGGGCAGGTGGTCGCGGCGCGTTTCGGCGATGCGGCGGGTCGCGTGCAACTCGACTGGAAACTGGTGCAGCGCGAAGGCGCGCAGTATCTGCGTGAAATCGTCACCATCACCGCACTCAAGGCCGCCCTGCCGATCCAGCGGGTCGAGTTGTTCGGCCTCAAGGCACCCGCTGCCATCGTCGAGGGCAGCGTGGACGGCTCGCCGGTGGTCGCCGGCAACGAGTGGTTCGGCTTCGAGCACCCGATGGCCAAGAGCGAAGCCTGGAGCGGCCGCGTGCGCTTGTGGCTTCCGCGGTCGCTGCCGTTGGCCAAGGGCCAATCGGTCAGTTACTCCGCAGT
>DASSXP010000311.1:0-3572 GCA_035703755.1 Rhodanobacteraceae bacterium | reverse complement strand
ACGGCGCGATTCGAGCCAGCAATACAGCGCAGTGCGCGCACCGCCGATGTGCAGGAAACCGGTGGGGCTGGGGGCGAAGCGGGTGCGTACGGTCATGGATATCTTCGGAAGGCGCGGAACGACAGATTTTAGCCGATCAACGCGAACAAGCCGATGGCCGCTTTCACGCTACCCGTCGTCCGCGGCCAGGACCCGTACATGACCCATCCTGCGGCTATCGTGAACGACCGCAACGACTGATGACGTCGGCTGCCACACCCATCATTCAATGCGAGCGGCACCCCCAGTTGCGGCACCAGTAAGCATTGGGATTGGTGCGATCTGCACCTAGAGGTACGGTGCCCCAGCCTGACGACGGCAAGGGCACGATGGCGGGTTTGCCGTTGCCGAAATCAAGCTGCGGAGCGTCGTTCTCTCCCGGCGGGGCTCGTACCAGCACGAATTTCACGTCGATCAAGGGCCGGTGGCTGGGCGACTTGGCCGGCTTGGCGACAGCCCCGGATTGCGCCGCGGGCGCCTGTGCCGGAACACCCGCAGCCATCGAAAGGCACGGCGCACTCAAGGCGAAAACGAACAAGAGTTGTTTCATGGCGGCCTCCGAACGGAACGACGAGGGCAGAACCGGTCATTTCACGTGAATCGTGATCCTTTTCGACACCAGCGCCGGTTCGAACGGCACGTGATGCTGGTCGCCCAGCTCCAGTTGCAGCGTATGCGTTCCCGGCGCGAGCTTCAGCGTGGTCTGGGTCTGGCCACCGCCGAAGTGGATGTGGTTCGCGTCGGCCGGGATCGGCTGGCCCGCGGCCGGCAGCGTATCGACGTCGACCAGCAGATGGTGGTGGCCAGTGTGCTCCTTGCCGATCCCGGCGGGCGCCACGCCCATGCCCTTCAGGCCGAAACGCACGGTGACTTCCTGGCCCACGGTGGCACCATCGCTGGGCGAGATGATGTAGACCTCCGCACCGGCCGGCGCGGCCGTGGTGGGCAAGCCGGGAGCATCGGCGGCGATCGCGGTGGCGGTCAGCCCCGTCAGCGCCAGGGCAAGCAGGATGCGTTTCATCGTCGGTCTCCAGCGGAAAAAAACAGGCTTCAGTGTAAGCGCCACGTCATGCATCCGCCATGCCGTCGCAACGCCACGCGGCGATGCTGCGGCAAACCGGCACGGACATGGTCATGCGCATCTCGATTGTCAGCGAAACCTATCCGCCCGAGATCAACGGTGTCGCGCTGACCGTGCATGGCTTCGCCAGCGGTCTCGCCGCGCGCGGGCATGATATCCAGCTGGTGCGACCGCGCCAGCCGCAACCATCCCGCGCTGAACCCGGCATCGACGTGATCGAGCTGCGCGGCGCCGCCCTGCCCCGCTATCCCGGCTTGCGCTTCGGCTGGCCGGCCGGAGGTGTGTTGCAGCCGCAATGGACAGGGCAACGGCCCGACGTGGTCTATGTCGCCACCGAAGGTCCGCTCGGCTGGTCGGCGGCACGCACCGCCAGGCAACTGGATATCCCGCTGTGCAGTGGCTTCCACACCCGCTTCGATCACTACGCCAGCCATTACGGCGTGGGCTTGCTCGCGCCGCTGCTGCGCGGCTACCTGCGCCGCTTTCACCAGCGCACCGCTGCCACGCTGGTGCCGACCGACACACTCGCACGGGAGTTGCATGCCATGGGCATCACCAACGCACGCGTGCTGCGCCGCGCCGTGGACACGCAGCTCTTCCATCCGGGTCGGCGCGACGACGCCTTGCGCGCCAGCTGGGGCGTCGACGCCGCCACCCCCGTGGTGCTTTACGTGGGACGCATCGCGGCGGAAAAGAATCTCGAACTGGCGATCGAGGCCTTCGGCGCGATCCACCAGCGACAGCCGCAGGCGCGCTACGTCTGGGTCGGCGATGGTCCTGCGCGGGCTGCGCTGCAGGCAGCGCACCCGGACTTCATTTTCGCCGGGATGCAACGCGGTGAAGCGCTGGCGCGTCACGTCGCCAGCGCCGACCTGTTCCCGTTCCCCAGCCTCAGCGAAACCTTCGGCAACGTGATCATCGAGGCTCTTGCCGCCGGCCTGCCGGTGGTTGCGTATGCGCAAGGCGCGGCGCGCGAGCATCTCGACCACGGCGTCAACGGCTATGGCATCGAATCCGGCGACGCGCAGGGTTTCATCGATGCGACGGTGCGGCTCGCCGGCAACCCTGCCCTGATCCGCCACATGGGCCGCGCTGCCCGCGCCAGCGTGGCCGGGCTTTCACCGGAATCGGTGATCCGCGATTTCGAAACCCTGCTGCGCGAGATGGCCGAGGAGAACCTGCATGAGCACGCCGCCGTCACTGCCCACTTCTGATCTCCTGCCCGGGCCGCGTTTCGCACTGGATCGCCGCGTCTGCGTGTTCGCCAACCACTGGGGCGGGCGGCGCGTGGTGGGCATGTTCTTCGGCGGCGTCAGCCGGCTCGGCGACGGCGTGTTCTGGTACACGCTGATGCTTGCACTGGCCATGCTGGGTGGTCAGCGCGGCCTGTCCGCGGCCGTGCACATGGCACTCACCGGCCTGACGGCCCTGCTGCTGTACCGCGCACTCAAGCGCTGGACCCGCCGACCGCGCCCCTACCGCGCCTGCCCCGGCGTCATCGCCCGCATGCCGCCGCTGGATGAGTTCAGTTTCCCTTCGGGGCACACCCTGCAGGCCGTGGGCTTTACCGTGGTGGCACTGGCCTGGTATCCGCAGCTGGCACCCTTGCTGCTGGGCTTCACCACGCTGGTGGGAGTTTCGCGAGTGGTCCTGGGGCTGCACTATCCCAGCGATGTGCTTGCCGCCATCGCGCTTGGCAGCGGCGTGGGTGGCGCAGCGATCTGGCTGTGGCCGATGACGATCTGAGCCAGCTCGCCGAGCCAGCTCGCTGCGCAGCCTTTGCGCACGCCGTAGCGAGTTCCTTTGTGCTCAGACAGATAGCCTACTTGTCCACAGGCTTTACCCGGCACGCTCCACAATCGCTGTGGAGAACTTCGCGCGACCGCTCAAAAAATCGACAAAGTGAGCCAAGTGGCTGCCGGCAAAAGGCGAACGACGGTTGTCCACAGGCTTGTACAGAAGACACCCACACCCGCTGTGGAAAACTTGCGCCGCACGCATGCGGCGAACGCGCGAAACCGGTCACCGCGAGCTGGACAGTTGGTGACCAGCGCGTAGCAAGTCACTGATCGGCAAGTGGGGAATCGCGCTTGTCCACAGGGTTTGCCCGCAACACTTCCACAGCCGCTGTGGAAAACCCTGCGGCGGATACGACGATGCCGCCCGCAGGCGGCATCGCTGATGACCAACCCACATGCCTCGACTCAGGGCCTGTGGTTTTCTTCTATCGCACGACCGGCACATGCCCGCACGTGCTCACGCGAATCAGGCACTGGCGTACCCGACCCGAGAGGTTGAAAAACTCACAACCTCTCAGGCCGCGCGATCGGCCCGGGTCAGGATGCCGAGCAGGTCGGCCAGCTTGTCGCGCATCTCGCGGCGGTCGACGATCATGTCGATCGCGCCGTGGTCGAGCAGGAACTCCGAACGCTGGAAACCTTCCGGCAGGGTC
>DASSXP010000228.1:0-2098 GCA_035703755.1 Rhodanobacteraceae bacterium | reverse complement strand
CAGACGCTGCACGCGGCCAGCCAGTTCCGGCGAGCCGGGCGCGGGATACCGGACTGCGTAGGTGTGCTCTGGAAATCCTGTGTAGTCATAGATCATGCCCGGGTTCGGGCTCGCCATCACGCTGAACTCGGCCGCTTCCCAGTGACCGGATACCACCAGCACCGCACGGGGCTTGCTGCCGAGTTCGCGCGCGATTGTTTGCAGCGATGCCTCGAGCCCGCGGTAGTGCTCGCGAACCGGCCCTGTCATCCATGGCCACGGACCGCCGCCGTGAGAGAGAAAATAGGTGGGCAGTCGCTTCATGTCGAGATCCTTTCAGGGCAAACCAGTGAGGCCAGAAATTTCATTCGTGCCGCAAGGCGTCGATCGGGTTGAGCCCCGCCGCCCGGCGGGCCGGAAAGTAGCCGAAGATCACCCCGATCGCGGCGGAAAAGACAAAGGACAGCAGGTTGATGGTTGGGTCGAACAGGTAGGGAATGTCAATCAGCCCGGCGAGGAAGATCGAGGCGCCGGTCGCGAGCGCGACGCCGATCAGGCCACCCAGGCTCGACAGCACCACCGCCTCGATAAGGAACTGCAGCAGCACCTCCCGTTCCAGTGCGCCGATAGCGAGGCGGATGCCGATCTCGCGGGTGCGCTCGGTGACCGACACCAGCATGATGTTCATGATGCCGATGCCGCCCACCAGCAGGCTGACAGCCGCGACGGCACCGAGCAGCATGGTGAGGATCCGGGTGGTGCTGGTCAGCGTCTCAGCGATCTGCCGGGTGTCCATTACGCGGAAATCGTCGTCCTCGTTTTCGCCGATGTTGCGACGCTCGCGCAGCAGCAGGGTGAGCTGCTCCTTGACCGCATCGATCGAGACGCCCTCCTTGACCGAGATGCTCAGGCGGCCGATGTCCTGGTTGCCCGAGAGCCGCCGCTGCACGGTGCGAAGCGGCATCACCACCACGTCGTCCTGGTCCGAGCCCATGGACGACTGGCCCTTGGCCTTCAGCAGGCCGATCACCTCGCAGGAAAACTGCTTGATGCGGATCTGGCTGCCCACCGGATTTTGCCGGCCGAACAGCTTGTTGCGCACGGTTTCACCGATCACGCACACGGCCTTGCCTGACCGCTCCTCGGCTTCGCTGAAGCCGCGACCGGCAGCGATTTCCCAGTTCCCGGCCTCGAAATAGTCATTGCTGCTTCCGGTAATCCCGGTGGTCCAGTTGTTGGCCTGATACACCGCAGTCGCCGACTTGTTCACCACCGGTGCGACCAGCCTGATGCCGGCGATCTGGCTGCGCACGGCCTCGACGTCGGCGCTCTTGAAGGGTGCGCCCGGCACGGCGCCGGGGCCGAAGCGCTGGCCCGGCATCACCATCAGCAGGTTGCTGCCCATGCTGGATATCTGGTCCGATACCGATTTCGTCGCGCCGTTGCCCAGCGTGACCATGGTGATGACGGCAGCGACGCCGATGACGACGCCGAGGATGGTGAGGAAGGAGCGCATCAGGTTGCGCCGGATCGAGCGCAGCGCGAGCTGCAGTGTATTCCACAACATCAGGCGTCTTCCCCGTTGCGGCGGTCGCTGTCGACGCGGCCGTCGACGAAACGGACGACGCGCTTGGCGTAGGCCGCCATCTCGGGCTCGTGGGTGACCATCAGCACGGTGATGCCCGACTCGCGGTTAAACCCGCTGATTAGGTTCATGATTTCCTGGCTGGTGTGACTGTCGAGGTTGCCGGTCGGCTCGTCCGCAAGCAGCACGTGGGGGCGGGTGACGATGGCGCGGGCGATGGCCACGCGCTGCTGCTGACCGCCGGAGAGTTCGGCCGGCGTATGGTGATCCCAACCTTCGAGCCCCACCTGTTTGAGGGCGGCACGTGCCGCAGCATGACGCGCGGCCGCCGGCTCGCCGCGATAGATCAGCGGCAGCTCGACGTTCTCCAGCGCAGTGGTGCGCGCCAGCAGGTTGAAGCCCTGAAACACGAAGCCAAGATAGTTGCGCCGGAGCAGCGCGCGCTCGTTGCGTGTCAGCTGTTCGACCTTCACGCCCTCGAATTCGTAGCTGCCGCTGGTGGCGACATCGAGGCAGCCGAGGATGTTCATCGCA
>DASSXP010000018.1:0-4441 GCA_035703755.1 Rhodanobacteraceae bacterium | reverse complement strand
GATCAAACCGAGAGACCTGCTCCCCCGGTGCCGTTGGTCATCACGCGCGCGATAATCGACGGCAGGGAACTACCCTACGCCGCGCTGCCGACTGCCGAGCGCCCAATCCACATCCAGCACGGCCAAAACCTGCGCCTGGGCTTCGCCTTGCTCGACTATCGCCGCGCCAGCACCACTCGATACGCCTATCGCCTGGAGGGTTTCGACCGTGACTGGAACCCGCTCGCCAGCGGCACCCTGCCAGCCGCGATCTACACCAACCTGCCGCACGGCGCGTTTCAGCTCAAATTGCGCGCCACCACGCTGGAGCTGCACCCGCGCACGGTCGAAAGCACGATCGATGTCGTGGTCGACCCCCGGTGGTACGAAACCTGGCCGGCCCGCGCCGCCGGCTTGTTGTTGTTGCTCGGACTGGTGTTGGCGCTGGTTCACGCGCGCACCGCCTATCTGCACCGGCAGGCGATCCAGTTGCAGCGGCAGATCGACGCCCACACCACCGATTTGCGGGCCGCCAACAGCCGCCTCGACAAACTCGCCAACACCGACGAGTTGACCGGCGCCTTCAACCGTCGTCGTTTCATGCAGTACGCCGAGGAATTGTGTCACGCGGACGATCAGCAAGCGCACTCGATTGCCATCCTCGACCTCGATCACTTCAAACGCATCAACGATCACTACGGCCATCTGGCCGGCGACGCGACCTTGCGTGAAACGGTGGCAAGCGTGCGCCGGCAATGCCGTGCGCAGGACCTGCTGGGGCGCTTTGGCGGCGAAGAATTTGTATTGTGTCTGCCCGCCACGGTGGCGGCACAGGCCATGGCCACGTGTGAGCGCATCCGCGATGCGGTGCAAGCAGCGCCAATCCTGTTCGAGGGCCAGAAGATCGCCGTCACCACCAGCGTGGGCATTGCCGAACGGCGCCCAGGCGAAACCCTCAAGAACTGGCTGGCACGCGCGGACGCCGCGCTCTACCAAGCCAAACGCGGCGGCCGCAACCGTTGCGAGCTGGCTGACTGAAGGAAACTCAGGCGTCTGGCGTCGCCAGCGGATGCCGGTGCCGGTACACGGTGTAGAGTACGCCACTCAGGCCGGTCAGAACCGCCGGCAGCAACAGCGTGCGTTCCTGCCAGTGGGCAAAGACCACGCCACTGGCGACACCGCCCGCCAGAAAGCCCGTGAACAAGGCCAGATAGAGCTGCACTTTGCGCCGGTCCACCGGCACCCCACGCAACCAGTGGCCGAGCCAGGTACCGAGATCGGTGCTGATGCCCGATACATGGCTGGTTCGGATCACCGCCCCGCTGTAGGTGCCGGCCATGGCGTTTTGCAGGCCGCTGGCGGCCGCCGCCAACCACAAGCCCGCGTCCATCTGCGCGTGCAGCAACGGCACCGCCGCCAACAACAATAGCGACTCCAGCGCCAGCGCGAAACCATAACGCCGCCCCAGCCGCAGCGCACTGTCGCCGGTGATAAAACCACTGGCGGCACAACCCAGAACAAAGGCAATCAACAGACCGCCGAAATGCAACAGCGAATCCCAATTCCCCGCGGCCGCAGCCACCCCGATCAGCGAAGTGGTGCCGGTCATGTGGGTGATTGCCTGATGACGAAATGTCAAAAACCCGACGGCATTGATCATGCCGGCAATGAACGCCAGCACCACGCCACCAATCAGCGCCCAGCGCGGCAGACGATGGATCATCGCGGCGGCTCAGTTTCCCAGCGGACGCACTTCCGGCACCTCGACCGCATCACCGATCACATCCGCTCCCGCCGGCGGCGTGAACTCGAAGCTCGACGGCGGCAATGCGGGGTTGCGCTGCCAATCGGCGAACCGAATCTCCGAGCGGCCACCCAAGCTGTTCTCGAAGCGCATCTGCGCCAACTCGCCGGCGGCATTGAAACCGAGTTCGGCGTGCTGAAACTCGCCATCCGCCACCCGCGGCGTCAACTGCAACCATTGCAGCCCGTCGCGCTGGCCGAGCTCGGCGGTCTTGAACTCCTTGTCCATCTGCTTGAGGTCGGTCAACACCGTCAGCGGGCTGTGCGCCTCCGCACTGCTCTGCCGCCGCACCGTGACCTGATCCAGATCGGGGTCGTAAATCCACACACGGGCGCCGTCGGCGACGATCAACTGCGCCGATGGCGGCGCGGTCTGCCAACGGAACTGCCGCGGTGCCGCCAGCGCCAACTGGCCTTGCAGCGTGGACTTGACCACGCCCTGGGCGTCGGTGGTCACTTGCGTGAAACGGCACGACAAGGCGTGAATGCCCTGGGTGAAGGCATCGAGCCGCGCCCGCGCGCTTTGCGCCGCTGCCACCGACACCGACAACGTCCCCAGCAACACGATCAGCAACAGTCTTTTCATGGAATGATCCCGGATGGATGGCGCCACTGTAGCCACCGCGCATTGACTACAACTTGAATCGACCGGGCCAGTACGGAGCCGGGTCGATTGGCGGGGTGCTGCCACAGATCGCCGCCATCACCAGCTCGGCAGTGGTGGTCGACATGCTCATGCCCATCATGCCGTGTGCAGTGGCATAGAGCAGGTTCTGCCAGCGCGTGCTCTGGCCGATGATCGGCAGTTCATCCACGCTCATCGGCCGCCAGCCCCACCACTCCTCCTCGACCGTGCCACCTTCGGGTTGGTGCAGGTAACGCGCCGCACCGCGGCGCAAGGCATCGAGGCGGGTGCGATTGAGCGTGGTATCAAAACCGGAGAACTCCATCGTGCTGCCAAGGCGGAAGCCGGATGGCCATGTGGTAACACACACCGAGTCCTCGCACAGCGTCAGTGGGCGCGCCGGCGCAATCGACGGACGCGAATAGGTAATCGAATAGCCTTTGCCCGGTTGCATCGGCAAGCGCAGTTCGAGCCGCTTCGCCAACAACGGCGACCATGCTCCAAGCGCCAGCACGACCCGTTCGGCATGATGTTCATCGCGCCCGGTCTTGACCCCTCTGACACGCTGGCTGTCAAGCAGGAAATCATCGACGGTGCAGTGTTCCTCAATCACCCCGCCCAGCTCACGGACGCGTCGCGCCAACCCGGCCACGTAGCGGTCCGGCCGCAGGCGTGCATCCCCCGGATGCAGAATGCCCGCCGCGACGCCGGGCTTCAACGCCGGCTCCATCGCCAACACTTCGTCGCCGGTCTTTTCCTGCACCGGAATGCCCAGCCGTCGCATCAGCTCGACGTGGTGTTGATCGGCCTTGCGTGCCACCGCGTCCCGATAGACGTAGAGCGCGCCGTCGGCGGCGAAATCGCAATCAATGCCCTCCGTTGCCTGCCATCGCTCGATACCACGGCGCGAATCCAGCAGGATCGCCGCGCGCGCCCGCGCCGCGTGCTCGAAATCACGCCAATTGCAGCGTCGCGCAAAGCCCAGCAACCAGCGCAGCCGATCAAAGTCGGGGCGCGGATTGACGTATAGCGGCGCATCGCGGCGCAGCATCCAGTACAGCGCCTTGCGGATCATGCCGGGCATCGCCAACGGGTCCGCGTGACTCGGCGTCAGCGTGCCGCAATTGCCGTGCGAACTGCCGCTGCCGACCCGGTTTTGCTCCAGCACCCGCACCGGCACACCCGCCTTGCGCAGCACCAGCGCACAGGACAGGCCGATCACCCCGCCGCCCAGAATCAACACGTCATTCTTTGTCGTTGCCATCGTGGCATTCTACGTGGCGCCGGGTCGGCGTGTAAGCGGTTTCAATCCGCCCCGGTCTTCGCTTGTGGCGCTGCCACGCGCAGCGGCCGAACGCGTCATTCCCATCCAAAATCACCGGAGTTTTCGCACATGAAAAACATCAAATCCCTGAGCGGCGCCGCGCTGGCCTCCGCCGCCGCCGCGATGTTCCTGAGCCTGCCGGTTGCAACCGCTTCCGCCCACGAAGGCGCTGCCGCCGCCACCGGCCACTGCATGGGCGTCAACGCCTGCAAGGGCAAGAGCAGCTGCATGACCGCCCACAACGCCTGCAAAGGCCAGAACGCCTGCAAGGGCCAGGGCTTCGTCGCTACCACCCAAGGCACCTGTGACCAGCTCGGCGGCAAGTTTGAAGCCATGGCCGGCCACCATCACGACATGAAGGCCCCTGCGATGCCGGCCAAACCGGCAATGGAAAAGGAAAAGAGCGCCAGCTGACCGCTGCGCACCGCCGCACCAAACGCATGTCATTGAAACCGCACATCCGCGGCTTCGGCCTCGGCCTGCGCCCGCCGCACTACGCGCAATTGGCGGCGGGCGTGGCCGAGGTCGAGTGGCTGGAACTCGTCAGCGAGAACTTCATGGTGCCCGGCGGACCGCCACTGGCATGGCTGGATCGCATCACCGCCCGCTACCCGGTGGTGTTGCACGGCGTGTCGCTGTCGATCGGCGGCAGCGACCCCATCGACCGCGACTACCTCGGCCAGCTCAAGGCGCTGGCCCACCGCAGCCAG
>DASSXP010000331.1:0-13235 GCA_035703755.1 Rhodanobacteraceae bacterium | reverse complement strand
GAAGCCCTTGCTGTCGGTCGGCACGATGAAGCCCTGGATGCCATCATCGGTCTGCGCCCAGACCACCGCGATCTGCGCCAGATTGCCGTTGGTGATCCACATCTTGGCGCCGTTGATGACCCAGTCGCCACCGTCTTTCTTCGCGTGGGTTTTCATGTTGGCCGGATCGGAGCCGCCGTGGGGTTCGGTCAAACCGAAGCAACCGATGACTTCGCCCGCGGCCATTTTCGGCAGGTATTGAAGGCGTTGCTCTTCGCTGCCGTAGGCGTAGATCGGGTACATCACCAGCGAACTTTGCACCGAGGCGAAACTGCGCAGGCCCGAATCGCCACGCTCCAGCTCCTGACAGATCAAGCCGTAGCTGACGCCATTCATTCCGGCGCAACCGTATTGCTCCGGAATGGTGGCGCCGAGCAGACCGAGGCCGGCGATCTCCGGGATCAGTTCGGTCGGAAAGCGCGCCTGATCGAAGCAATCACCGATGATCGGCAACACCTTTTCGTCGACAAAACGTCCGACCGCATCCTGCACCATGCGCTCCTCTTCGGAGAGCAGTGAACGGACGTCGTACAGATCGAGCGGATCAAGCGGGCGAGCAGGCATGGCGCGGCTTCCGTCTAGTCAAACTGGCATTGTAATGCTGCGCTGCAAAATGGTCACGCCCTCGCTAAGATGATGGCCATGCGCGTACCGGTCCTCACCTACCATGCCGTCAACATCGCCGGCAATGACTATCACGACAACGATCATGTCGCCTTTGCCGCCGACCTGCGGCTGATCGGCGATCTGGGCCTGCGCATCGTGCCGCTGGTCTGGCTGGTGGAACAGCATCTCGGGGTCGCCAACCGCGATTTGACCCGCTGCGTCGCGCTCAGCTGCGATGATGGCAGCGATTTCGACTACTTCGATCTGGATCACCCAACCCATGGACGTCAACGCAGCCTGTTCAATTGCCTGCGTGACTACCGTCGTGAACACGTCGCACAGGCCCAGCCCAACCTGCATCTGACCTCGTTTGTCATCGCCTCCACACAGGCTCGCAACACCATCGATCGAGAGTGTCTGGTCGGGCGCGGCTGGATGCGCGACAGCTGGTGGCGGGCGGCGTTGGTGTCCGGTCTGATGGCCATCGAGAACCACAGTTTCGATCACAATCACCCTTGCCTGCCCACGCCCGGCGCCGACGACATGCCACGCGGCAGTGTCATGCACGTCGACAATGCGCTGCGTGCCGAAGCGGAAATCGAAACCGCCCAGCAATTCTTGAACGATCGTCTGGCACCGCGTCGCAGCCGCCTGTTCTGCTACCCCTTCGGGCATGTTCCCGACTACCTGCGGCTGTCGTGGTTGCCCCAGCACGGCTCACGCTGTGGCCTGCTGGCGGCCTTCGGTGACGGTGCCAAACCGGTCACCGCGGCGGCGGACATCTGGAACCTGCCGCGCTACATTTGCGGCTGGCACTGGAAATCGCCCGACGAGTTGCGTGCGATCCTGACCGACGCCTGTCGCTGAAGCGGAACGGCGCGCCGCAATTCGCATCAGGCGATCAGAACGGCCCCACCGCATGCGCTTCGGCAATCAGCCGCGCCCGGCTCGCCGCATCCTCCGCATCGAGCCAGTACACCAGCAAGTGCTGATGGCCGGTGTCCGCAAATCCCACCGCCCGGTCGACACGATCCGCCAATGCGTCGCCGCAGTAGCCGAACACCGCGCGAAAGCGTCCGCGGAAGTGGCGCAGCGACCATGCCAGACTCAAGTGGTACAGGCCACCATTGGCGCGGATCGACTCCCGCAACGAGGCCGGTAGCCGCCGCAGCGCGCGTTGATCGACGCAGGCACCACCGCCCAGCAACAGCTCACCACGCGCGCTGAAATGGATGTAACACAGCGGACGCTCCTGCACGCCATCGCGCCACCATGCCACCACATGATGCGGGAAGTCCGGCCCCGGCGTGCCATAGCGCTGCCGGAACAGAGCGTCCACCGACTCGGCCAGCGCCGGCTCCTCGCGCAGCGTCAAACCGTTGATTGCGATCATGCCTCCGTACCCGGGCCGCGGCGGCGGTTGTTGAC
Organism: Rhodanobacteraceae bacterium; assembly: GCA_035703755.1. GTDB lineage: Bacteria > Pseudomonadota > Gammaproteobacteria > Xanthomonadales > Rhodanobacteraceae > DASSBG01. The sequence goes on along the minus strand of DASSXP010000331.1, from coordinate 11,162 downwards.
GCCGTGGGGGACATGGCCGGCGGTAACGCGGGTGCGCGCCGAATCGATATTGGCGGGCGAGTCGTCGAAGAAAATGTCGGCATTGAAAGCGGCCAGGAACGGTCCTTTGTCGCGGCCGCCCAGAAACAGGGCTTCGTCGATGCGCACGCCCCACTTGCGCAGGGTCAGGATCACGCGTTTGTGGGCCGGCGCGGAGCGCGCCGTCACCAAGGCGGTGCGGATGGGCGAGTCTTCCGCGGGAAACGCGGCTTGCAGGTGATGCAAGGCGTCGAGGAAACCCTTGAACGGGCCGCCTGAGAGCGGTTCGGAGCAGTGTTCGGCCTCGTTGCGGTGGAAGGCATCGATGCCTTGTTCCTGCGAGACGCGCTCGGATTCGTCGCCAAAGATCACCGCGTCGCCGTCAAACGCGATGCGCAGTTGCGGCGTGGTCACCGTGGGTGCGGCCGCCGGCAAAATGGTCGCCGCCGCCACCCCGGCAGCCAACGCACGCGATACGTCCTCGGCATTGGCCGACAGAAACAGGTCGGCCCGGAACGGATCGACGTAGTCCGATGTGGGCGCGCCGCTGGTGAACGCGGCACGGCAGATATCGAGGCCGTAATGCTGGATCGCGTTGAAGATGCGCAAGCCGGTGTCACCGGAATTGCGTGACAGCAGAATGACCTCGACCCGTGGCGCGGCCGGCGCCAGCCGGTTCAGGCCAAGCAGCTTGCGGGTCAGTGGAAAAGCGACGCCGGGCGCGAGAATGTCGTCTTCGTGGTCGATCTGCCAGGCGCGGTAAGCGTCCAGGCCCTCGCGTTCGAACACGGCGTGGCTCTCGGCGAGATCGAACAGCGCGCGTGAGGAAATGGCCACCACCAAGGCTTTGTCGGCGGCACCGCTGTGCATCGGATCAGGGATTGTCGTAGCCATTCTGGAAGATGGTATCGGCCAACACCACCGCCGCCAAGGCATCGAGTCGACCGGAACCGGCCTGATTGTTGGGCCAGTCGGCCATGGTCAGGCCACCGCAACCCGCGTTGTAGGGATCGGTGATGCCGCCGCGGACCGCCGTTGCGCGCAAAATCTCGGCCACTTGATTCGGGTGCCCTTTGAGGGCCGGATTGACGGACATCATCAACGCCGCGACACCCGCCACATGCGGCGTCGCCATGCTGGTGCCGCTCATGGCCATGTAGCTGTCGGTGGGAATGCTCGATTGCACCCCCTGCCCCGGCGCCACCAGATCGGGCATCGGCCGCGTGCCGCCGGATACCGGCCCGCGCAACGAGAAGCTGGTCACCTTGTCAGTGCTGTCGGTGGCGCCGACGACAAAGCTGGACGCATAGATCGCGGGCGCGTCGCCGATACCGTAGCAGTTGCTGCCGCCATTGCCGGCAGCGGCGACGTAAAACACGCCGCCGGCGACCAGATTGTCGACCGCCGCCTTGATTTCATCGCCATTGACGCAGCCCTCACCGCTGGTGCAACCCCAGGAGTTGCTGACGATGTCGGGCGCCAGATCGGGGCGCGGGTTCAATCCGGCGGCGTCGGTCGGCGCCAGCATCCACTGCATGCACTCGATGTAACGGGCGGGCGTGCCCGCACCGGCGTTCATGTTGCGGCAGCCGATCCAGCGCGCCGCCGGTGCAACGCCGGGTTGGTTGCCGGCGCCATCGTCGCCCAGCATGGTACCCATCGTGTGGGTGCCATGGTTGTCGTCGTCGCAGGGCGCCACCGAATCGGCGCCGCAAAGGCTGCCGGTGTCGTGGATCGCGTCGTGCCAGTTGTAGGCGTGATCGGCAACGCTGCCATTCCAGCCGCGATACTGCGCCTTCAGCGCCGGATGATCCCATTGGTAGCCGGTGTCTTCACCAGCCAGCACCACGCCCTGCCCGCGCACGCCGAGTGCCCAGGCTTGTGGCGCGCGAATTTTGTTGAGGCCCCAGGGAATACCGATCGGCGTGGCGCTGGCCCGCGCCACAGTTGTCGGTGTGGGCAGACGCAAGCGCACCGGCCGATCCGCATCAAGTCGCTCGATGTCGGAGCGCTGGGCCAGCGCGACAATCTGCGGGCCGGTCAATGGCGCGGCAATCACGTTGGCAATCCAGTAGGCGCGATAGGCGATGCCGTGCTCGCCCAGCCACTGCCGCACGCCGGCTTGCTCGCGTTCAGCGCGCTGGCGCAACGCGTCCACCAGTGCGGTTCGCCGTGCCAGCACATCGGCATCGGCGCGCCAGGGCGCCAATGCCGGTACGGTCTGGGTCGGGAACACGATCAGGCTGTCCTGCGGTGCCGTGCCCGCCTGTGCGCGCAGCGCCGGGCCGATTTCGGCCGCCGTCACCGAACCACACGCCAGCGCCAACGCCACACACAAAAGGCGCCGCTGCTCAGTTTTCGAATTGCTCATCAAGGATGCGCTGTTCAAGGTTGTGCTCCGGATCGAACAGCAAGGTGACGACGATGTCGCGCGCCTGTTCGATTTCCACCTCGGTGATATGACGGAATTCGTGAAAATCCGCGGTGGCACTGACCGGCCGCGTGTCACCATCCAGCACGGCGAGCCCGACCTGGGTCGCCGTCGGCAGCAGTGCGCCGCGCCACCGGCGGGGACGAAACGGGCTGATCGGGGTCAACGCCAGCACATTGGCATCCAACGGCAGAATCGGACCATGCGCGGACAGGTTGTAGGCGGTGGAACCTGCCGGGGTCGACACCAACACGCCGTCACAGACCATTTCCGGCAATTTCAGCGCGCCATTCAGCGCCACCGCGATGTGCGCCGCCTGATTGGTCTCACGCAACAGCGACACTTCATTGAATGCCAGTGCCTGATGACTGGCGCCGTCGGCCTGGCGCACCCGCATCCGCAGCGGCCGCAGCTCCGCCGGGTGTGCGGCATCGATCCGTTCGGGCAGTTGCTCCGCGCGGTGCTGGTTCATCAAAAATCCCACCCGCCCGAGCTTCATGCCGTAGACCGGTTTGCCGAGTGCGTGGTAGCGATGCAAGGTGCGCAGCATGAATCCGTCGCCGCCGAGCGCCACGATGGCGTCGGCCTGCGCCGGTTCGACCTGGCCATAGCGGGCGGCCAGTTCCCGCGCCGCCACGGTGGCGGCGGCGGTCTCGTTGGCAACGAAAGCAAGCTTCATGAGCGCCGGGATTCGAGATGGGTTGAGGCCGTGATCCAAGATTCGATGAAGCCGACTATCGTAATCAGGGGGTCGGGATTGGTACGCGCACTGCCGATGCGCCTGAGCTTACCGTGAAACGCCAACCCAGAGCACAGAACGCGCCAGCCGTTTCTTCTCCAACGCACCGCCAATCCCGAATCCCGGCTGCAACAACTCCCGGCTTCAACCCGCCTGTGCCAGCAGCGCCAGGCGCCGCACCGCGACCGATGCGATCGGGTAATCGGCGGTCTGGGTGAGGATCTCGGACAACATGCTGCGGGTGTATTGGAGCGCCGGATCGTCGCGTTCCAGCCAGGCGGCCACCGCCTGATCGGCCGGCAAGGCCTGGTTCCACGACAGCACCTGCACCGCGAGGGCGCGATGCTGGTGGCTGAGCTCATCCAGCAGCGAGCCGCGCGCTTGTGCGTGCCAGCGACTCTCCACCGGCAGCGCTTCGATTTCACTGCGCAGCCAATCGAGGTCCAGCGCCTCGGCCATGCCGAAGAACACGCCGGCCACCCGCGCGATTGGCTGGCCGCTGGCATGCGCTGCCTCCACCATGTCGAGGGCGGCACGCAGCACCGGTACCCGCGCCATGCGCAGCGCCAGTTCCTCACCGAAGCCGAGCCCTTGCCACTTCTCGGCATTGATGTCGAAATCGGCTTGACCGGTCACGGTCAGCGCCGCCGGCAATGCCTGGCGCAGCTGGGTCACGCCGGACGCGTAGCGCTCGACGTTGGCGGCAATTTCCAGGCTGCCGCCCGGCCGTGTCAGCAGCCAGCGGGTCAGGTGGCGCAGCAGGCTCCACACTTGCAACATGGCATCGATCTGGGTGGCGTCGGCCAAGGTGCCGTCGAGTGCCTCAATGCCACTCCACAGACCGCGCGCATCGATGATCTCGCGGGCTGCCGTGTACGCCTTGGCAATCGCGGCCGGACCTTGCCCGGTGTCCTCCTGCATGCGCAGCATGAAGGTTGCGCCCATCCGGTTGACGGTCGAGTTGGTGACTGCGGTGGCGATGATTTCGCGCTTCAGCTTGTGCCGTTGCATGTGCTCGGCGTAGGTGCCGTGCAGCGGCTCGGGGAAGTAGCGGACCAGTTCCTTGGACAGGAATGGGTCTTCCGGCACATCCGAATCCAGCAACTGCTGGAACAGCTTGATCTTGTCGTAGGACAGCAGGATGGCCAGCTCCGGTCGGGTCAGGCCCTTGCCGTGCGCCTTGCGCTCGGTCAGCTCGGCATCGCTCGGCAAGGATTCGACCTGGCGGTCGAGGCGGCCTTCGGACTCCAGCACGCGGATGAAGTGGCCCATCGAGCCCAGGCGCTTGACCGCCATGTGCTCCATCAGCGTGATGGCCTGGTTCTGGCGGTAGTTGTCGCGCAACACCAGTTCCGCCACCTCATCGGTCATCGCCGCGAGCTGGGTGTTGCGGGCATCCATCGTCAGCTCGCCGCGCTGCACCGCATCGCCCAGCAGAATCTTGATGTTGACTTCGTGGTCGGAGGTATCGACTCCGGCGGAGTTGTCAATGAAATCGGTATTGAGCAGTACGCCGCTTTCGGATGCCTCGATGCGGCCCTTCTGGGTAAACCCGAGATTGCCACCCTCGCCAACGATCTTGCAGCGCAACTCGCCGCCATTGACACGCAGGCCGTTGTTGGCGCGATCGCCGACATCGGCATGGGTCTCGGTTGCTGCTTTGACGTAAGTGCCGATGCCGCCATTCCACAACAGGTCCACCGGCGCCTTGAGAATCGCATTCATCAAGTCATTCGGCGACAGCGATTCGACCTCGGCCTTGAGACCAAGCACCTGACGCACCTCCGGCGCCAGCGGGATCGCCTTCAGCGACCGCGCCCAGACGCCACCGCCGGCCGAGATCAGCGACGTGTCGTAATCCTCCCACGATGAGCGCGGCAGATTGAACATGCGCTCGCGCTCGACGAAGGAGCGTTCCGCATCCGGGTTCGGATCGAGGAAAATGTGGCGGTGATCGAACGCCGCCAGCACACGGGTATGGCGTGACAGCAGCATGCCGTTGCCGAACACGTCTCCGCTCATGTCACCGATGCCGACGCAGGTGAAATCCTGGCTTTGGCAATCGCGTCCCAGCGCTCGGAAGTGGCGCTTCACCGACTCCCAGCCACCGCGCGCGGTAATGCCCATGCCCTTGTGGTCGTAGCCGTGCGAACCGCCGGAGGCGAACGCATCGTCGAGCCAGTAGTGATGCTCGGCCGAGATCGCGTTGGCGGTATCGGAGAATCGCGCGGTGCCCTTGTCGGCAGCCACCACCAGGTACGGATCATCGTCATCGTGGCGGACCACGTTGTCCGGCGGAACCACCGTTTCGTTGAGCAGATTGTCAGTGATGTCGAGCAAGCCGTGGATGAACATCTTGTAGCAGGCCACGCCTTCGGCCTGATACGCGTCACGGTCACCGCCCGCTGGCGGCCGCTTGACGAAGAAACCGCCCTTGGAGCCAACCGGCACGATGACCGTGTTCTTGACCATCTGGGCTTTCACCAGACCCAGCACCTCGGTACGGAAATCCTCGCGCCGGTCGGACCAGCGCAGGCCGCCGCGCGCAACCGGGCCAAAGCGCAGGTGCACACCCTCGACGCGTGGGCCGTAGACCCAGATTTCGCGGTACGGCACCGGCTTGGGCAAGTCCGGCACCTGGTGCGAATCGAGCTTGAAGCTGATGTAGTGCCGTGGCGCACCGTCCCAGGTCTGGAAGAAACTGGTGCGCAAGGTGGCGCGGATCACCTCCATGTAGCTTTTGATGATGCGCTCGTCATCGAGGCTGGCGACATCATCCAGCAACAGCTTGATCGCGCTCCAGTAGGTGTGGATCTGCTCCTCGCGCGGCAGTGCCAGTGCCGCCACCGCGGTGTCGATCAGGCTCGGCAGGCGTTCCTGCGTCTTGGCCGGCACCAGCGCGCTCAACTCGTGCCGCAACTGTGCCGCAGCGCGTTCGCGCTCGTCGGTCGGCATGCTGGTGCGGCGCGGATCGAACTTGGCATTGAAGAGTTCGACCAGCAGATTGGCAATGGCCGGGTAGCGGTTCAGTGACTCCTCGATGTAACTCTGCGAGAAGGTCATGCCGCATTGCTGCAGATACTTGTTGTAGCCGCGCAGCATCGCCACCTGTCGCCAGTCGAGCAGCGCCCCCAGTACCAGGCGGTTGAAGCCGTCGTTTTCGGCGTCGCCACGCCACAAGGCTTCGAATGCGCGGGTGAAATGCGCGCGCAGATCGCCGAGATCGAAGGCCAGCACCGAGGTGGTGTCGAGTTCGAAGTCGTGAATGGTCAGCGTGGTGTCGCTACGCTCGATCGAGTAGACATGCTCGGCAAGCATCCGTACGCCCATGTTTTCCAGCATCGGCAGCGCTTCGGACAAGGGAATCGGCGCACCCGAATGCATCACCTTGAAACGCAAGCCGTTGTCACGCGGATCACGATAGAGACCCATGCGGATGCCGTCGTCGCCGGCCAGGGTGTCGAGCGCGCGCAAATCCTCGGCGGCCAGCGCGGGGCTCACGTCTTCCATGTAACCGGCCGGCAAGGCGCGCAGATAGCGAGACGCCAGTGCCGTGCCGGCCGCCTCGCCGAGGGTCTGCGCCAACTGATCGCGCAATTCGTCCTGCCAATTGCGGACAATCGAAACCAGCCGCGATTCGAGGTCGGTCGCCTGCACCTGGGCGCGCTCGCCCACGCCCGGGCGCACGGTGACGTGCAGCCGGGCCAGCGCAGACTCGCCCATCAACACGGTTGAATCCAGCCGCTCGCCGTGGAACGCCTCGCGCAACATCGCCTCGGTGCGCTCGCGCACGCTGGTGTTGAAGCGCTCCCGCGGCACGAAGGCAAGGCAGGAGTAGAAGCGGCCATACCGGTCGGTGCGCACAAACAGGCGAGTACGGGCACGTTCCTTGAGATCGAGTATGCCCATGGCGGTGCCGAACAGTTCTTCCACGCTGGACTGGAACAACTCGTCACGCGGCAGCACCTCCAGAATGTGGCGCAGCGACTTGCCGGAATACGAGTCGCGCTTCAACTCCGAGCGCTGCATCACCGCGTCGACTTTTTGCCGCAACAGCGGTACTTCCTGCGGCCGGCACATGTAGGCGCCGGAGGTGAACAGGCCGAGGAAACGCTGTTCCGCCACCGCCTTGCCGTTGGCGTCAAACTTCAGCACGCCGATGTAATCCATGTAGCCGGCGCGATGCACGGTGGCGCGCGCATTGGTCTTGGTCAGGATGATGGCATCGGTGGCTCCCGACTGTGGCAAGTGGGTCGCCACCAGGGTCTTCAGCGAACGCGGTGCCTGCGAACGCTCCTGACCGGAAAGGATGCCAAGCCCGGTGTCCTCGCGCGCCTTCAGTACTTCGTCACCACCGACGGCGACCACGTCGTACTCACGATAGCCGAGGAAAATGAAGTGATCGTCCGCCACCCAGCGCAGAAATGCCTGCGCCTCGGCCAAACCGGCGGCATTGATGGGTGAAACCCGGCCCGGCAATTCATCGGCAATCGCCAGCATGCGGCCGCGGGTCGCTTCCCAGCCGTTGACGGCGGCACGCACATCTTCAAGCACGCTCTCGATCCGCTGCGCCAGGGCGTTGCGCTCGGCCTCGTCGTCGAGATGGTCAACCTCGAAATGCATCACCGACTCGGCAGTGGCCGCGGCGCCGCCGTCCAGCACGGCGACCTCGCCGGCGGCCGAACGCTTGAGCTTCAGCACCGGATGGATGACGGTGTGGATGCCGCCGCCGGCACCACCCAGCGCCATGCTGGTCGAATCGACCAGGAACGGCATGTCCTCGGTAACCACCTGCACCACGGTGTGCGGGCTGCTCCAGCCGTGACTGGCTGCCTGCGGATTGAATACCCGCACTTTCGGTTTGCCGCTGTCACGGCTGGCGACGAATGCCATGAGATCCAGCGCCATCGCCGCCCAGGTCGCGGCATCGCGTCGCGCCAGGTCACCCGGCGCCACGCGCGCGAACAGTCGCGTGGCGAAGGTCTGGGCATCGTTGCAGCGGGCGGCGGGGACGTGGGCGCGCAGCGCGTCGACAATGGGTGCAACAAGATCGGCGCTGGTATGGCTGGATTCGGGGTTCATGAAGGTCTCTTCGAAAGAGGACAAGGTAAAAACGCAATGATAGCTCTCGCCTTGCATCGCCAGCCAGCGATGGCAGGAAATCCCTGCCGTTTCGCCGCCGCCCGGGCAGCCGGGGTTCAGTCTCGCCGTGGAGCCGGCACGCAACCAGCCGTCGGGCCCAGTCGCCGAATACGAAAACTGGACTGCATGTCAGAGCTGTGCGCAAGCCTGCCGTATAGGCCATAGGTCGGATAGGTCGAGTCGCTTGCAGGCGCTACCATCCACCGGATCGACCATGCCCGCTGTAGCGCGTGGTGCAATACCTTCAGGATTTTCATGCCCATGCGTCACCTGCCCCGCTTTCTGCTGACGACCAGCGTTGTCCTGCTCGCTGCCTGCGGCAATCAAGCCGCCCCCGTCGCCCACTCACCTGCCGCCGTGGATGTCGTCACCGCCACCGCCGTCGATCTGCCGATCCGTCATGACCTGGTGGGGCGCCTGGCACCGACCCGCGTGGCCGAAGTGCGCGCACGGGTCGCCGGTATCGTGCTCGAACGCGCTTACAAGGAAGGCTCGGATGTGCGCGCCGGCCAGTTGCTGTTCCGCATCGACCCGGCGCCGCTGCAAGCCGCCGTGAACGAAAAGAGCGCCGCCCTGGCCCAGGCCCAAGCCACCGCCAACAACGCCGCCACCAATGCCAAGCGGCTGCGCGAACTGGCCAAACGTGGGGTCATTTCCGCGCAAGACGTCGATGACGCCAGTGCCAAGGCGGCGAGTGCCCGCGCGGCCGTGGCGCAGGCGCGCGCCGCGCTGGAATCCGCTCGCCTCGACTTGTCCTACGCCACCGTCAACGCACCGATTGCCGGCCGCGCCGGCCGCGCGCTGGTCACCCAGGGTGCGCTGGTCGGTCAGGGCAGCGCCACGGCGCTGACCACCGTCGAACAAATCGATCCCATCTACGTGAACTTCAGTCAGCCGATGCAGCTTGTGCAGCAGCTGCGGGCCGAACAGGCTGCGGGCAAACTGGCCACCCGCTCGGGCGATCTCACGGTCAGCCTGAAACTGCCGGATGGGCAGCGTTACGCCCACGCCGGCACACTGGATTTTGCCGACATGGCGGTCGACCCCGCCACCGGCGCGGTGTCACTGCGCGCCGAAGTGCCGAACCCGCAACACCAGTTGCTGCCCGGCATGTTCGTTGACGTCGTGCTCGATTCGGGCACCCTCAAGCAGGTCTATCTGATCCCGCAACAAGCGGTGCAGCGCGATGGCACCGGCGCCTACGTCTGGCTGGTCGTGGATGACAAGGTCGAGCGCCGCGGCATCGAGACCCGCAGCATGCAGGGTGGCAACTGGATTGTCGGGCACGGCCTTGCCGACGGCGACAAGGTGATCGTCAACGGCATTCAATCGGTACACGCCGGTGACCGTGTCGCGGTACATGCCTGGCAGCCGCACGCTGCCGCGACCACCGCGGCCGACTGAAGGGCGCCACCATGCCGCAATTTTTCATTGACCGGCCGATCTTCGCCTGGGTCATCGCCATTCTCATCACGCTGGCCGGCAGCGTGGCCATGCTCAACATGCCGGTCGAGGCCTACCCGGAAATCGCCCCGCCCAGCGTACGCATTTCGGCCAGTTATCCGGGCGCCAGCGCCGAAGTGCTGGAAAGCTCCGTCACCACGCCGATCGAGCAACAACTGACTGGCCTGCAAGGCTTGCTGTACTTTTCGTCGAGTTCCAGCGCCACCGGTCAGGTGTCGATCACGCTCAACTTCGAAAACGGCACCGACCTCGACATCGCGGCGGTGGAGACCCAGAACCGGGTCGCCGCCGCCGAGCCGCGCCTGCCCGAAGAAGTGCGCCGCAACGGCATCACCGTGGCCAAGTCGAACTCCGGCTTCCTGATGGTGGTGTCACTGCGCTCCACCGACGGCCGCTTTGATGCCGATTCGCTCAACAACCTGATGGCATCGCGCGTGATCGACTCGATCCAGCGCGTGGAAGGCGTTGGCGGCGCGCACCAATTCGGCTCCGCCTACGCCATGCGTATCTGGCTGAACCCGGACAAGCTGCGCGGCTATCGGCTGACCGCCAACGACGCGCTGGCCGCGGTGCGGGCGCAGAACGTGCAGTTTGCCTCCGGCTCGATCGGTGCCGCGCCGACCGCTGGCGAGCAAGCCTTCAGCGCCACCGTCAGCGCCGAAAGCCGCTTCACCACCCCGGAAGAGTTCGAGAACATCATCCTGCGCGCCAATCAGGATGGCACCACCGTGCGTCTCAAAGACGTGGCCCGGGTCGCGCTCGGACCGGCCGACTTTGGTCGCTTCACCCGCTTCAACGGCAAGCCGGTGGCCGGCATGGGCATCCAGCTGCTGCCCGGCGCCAACGCACTGGCGGTCGCCGATGCCGTGCGGACGCGGATGGACCAGTTGGCGCAAAGCTTCCCGCAAGGTGTCGAGTGGTTCGTGCCGTTCGACAACTCGACCTTCGTACGCATTTCCATCGAGGAAGTCGTCAAGACCTTGTTTGAGGCGGTGGCGCTGGTATTTCTGGTGATGTTGCTGTTCTTGCAGAACCTGCGTGCCACGCTGATCCCGATGCTGGTGGTACCGGTGGCCCTCACCGGTACCTTCGCCGGCCTCTTCATCGCCGGATTTTCCATCAACGTGCTGACCTTGTTCGGGCTGGTGCTCGCCATCGGCATCGTCGTCGATGACGCCATTGTGGTGGTGGAAAACGTCGAACGCCTGATGAGCGAGGAAGGCTTGTCACCCAAGGACGCCACCCGCAAGGGCATGCAGCAGATCACCGGCGCCATCGTGGCGGTGACGACGGTGCTGGCGTCGGTGTTCATTCCATCGGCCTTGATGGGTGGCAGCGTGGGGGCGATCTACCGCCAGTTCGCGCTCA
>DASSXP010000290.1:0-15049 GCA_035703755.1 Rhodanobacteraceae bacterium | reverse complement strand
GCTGGCGAGCGGGAGACAAGCCTTTCTTTATCGACAAGCTCCCGACCAATGTGCACATCGCCGGCCTGATCCACAAGGCATTCCCGTCGGCGCCAATTCTGCATTTGGTACGGGAGCCCATGGATGTCTGCTACTCCAACTACAAAGCCATGTTCGGCGAGGCCTATAGCTATAGCTACGATATCGGGCATCTTGCGGCGTATTACCATCAATACCGTCGCTTGATGCAGCACTGGCATGCAAGTATGCCCGGTGCCATTCTCGATGTGTCCTACGCCGACTTGGTGCAGGACACCGAAGCGACCGTGCGCAAGGTGCTGGATTTTTGCGGCTTGCCGTACGAGCCGGCCTGCCTCGACGTCCAGCGCAACACCGCACCGGTGATGACCTTGAGCACCGCCCAGGTGCGTGAGGGCATCCACACCCGCGCGCTTGGCGAGTGGCAGCGTTATGCGAGCCAGCTGGAACCCTTGCGCGCTGCGCTGGCGGCACCGCCCACGCTGTTGTAGGAGTGCCACTTTGGCGCGACCGAAACGGGTGCTCAACCCGCTCGCGGTCAAGTGCCGCTACTGCGGGTGTGTCGGCTTGGGCTGGAATTGCAGGCAGCACCCGTTCAATGGTGCAATGGTAGGGACATCCAGCGAGGGGCCAGTATGAAACGTCTGATCCGGTTCACCATCATCCTGCTCGCCGCCAGTGTGCTGAGCGGTTGCGGCTACAACGCCATGCAGCGCCAGGACGAGGCGGTCAAGGCGGCTTGGTCGGAGGTGATCAACCAGTACCAGCGGCGTGCCGATTTGGTGCCGAACCTGGTCAACACGGTCAAGGGTTATGCCCAGCACGAGGAGAAAGTGCTGACCGAAGTTACCAACGCGCGCGCCAGGGTCGGCAGCATTCAGGCAACGCCGGAGCTGGCAAACGATCCGGCGGCGCTGAAGAAATTCCAGGCCGCGCAGGGGGAATTGTCCAGCGCCTTGTCGCGGTTGCTGGTGGTAACCGAAAACTACCCGCAACTGAAGGCCGACGCGCTGTTTCAAAATCTGCAAGTGCAACTGGAAGGCACCGAAAACCGCGTGACAGTGGCGCGCAATCGCTACATTCAGGCGGTGCAGGCCTACAACACGCTGCTGCGCACCTTCCCCAAGAACCTGACCGCGAAGTTGTTTGGTTACGCGCCCAAGCCCAACTTCACGGTGGAGAACGAGGCGGCCATTTCCCACGCTCCAACGGTGGATTTTGGCGCCGCTGCAGCGACGCCGGCAGCGGCGCCCGCAACGGCATCGACGCGCTGAGCCGCGATGCGGTGGGCATTCGTTCTTGCGTTGTGGCTGGCGTCCTTGCTGGCGCCGGTTGGCGTATGGGCGGATGACGCGGCGAAGGTTCCGCTGCTCCACGCCCACGTTACCGACCAGACCGGCAGCCTCGATGCGGTCACCCGCCAGCGGCTGGAGGCCGAGCTGGTCAAGCTGGAGCAGGACAAGGGCGCGCAACTGGTGGTGCTGATGGTGTCGTCCACCGCGCCGCAGGACATCGCACCCTATTCGCTGGCGGTGGCCGAAGCCAACCAGATTGGCCGCAAAGGCAGCGATGATGGCGTGTTGCTGCTGGTGGCCAAGAACGACAAGCGGGCGCGGATCGAGGTGGGTTACGGCCTTGAAGGCGCGCTTCCCGACGTCACCGCCAGCCGCATCATCCGTGAATACCTGGCACCGCGCTTCCGGCGCGGCGATTTTTCCGGCGGGGTCAGTGATGCGGTGGCTGAGCTCGACAAACTGATTCGCGGCGAGACGCTGCCGCCGCCGCTGGACGCCAGTGCGGCGAAGCGGGCCGGCGACCTCTACGCCGCGGCCTTTGTTGCTTTGGTGATCGCGATGTTTCTGCGTGGCTTGCTGGGGCGTCTTGGCCTGGGCCGGCGCTTGCCGCTGGGCGCGGTGCTGACCGGTGGCGCCCTGCTGCTGTTGTTCGGTGTCGCGCTGATGGGGCTGGTGGGCGCGGTGGTGGGTGCCGTCACCATGCTGTTGCCGGCGGGCGCACTGCGCTACACCGGCCCGACGGGGCGCGGTGGCTGGGGCAGCGGCGGCGGTTTCGGCGGCGGCAGTTGGGGCGGCGGTGGCGGTTTCGGTGGCGGTGGATTCAGTGGTGGTGGCGGCAGTTTCGGGGGCGGCGGCGCCTCGGGAGGCTGGTGAGATGCCGTGGATCGGGCGCTTGCGGCAAAACCTCTTTTCCGCCTGGTGGGCCTTGCCGCGCCGGTTTCCGGCCCGCGTGCTGGGCGAGATCGCCGCCGCCATCAAGCAGGGCGAATCCCGGCATCTCGGCGAAATCCGTTTTGCGGTCGAGTCGCGTTTGCCGTGGTGGGGCTTGCTGGACGGGCTCGACGCCAGGCAGCGGGCACGGGATTGCTTCGCCCGGCTCGGCGTTTGGGACACGCGCCACAACACCGGCATCCTGATCTACGTGCTGCTGGCCGAGCGCCGCATAGAGATCGTTGCCGATCGCGGCATTACGGCTCGCGTTGATGCCGCCGAGTGGCGGGCGATCTGCCAAGGCATCGAACGCGGCTACGCCCGCAGCAACTGGCGCGAGGGCAGCCTTGCGGGCGTGCAGGCGGTCAACGAGTTGCTGGCGCGGCACTTTCCCGCCGACGGCATCGACAACCCGGATGAGTTGGGCGATCAACCGATCATTTTGTAGCGGGCTCGGCTCGACCCGGGCCGCATCTGGCGGCAGCGGCTTGTCGCCACTGCATGAAGCCGCTACCGTGCGCGCCATGAGCGAAGAAGAAATCCAGTATCCCGCGCTGTATTTGAAGCGGGGCGAGGAGGCGCGGCTGCGTGCCGGGCATTTGTGGGTATTTGCCAACGAGGTCGATGTGGCGCGGTCGCCGTTGGCCGAGTTTGAACCGGGCGCGGCGTGCGCCATCGTGGATTCCCGTGGCCATGCGCTGGGCGTCGGCTATGTCAATCCGCATTCCCTGATTGCGGCGCGCTTGATGAATCGCGGCCTGAACCATGCCGTGGATGCGTCCTTGCTGACCCATCGCGTCAAGGTGGCGCTGGCCTTGCGCGAACGGCTGTTCGAGGCGCCGTACTACCGCCTGCTGTACGGCGAGTCGGACGGTGTGCCGGGCCTGACCGTGGATCGCTATGGCGACGTGCTGGTGGCGCAGGCGACCAGCGCCGGCATCGAGCGGCTCAAACCGGATGTCGAGAAAGCGCTGGTCAAGGTGTTGAAGCCGCGTGCGTTGGTGTGGAAAAACGATGTCGCCGTGCGCGAGCTGGAAGGCCTGACCCAGTACGCGGCGCTCGCCTTCGGTGATCTCGATGCGCCGGTCTACACCGAAGAGGCCGGATTGCGCTTTCGCATCGACCCGCTGCACGGGCAGAAAACCGGCTGGTTCCATGACCAGCGTGCCAACCGCGACCGGGTGATGCCGCTGCTGGCCGGTCGGCGCGTATTGGATCTGTTTTGCCATTTGGGTGGTTGGGGCTTGCGCGCTGCGGCCGCTGGTGCCAGCGAGGTGGTCTGCGTTGATGCGTCGGCCAGCGCTATCGAAGGCACTCTCGCCAACGCGCGCGACAATGGCCTTGCGGATCGGGTGTCGGCCGATTGTGCCGATGTCTTCGACTGGTTGCGGGCCGCGCGCGAGCGGCGCGAGCGTTTCGATGTGGTGGTGGTCGATCCGCCGGCGTTCGTCAAGCGCCGCAAAGACCTGGCCGAGGGCCGCCAGGCCTATCGACGGGTGATTGAAATGGCGATGCAAGTGTTGTCGCGCGATGGTTTGCTGGTGGCTTGCTCGTGCTCGCATCATTTCGCCGAAGCCGAGCTTTTGGCCGCGATCCAGAAAGCGGCGCGTCATATCGACCGCAGCGCGCAAATGCTGATTCGCCTGCAACAGGGGCCGGACCATCCGGTGCATCCGGCGATCCCGGAAACGGCGTACCTGAAAGGCTTTGTGTGCCGCGTGCTGCCGGCGTGACCGCAAGGCTCCGGCAGGTGTTGTGCCTGTCCGGCAGTTTGCGTGGCCGCTCATCCAACACCGCGGCATTGCTGGCGGCGGCGACGCGGGCGCCGGCGACGTTGGCATTTGCGTTTTACCGTGGCATGGAAGGACTGCCCGCCTTCAACCCGGACGTCGAGATGACCGTCTTGCCTGCTCCCGTGCAGGCACTGCGCGATGCCGTCAACACGGCGGATGCCTTGCTGATCGCTTGCCCCGAGTACGCCCATGGCGTGCCCGGCGCCTTCAAGAACCTGCTCGATTGGCTGGTCGGGAGCGAACATTTTCCCGGCAAGCCGGTATTGCAGCTCAATGTGTCCGGTCGCGGCGCCCAGCACGCGCAGGCGGCATTGTCCGAGGTCTTGCGGACGATGTCGGCGCGGCTGTTGTCCGAGCAGCCATTCCGGGTCGGCTTGCCGGCGCGTGGCTGCGATGTGGACGAGGTGCTGGCCAATGCCGCGTGCTGCGCGGAACTCGATGTGGCGCTCGATCATCTGGCGGCGAGCCTGTTGCGCGTGGAGTGAGCCGAAATGCTGGTTTTCGCGGATTTGCCCGCTAACATGGGCGACTTTCCCTCCACGCTGCCGCGAGCCTGACGCGCCCATGACCATCAAATCCGACCAGTGGATCCGCCGCATGGCGGCCGAACAGCGCATGCTGGAACCGTTCGAGCCGGGGCAGGTGAGGATGCGTGGGGGCGAGCGGCTGGTGTCCTACGGCACCTCCAGCTACGGCTACGACGTGCGTTGTGCCGACGAGTTCAAGGTGTTCACCAACATCAACTCGACCATCGTCGATCCGAAGAACTTCGATGAGCGCAGCTTTGTCGACATCAAGTCGGAGGTGTGCATCATTCCGCCCAATTCCTTTGCGCTGGCGCGCACGGTGGAGTATTTCCGGGTGCCACGCAATGTGCTGGTGGTGTGCCTCGGCAAGAGCACCTACGCGCGCTGCGGCATCATCGTCAACGTGACGCCGCTGGAGCCGGAATGGGAAGGCCACGTCACGCTGGAGTTCTCCAACACCACGCCGCTGCCGGCCAAGATCTACGCCAACGAAGGCGTGGCGCAGATGCTGTTCTTCGAGTCCGATGAGGTTTGCGAAACCAGCTACGCCGACCGTGGCGGCAAATACCAGGGCCAGCGGGGCGTGACCCTGCCGCATGCCTGATTGAGTGCGGCCGGGGCGCATGCCTGCTTGTGCAGTGCGACGCGGCGGTGGAGGCTGGCATGGCGACCGCGGACGCGGCAAAATGGACGGCCTTACCCGATTGCCTTGGAGAACCGCATGTCCGTGATGCCGCTGATTCGCCGCTGTACGCGCCTTGTCTTGCTGGCATCCCTGCTGGCCATGCTTGCCGCCTGCGGTGGCAAGGTGCGGCCGGTCAGTGAAGGCGGCAGCGTGTCGGGCCAGTACGACATGGTGATCGACGCCTACAAGACGGGCCAGTTCCTGGTTGATGGGGCGGTGCTGGCGGCGCCCGATCTGGGTGGCCACTTCGCCTATTTGCAGAGCCTTGGCAAGGTGCCGAAATCGGTGTTGCTGGAGGATGGCAGCGAGTCCAGGATTCGTTCCACCCAGCTGACCGAGTTCGCGCAGTTGGCGGCCAAGTACGGGTTCACCGGCTACATCTACCACAAGGGCAAGCTGCGGCCACTGCAAGCGTCTGACGCGGATGGCTGAAGCACGAACCGGTTTGCGTCGCGCGGTGCGCGGCGCGGCGCTGGTGCTGGCGCTGCTGGCGTCGTCGCCATTGCTGGCCGGCCTGCCGGGTTGGTTGCAGCGCGAACGCGATGAGCCGCCGGCACCATTGATCGAGATCACGGGCGCCACCGGGGCATACGTGCTGGCACCGGGCAAGCAAGTGCGGGTGCAGATCGGTTCGACCTCGCCGGTGGCGAGCGTGGACGGTGCGTCGATTCGCTATCAACGGATCAAGCTGCCGACGCTGCTGAAGCACGCGCGGATCGAGGTTCGCGTCACCACCCAGCGGCACAAGACCAGCCCGCGTTTCACCATCCTGGCGCCGCAGGCGGTGTTGCTCGATGGTGACGGCGAAATCGTCGCGGTGCGCCCGTTGCAGCCTTTGGCGCTCGACATCGAGCCGTTCCGGCGCACCCAACTGCATGGCTGCATCGAAGTGGACAACCTCGCCGGGTTTTTGCTGGCGACGGACCCGAGCCGGGTCGGTGATCGCTACGAGTTTGAAGCGCGGCCGAAGCCCGGGTCGCACCCCGATCGCGGCTTTTACAGCGCCCGTTCCACCATGCGCGTGTTCATGCGCTATGCCGACAGTGGCGAGCTGTTGCTGCGGGTTGTCGATGCCGATGCCACGCCGGGCAGTTGTCAGTCCGAATCGGCCGGGTAGTCGATCGACTCGATTTCGAAGCGCGCCGTGCCTCGCGGCAATTCGGCGCGGATCTCGTCGCCAAGCTTGCGTCCCAGCAGTGCCCGCGCCAGCGGCGCATCGATGCTGACGGTGCCGCCGCGACTGTCAATTTCATCGGCACCGACGATGCGATAGCAATGCGTGCGGTCGGCGTCGAGATCGTACAGCTGGACGGTGGCACCGAAGAAGACGCTATCCAGCCGGCGCGGCCGTGTTTCGGCCACTTTCAGCGCGGGTATGCGTTTGCCGAGATAGCGCACACGGCGATCGATTTCCGCCAATTGCTTCTTGCGGTAGATGTACTCGGCGTTTTCCGAACGATCGCCTTCCGCAGCAGCGGCGGCCAGCGCCTTGACCACTTCCGGCCGACGCCGGTGCCACAACTCATCCAGCTCGGCCTTGAGCCGCTCCATCCCGGCCCGGGTGATGATGGGCGTCGAGCGCGGGGGTGGTGGTCGCCAGCGGCTCATGACGGGCTTGCATCCGATCCGATGCTGGCCAGGAAGCGGTCGATTTCCAGCCGTTCCACACAGTCCGGGAAGGCTTGCACCAGTTTGCTGGCGAGCACGCCGGCTTCGGCGCCGCGGCCGAGTTGGCTCAACAGCTTGGCCGCCAGCAGGCCGAAGTGCGGCGCCATGGCATCGCGGGGCCAGTGATTGGGGTAGCCGCGCGCCAGCTTCAACGCAAGCTGGATCATGCCGCGGTGCATGGCGGCATAGGCCAGCCGGCCGGTGATCGCCGGACTGTCGGGCAGCCAGTTCGGGTCGATGGCGGTGTTTTCGGTGACGATGGCCAGCGCGCGGGTTTCATCGTCAGCGGCCAGCAGGGCGTCGATGCAGCGCGCGCTGCGGGCCAGCAGTTCATCGTGGCGGCGGCGCTCGCGCAGCAGTGCGCGGCAGGCGAGGTGGATGCTGGCCGGCGCGCTGCGTGCGTCCAGCCGCTGGCCCAGCAGGGTGATGGCGGCGAGGGTGTCGCCACGGCGTTGCAAATGGCGCGCTTGTTCGAGCACGCCCTCGTCGGCGCCCTGGGCGCCGGCGTGGGCTAGCGCCTCGGCTTCCAGGCGCAGTCCGAGGCGATCGTGCAGGCGGTGCAGAAAGACCCCCATCAGGTGGAAGTTGAACAGTGTGGCATAGGTCGCCAGGGCGCCAGCCAGCGGTAGCGCGAAGAGGGCGGGCAGGCTGCCGAACAGGCGTTGCGCCGGGCCAAGCAGCGCGGCGATCAGCAGTTGTGTCAGCACCAGCAGAAAATAGGGCGCGCCGACGCGGGCCATGGTGGCGAGCCAGCGCAGTGGATTGAGGGCATGGCCCCAGTCCTCGTCGAAGGCCAGCGCCATCACGATGGCCGGCAGCACCAGGGCCATCAACCCGCTGACCAGCCAGGCGGCATCGCGGCCTGCACTAGCCTCCACGGCCCAGGTGGCGGCCATGCCGAGCAGCATCAGGCCGACCACGATCCAGCCCGCCGTGGCGCTGTCGCTGCTGAGTTCCGGCGGGTCCCTAAAGCCCTCGGCGGTGTGGCGCAGGCAGGCCAGCGCGTAGAGGTAGGTGGCGGCCCAGACGATCAGCTCCAGCAGCGCGCCCACAACCGGCAACACCGCCAGCACATGCGCCAGGCTGAAACCGACCAGGCTGGCCAGCGCGGCGCCGCGCAGTGGATAGCCGAACGCGTCACGCAGCCGCTGGTCCAGCGGCTGCGCAGGGTTCGTCAGAGGAATCGGCGGCACACCGAGCCCCGTCAGCGACGGCCGCCGAAAATGCCGCCCAGCACCCCGCGCAGGATTTGCCGCCCGACCTTGCTGCCTATCGTGCGCGCCACTTGCTTGCCCATGGTTTCCAGCATGCCCTGGCGGCGCTTGCTGCCAAACAGGACGTCGTGCATCAGGTCGCCAATACCGCCGGAAGCGTCGCTTTTGGAAGCGCTGCCCGGGGTCGCGTCACGGGCCGCTTGTTCCGGGTCGGTGGCGGCTTTTTGCTGTGCTCGCGCGGCCAGCATCTCGGCGGCCGATTCGCGGTTGGCGGGGCTGTCGTACTTGGCGCCGAGTGGCGAGCGCTGGCGCACTGCGGCGCGCTCTGCATCGGTGATGGCGCCGATACGGCAGCCCGGGGTGGTCACCAGTACGCGCTCGACCGGGGAAGGCACGCCTTTGTCGCGCAGGGTGGACACCAGTGCCTCACCCACGCCCAGGGTGCCGATCACCTTCACCACATCCAGCGCGGGGTTGGGTGCAAAGGTCTCCGCCGCGGCCTTGACGGCCTTCTGGTCGCGTGGGGTGAAGGCGTGCAGCGCGTGCTGGATGCGGTTGCCCATCTGGCCGAGGATGTCGTCCGGCACATCGTCCGGGTTCTGCGAACAGAAATAAACGCCGACACCCTTGGAACGGATCAGCCGCACCACTTGCTCCACCCGCTGGCGCAGTGCGTCCGGGCAGTCGTCGAACAACAGGTGTGCCTCGTCGAAGATGAACACCAGTTTGGGCTTGTCGAGGTCGCCGACTTCGGGCAGTTGCTCGAACAGTTCCGACAATAGCCACAGCAGGAAGGTGGAGTAGAGCTTGGGTTTCAGAATCAGCTGGTTGGCGGCCAGGACGTTGATGATGCCGCGGCCGGACATGTCCTGGCGCATGATGTCGGCGAGCTCCAGCGCCGGCTCGCCGAAGAATTGCTCGGCGCCCTGTTGCTCCAGTTGCAGCAGCGCGCGTTGTACGGCGGCGAGGCTGGATTTGCTGACCAGACCGTAATGCTGGGAGATTTCCTTGCTGTTGTCGCCGACGTAGTTGAGCAGGGCGCGCAAATCGGCGAGGTCGAGCAGCAGCCAGCCGTTGTCGTCGGCCAGCTTGAAGGTGATCTCCAGCACGCCTTGCTGCGCATCGCTCAGATCGAGCACGCGCGAGAGCAGGGTTGGGCCCATCTCCGAGATGGTGGCGCGCACGGGGGAGCCGAGCTTGCCGTAAAGATCCCAGAACACCACCGGATTGGCTGCTGCCTGCCAGCTGTCGGCGATGCCGAGCTTCGAAAGGCGGGCCTTGAGTTTGTCACTGGGCGGTGATGCCGCGGCCTGCGAGATGCCGGCCACGTCGCCTTTGACATCGGCCATGAACACCGGCACCCCGAGCTTCGAGAAGCCTTCAGCCAGCACCAGCAAGGACACTGTCTTGCCGGTGCCGGTGGCGCCGGCAATCATGCCGTGACGGTTGCCGAAGTGCGGGTCGAGGGCGACCGCCGTGTGGTCGTTCTTGCCAATGAGGATCGGGTTCATGCCAAGTTCCGGGTGAAGTCAAACCCCGATTGTACGGCGTGCATCGGCCAATGCGGCGCGCAGAAACGCCAACGCGCCGACGTGCGGCGCGTTGTGGTGCAGCAGCGTTGCCTTGATCAGGCGACGGCGCGGTTGCGGGCGTCGGATTCGGCCGGTGCGGCGTCTTTCAGCATGCGCAGAATTCCGAGCACGCGCCGATGCAACGCGGCCGGTTCGGCGATGGCCGAGTCGCGGGTCTCGTGGAATACCACCGCCAGCCACAGTGCGATGCCACGCATGCGCACCTGCAGGTTGTCGGAGCGGACGCGCGAATAACCGATTTCCGCGCCGGTGCCCCAGGGCGTGAAGCGCTGCTCGGGCGGCGTGCCGTACAGGTGCGGGAACTCGCACTGGGCGGCTTGCTCGCATTCGCGGGAGGTCAGTGCCGCCAGGCGGGCGCGGGTTGGCAGCGCCATGGTCTCGATGATGCGATCGATCTCGCGCAACTGGCGATTCAGTTGCACGGAGCGGCTCAAGGCGAGGACACGGGTGATGATCGGCATTTGACTACTCATGGGCTTGCGCGCAACTCCCGGAGTTTCGGGCGGATTATCAGGATAGCCCGTCCAATCATAAGGTATCTGAACTACATCACAAAATAGCATAAGGGAATCCCTGAGTGCGCGCCGCAGCAAGGTGTGCTTGGCGCCGGCCAAACTGGTCTGCCGCAGTCGCGTGGCGGCGGGATGTCGATTGGCGGACGCGCCGGTCGGCTCGCGTGCCGTTACGCCCAAACGCCCAGCCGTTGGCCCATTCGCACCGGCTGCTCGGGTGCGAGGTCGGGGTCCAGCTCGGCGCCACTGGGCAGCAGCACGATCACGGTGGAGCCCATGTTGAAGCGGGCCATTTCCGCATGCCGGGCCAGCGTGACCGCCTGAGCGCGCCAATCCTGACGGGCGATGCGGTCTGCGTAGGGTGGAATCACTTCACCGCTCCACACCGTTTCCACGCCGGACACCAGCATCGCGCCAACCATCGCCACCACGAATGGACCGCGCGGGCCGTCAAAGTGGCACAGCAGGCGTTCGTTGCGGGCGAACAGGCGCGGCACGCCGGCCACGGCGAACGGCGCCACGCTGAACAGACGGCCGGGCACATGCACGGTTTCCTGCAACTGGCCATCGAGCGGCATGTGGGCGCGGTGGTAATCGCGCGGCGACAGGTACACGGTGACAAAGCGGCCGTTGCGGTAGCGCTCAGCGGCGCTGGCGTCGGCGAGGAACTCGGCCACGCTGAAGTCCTGCCCCTTGGCCTGCAAGATGCGGCCGTCACGAATGATGCCGGCCTGGCTGATGCGGCCGTCGGCTGGGCTGAGGATCGCCGCGGGCGCCGGGTCGGCTGGCCGCGCGCCGGCTTTCAGGGCGCGGGTGAAGAAGGCGTTGAACTGCGGATAGCTGAACGGGTCGGCCTCGGCCGCTTCGCTCATGTCGACCGCGTAGGCGCGCACGATGCGCCCGATCAACCAGTTTTTCCATGGCCGCCAGGTCCAGCGGGTGGCGCGGCGAACCAGCTTCGACAGGGTGCGATGCGGTAACAGGTATTGCAGCAGGAGTTGCAAGGTCATGGGGATTTCGACAGCGATGGGCGGGGCAGCATGGCAGCGCACGGCGGCGCGTACCCCTCATCACTGATTATACTGGCCAATTGCCCGCTTCCTGCCCGTGCCGTGACCGACCAACTTGCCAGCCTGATCGACTTCATCCGCTACGCCGCCAGCCGCTTCTCCGCGGCGCAGCTGACGTTTGGCCACAGCCACGACAACCCGATCGACGAGGCCACGCACCTGGTGCTGGCCGCGTTGCACCTGCCGCCGGATCTGTCGCCGGTGTACGGTGCTGGTCGCCTGACTGCGGTGGAGCGCGAACGGGTGCTGGCGTTGATCGAGCGACGCGTTACCGAGCATGTGCCGGTAGCCTATTTGGTGGGTGAAACCTGGTTCGCCGGGCTCAAGTTCAAGAGCGACGCGCGTGCATTGGTGCCGCGCTCACCGATTGCCGAGCTGATCGAATCGGGTTTCAGCCCGTGGCTGGATGAGCGCCGGGTCGAGCGGGCGCTGGATCTGTGTACCGGCTCGGGTTGCATCGGCATCGCCATGGCCGAGTACAACCCCGACTGGACGGTGGATCTGGCCGACATCAGCGAGGATGCCTTGTCGCTGGCGCGTGAGAACGTGGCGTTTCAGGGCGTGACGGAGCGCGTCGAGCTGCTGCGCTCGGATCTGTTCGCCGGCCTCGCCGGGCGCCGGTATGACCTGATTGTCTCCAACCCGCCGTATGTGACCGAAGCCGAGTTCGATGCGCTGCCCGCCGAATACGCCCACGAGCCTCAGCTTGGCCTGACTTCCGGCGCCGATGGCCTCAATGCTTGTCTCGGCATCCTTGCCGTGGCGGCCGAGCACCTGACGGACGAGGGTCTGCTGATCGTCGAGGTGGGTGAGAGCGAGCACGCCCTGGCGCGCTTGCTGCCGACGGTGCCGTTCGTGTGGATCGAGTTCAAGGTCGGTCAGATGGGCGTGTTTGCGCTCGAACGGCGCGATCTGGTCGCGCATGCGGCAGAAATCCGCGCGGCTCTTTCCGGCCGGCAGTGAGCGTTTGTGAATAGCCGCCCGCCGTAGCGGGGTGTCGCCGGCAAGCCATCCCGATTCCCCATTTCCGATTTCCCATTCCCGGTCCAGCCATGTCCAGCAACAGTTTCGGAAAGCTTCTCACGGTGACCACCTTCGGCGAGAGCCATGGGCCGGCGATCGGCTGCGTGGTGGATGGCTGCCCGCCGGGCTTGTCGCTCGACGCGGCCGATTTTCGGCATGACTTGGCGCGGCGTGCCACCGGGCGCAGCCGCTACACCTCGCAGCGGCGCGAGGCGGACGACGTGGAAATCCTCTCCGGCGTGTACGAAGGCAAGACCACCGGTACGCCGATCGCGCTGTTGATACGCAACACCGACCAGCGTTCGAAGGATTACGACAACATCGCGCAGGCCTTTCGGCCCGGTCACGCCGATTACACCTACTGGCAGAAGTACGGTATCCGCGACCCGCGCGGTGGTGGCCGCTCCTCCGCCCGCGAGACCACCATGCGGGTAGCCGCGGCGGTGATCGCCAAGAAATGGCTGTGGGAGCGCTTCGGGGTGCGGGTGCAGGGCTGGATGGCACAAATCGGCAGCGTGTTGCCGGCCGGTTTCGACCGCGACGCGATCGAACGCAACGCCTTTTTCTGGCCGTGGGCGGCGCAGGTGGAGGAGTTGGAGCGCTACGTCGACGCGCTGCGCAAATCCGGCGACTCGGTCGGCGCGCGGGTCAACGTGATTGCCGACGGCGTGCCGCCCGGCTGGGGAGAGCCGATCTACGGCAAGCTTGATGGCGAGCTGGCCGCGGCCCTGATGTCGATCAACGCAGTCAAGGGTGTCGAGATCGGTGACGGTTTTGCGGCGGTCCCGCAGCGCGGCAGCGAGCATCGGGATCAAATGCATTTGGACGGCTTTACGTCCAACCATGCAGGCGGTATTCTGGGCGGCATCAGCTCCGGGCAAGCGCTGCTGGCGTCGGTGGCGTTCAAGCCGACCTCCAGCATCCTGATTCCGGGGCACAGCGTGAACACTGCGGGCCAGAGCGTCGACGTTGTCACCAAGGGGCGCCACGACCCCTGTGTCGGGGTGCGCGCCACGCCCATCGTCGAAGCGATGGTGGCGCTGGTGCTGATGGATCAAGCGCTGCGTCATCGCGCCCAGTGCGGCGATGTCGGCGCGGTGG
Organism: Rhodanobacteraceae bacterium; assembly: GCA_035703755.1. GTDB lineage: Bacteria > Pseudomonadota > Gammaproteobacteria > Xanthomonadales > Rhodanobacteraceae > DASSBG01. Next base: position 1,621 of record DASSXP010000290.1, on the reverse strand, counting down.
CGCCGCGTCTGGGTTGACGCGACAGTAATCTTGCACCGGTTGCATGAGCTCCGCCGGCCCGGTGTGTGCGGGCGGCTTCGGCAATCGGCGTGCGGCGGTTTTTCTTTCTCTGGTGATGAGCGATGAGTACGAAGCAGTACAACGTGGCGATGGTGGGCGCCACCGGCGCGGTGGGTGAGACCTTGCTGGAAATCCTCGCCGAACGGGAGTTCCCGGTGGCGGATCTGGTGCTGTTGGCAAGCGCCCGCTCGGCTGGACAGAAGATCGATTTCGCCGGTCGCAAAGTGACCGTGCGCGATCTGGCCGAGTTTGATTTCAAGGGCATCGATATCGCGTTTTTCTCGGCCGGTGGCAGCGTCAGCCGCGAGCATGCGCCGCGGGCGGCCGCGGCCGGTGCCGTGGTGATCGACAACACCTCCGAGTTTCGCTACGACGCGGACGTGCCGCTGGTGATCAGCGAGGTCAATCCCGATGCCATCGGTGGCTATACCCAGCGCGGCATCATCGCCAACCCCAATTGTTCGACCATGCAGATGCTGGTGGCGCTGGCGCCGATCCATCGCGCGGTCGGCATCCAGCGCATCAATGTGGCGACCTATCAATCGGTGTCCGGTGCGGGCCGCAGCGGCATGGAGGAGCTGTCGCGGCAGACCGCCGAGCTGCTCAATTTCCAGGCCATCGAGCCAGACAAGTTTCCGGCGCAGATCGCTTTCAACGCCATCCCGCAGATCGACGTCTTCCTGGACAACGGCTACACCAAGGAAGAAATGAAGATGGTGTGGGAGACCCGCAAGATCCTTGGCGATGACAGCATTGGCGTCAACCCGACCGCGGTGCGGGTGCCGGTGTTTTACGGCCATGCCGAAGCGGTGCACATCGAAACCCGCAGCCGCATCGGTGCCGACGAGGCGCGCGAGCTGTTGCGGCAGGCGCCGGGCGTGGAGGTCGTGGACGAGCGTGTCGCCGGTGGCTATCCCACGCAGGTCGGCCATGCGGCGGGCACCGACCCGGTGTTCGTGGGCCGGATCCGCGAGGATGAGAGCCATCCGCGCGGCCTCGATCTGTGGGTGGTGGCGGACAATATTCGCAAGGGCGCGGCCCTGAATGCGGTGCAGATTGCCGAGCTGTTGGTGAAAACGCATCTATAATCCGGTGTTAGCCTTGTGTTATAAGGCATTTTCTAGGTCGCCGAAGCCGTTTCGGCGACCGCCGCTCGGGTACGTGGGGATGCGCACATGAATGCAACGAAGAAACTGACCTTGGCGCTGGCGCTGGCGTTGGGCAGCAGTCAGGTGCTTGCGCTCGGCCTCGGACAGATTCGCGTGAAGTCCACGCTGAACCAGCCGCTGCGCGCCGAGATTCCAGTGCTGGCCGACAACGCCGCCGAATTGCGCGGCCTTGAGGTGGCGCTGGCATCGCCGGAAGATTTCGCCCGCGCCGGGCTCAATCTGTCGCGGATGACGGTGCCGCTGGAGTTCAAGCTGGTGCGGCACGGCGCCAGTGCGGTGATCGAGGTCAGTACCGACAAGCCGGTCGGCGAGCCGGCGCTGGATTTTCTGATTTCCGTCAACTGGGCCAACGGCAAGCTGCTGCGCGAGTACTCGGTTCTGCTGGACCCGCC
>DASSXP010000288.1:0-20951 GCA_035703755.1 Rhodanobacteraceae bacterium | reverse complement strand
AGCCTACCTCGACGTCACCGCGCCACTCTCCGGCTTGCCCTCGGCGACCGCGGTGGCCGAATCGATCCGCGCCGCGATCCGCGAGGAAACCGCGCTGACCGCCTCGGCGGGCGTGGCCGCCAACAAGTTTCTGGCCAAGATCGCTTCCGACTTCAACAAGCCGGACGGGCTGACGGTGGTACGCCCGCAGCAGGCGCTGGCCTTTCTGGCACCACTCAAGGTCGGCCGCCTGCCCGGCGTCGGCAAGGTCATGGAGCGCCAGCTGACCGCGCTCGGCATCGCCACCGTGGCCGACCTGCGGCGTTGGCCGGCAGCATCGCTGGAGCAGCGCTTCGGCCGCTACGGGCAGCGCCTGCGGGAATTGTCGCTCGGCATCGACGAGCGTCCGGTGCAGCCGGATCGGCCGACGTTGCAAGTATCCAGCGAAGACACCTTCGAGACCGACTTGCTGCTGGACGATCTGACCGCACCAATCCACCGTCTGGCCGAAAAAACCTGGGCCGCACACCAGCGCGAAGCCAGCGGCGAACACGGCCGCGTCGCCCGCACCGTGGTGCTGAAACTGAAAACCGCGGACTTCCACACCTTGACCCGCAGCCTGACGCCACCCACGCGCCCCGCCTCCGCCGCCGAGCTCGCCGACATCGCCTGCGCCCTGCGCGCGCGCGTCGAGCGCCCGCCGCAGACCCGCTACCGCCTGGTCGGCGTCGGCCTCGGCGGCTTCGTCGACCGCGACAGCTACGCGGCGCAATCGGAATTGTTCGAGCGCGACCGATGAACCTCGACCTGTTTCCCGAACCGCCCGCGCCGCGCCCCGCGTGGTCGTTTTCACCCGGCGCCGTACTGCTCGGCGGCTTCGCCCTCGATGCCGCCACCGCACTGCTCGATGCCATGCACGCGGTGATCGAGCAGGCTCCGTTACGCCACATGGTCACCCCCGGCGGCCGGCGTCTGGGGGTGGCACTCAGCAACTGCGGCCCGCTCGGCTGGATCTCCGACCACCGCGGCTACCGCTATGGTGCACTCGATCCGGTCAGTGGCCACGCCTGGCCCAGCATGCCGCGCTGCTTCGCGGAACTCGCCACGCGCGCCGCGGCGGCGGCTGGTTACGACAGCTTCGTCCCCGATGCCTGCCTAATCAACCGCTACCAGCCCGGCACCCGTCTGACCCTGCATCAGGACAAGAACGAGCGCGACTTCAACCAACCCATTGTCTCGGTGTCACTCGGCATGCCGGCGCTGTTCCAGTTCGGTGGCACCGAACGCAGCGACCCGGCACAACGCATACCGCTCGCCCACGGCGACGTCGCCGTATGGGGCGGCCCGTCCCGCCTCAATTACCACGGCATCGCCCCGCTCAAGGAGCGCCCGCACGCGGTGCTGGGGGCGGTTCGGTACAACTTGACCCTGCGCAGGGCGGGGTGAAGCGCTTTGCGTGCGCGCACTCGCTGCGTTGATCTCGCGTTGATCCTCGCTATTCGCGTTAGCAGACCCAAGAAGCCGTTTCGCACCGCCTGCGGCGGCACGAGTTCCTTCTCTCTGTTTGGCCACAAATGCGTCAGGAACGCATTTGAACGGCGCAGCCGGCCCGAAGGGCGGAGGGCAGGATGCCCGGAGTAGAGAAAAGTAGCCAAGAGAGAGGCCACCCCGCGGACGCGCCCTGCGGGCATCCTGCCCTCCGGGTGCGCGGACGGGCTACGGGGTTTCCTGACGGCACCTCCGTGTGCCGGCAGGAAACTGGCCGGAATCCGTTCCGGCCATCCTGCGGACTTCTCCTTCGCCCGCCCGCCGCGCCCGAGGGGGCCCGGAAGAGCGGCAGGCTTCCTGCCGGCCTCGCCCCAAGCTTGAGGCGCGCACGACGCGCGTCGCCTTTCCGGGGCCCCTGGGCGGCGGTGGTGACGGGGAGGGCCAGCCCGCAGGGTGGGCGCGAGGGATCGCGCCCACATTCCCGTCGGCACAAGGAGGTGCCGTCGGGAATGCCCGAGTCGTCCCCACGAACTCCGCGGGCAGGAAGCCCGCGGAGCGCCAACTGGGGTGCCCTTCTCTTTGGTTACCTTTCTCTTGGGCAAGCAAGAGAAAGTAACTCGACCTCCCGAAGGGAGGCCGAAACGATTCTTCGACTGTAGAAAACCTACGTTTCCGACCGGATGCAATCACTCGCCGCGTTGGAACAGCGCGCCGATGGCGAGGGCGGTGGGGTACGGCTCCGGCTCGTTGCGGTTGCTGAGCACGATCACCGTGAGATGCTGCTGCGGCCAACGCACGATCACGTTGCGAAAACCGATGCTCTCGCCCGAGTGCCACACGGTGTCGCCGGTGATGCGCCAGCCGTAACCGTAATACGCCTCGTAAGGCTCGCCGGTAACCTTGACGTGCGGGCTGAAGGCGAGCGCGCGCGAGGCGTCGGAGAGCAGGCGGTCGTCGTACAGCGCCGCATCCCATTTGGCCAGGTCCGCGACCGAGGAATAGATGCCGCCATCGCCACGGGTGGCGCTGGTCGGGCTCTGGTCGGTGCGCGTCCAGCGGCCGTTGATTTCGCTGTAGCCGTACGCGCGATGGCCGACTTCGGGACCACGCTGGTGCTCGTACAGCAGGGTTCCGGTCATGCCCAACGGATCGAAGATGCGGGTTTTCAGGAACAACGGCAGGCCCATCCCCGAGGCGCGCTCGATCACCAGACCAAGCAACACATAGCCCGAATTGCTGTAGCGATAGGCACTGCCGGGCGTGAAGTACAACGTGTCGGTGCTGGCGAGCAGATCCAGCACGCCCTGATCGGAGATTTGCGCCGTCGCATCGGGCGCCATCCGCTCCTCGTAATCCACCAGCCCACTGCTGTGGATCAGCACTTGACGCAGGGTGATGGCCTGATCGGGCGCCGGCAATTCCGGCAGCCAGCGCCGCAAGGAATCGTCGAGTGAAAGCGCGCCATCTTCGGCCAGCAGCAAGATCGCCGCCGCGGTGAATTGCTTGCTGACCGAGGCGAGACGGTAGTTGGTGTCCGCTTCCGCATCGGTGTCCTGCTCGAGGTTGGCCTTGCCCCAGCCGCGCTCAACCAGCGGCTTGCCGTCCTTGAGCACCAGCAGCGAGGCGCCGGGTACATCGCCGCCATAACGCTGCATCAGGCTGTCGATCGTCTGTTCGCGCACGTCATTCCCGGCGCAAGCGCCCAGGGCCAGCACTGCTGCCATCAAGCAAACCACTTTCATCGCGTCACTCCAGCTGTTGTCCGGCTACCACCCAGTCCCGTGTCCCGGTTCACCAATACCGGCCCTCAACGCACTGACACATCGAACATCACGGTTGGTGACGGCTCGGGGTCGAGTGTGTAATGCCACCATTCCAGTGGATAGTTTTTGAAACCCTCGCGTTGCATGGCGTCGCGCAGTGCGTGGCGGTTGCTGCGTTGCGCCGGCGTCACCCGCGGCGAGTCGGTATGCGCCAGCGCGCCGAACCAGTCGAAGTCGGTGCCCATGTCGAGCGGCTGGCACTCGCCGCCCGTCGCATTGCACTGCATCAGGGTCAGGTCAACGGTGGCGCCACGGCTGTGGCCGGACACCGGCGCGATGTAGTCGCCCAGCAAGCTGGCCTTGTCCAGCGCAGGATAGTGCGCGGCCTTGGTGCGTTGGTCAGCGAGGTCATGCGCCCAGCGCACGAAATCGGCGACTGCATGCGCCGGTCGGTAACAGTCCCAGATCCGGAGGCGTTGCTGATGCGCGCGCAGCTCGCGTTCGACCCGCGCCAGGGCGTCGGCCACCGGCGCCAGCAGCAGGCATTTCGGCGCCGCGTATCCGTCTACCGGCCGACCGACGAAATTGTCGTTGCCGGCGTACTTGATGTCCTCGGCGATGTCCGGCACCCGGCTGCGGATATCGACCAGGCCGGCTTGCGCCGCGGTGCGTGCCGGCGACACGGCCACCCCGGGCGCCGCCGCACCGCAATCGCGCACCCGGGTGAAGGCAAGGTCCTCGTAGTCGTAACTGAAATCGGCGTCGGGATCGACCTTGGCCATGCGCAGCACGCCATCCGGCGCGGTCGGAAAATCGAGCCAGGCTTCGGCGTCACCGTGTTGCCACTGCACCAGATAGCGTTGGCCCACGCGCATCAACGGACCTTCCAGCGTCGGCGACTTGACCGCGGCGAAACGCACGCCGTCGCCGGACCGGCAAACCGTCACCTCACCGAACCACGGATCGCGCCACACGCCCAGCCGTGCGCCGAAGCCGTCCGCACGCACCGCTTGCCGAGACGAGGTATCCGGCACCCGCGACGCATGCCGCACGCGCTCGGCATGCGCGAGTTCATCGGCGTAACCGCCCACCCCGCGCGATTTGTCCGGCGCGGTGAAGCGTTTGGTCAGCACTTCGATCAGCACCGTGCGCGCGGCGTCGGCATCAGCGTTGATCAGCACCACGAAGCCGCTGCGGCGATTGGGCAGCAAAAACAGCGCCGAGTACATGCCGGACAGGGTGCCGGTGTGCGACACCGTGAACTCGCCATCGATGTCGGCCAGACGCCAACCATAACCGTAAGCGTAGAAGCGCGTGCCATCCCAGGCGCGACGCCGTGCGGAAATCGGCATCGGCGTGTACGGCGTCCATTCTTTCTGCCGTTGCGCGACATCGAGCCAGCCGAGCTGTTGTGGCGTCGGTGCCAGCCAGTTCCTGGCCCAGCTCAGCATGTCGTCGAGGCTGCAACGGACGCCGCCGGCCGCCTCCATCGTGGTCGGGTGGATCACGGCGCCATCGGCGGCAATCACCGCGTTCTTGCCGTCGCGCCGTGTATGCGGCTGGGCCACGTTGCCGACCGCGTCGCGGTTCCATTCGCCAACCTGGCAACGGGTCAGGCCCAGCGGATCGAACACCTCGCGCCGCAGCAGCACTTCGTACGGCGCACCACCGGCGGCAGCGGCTACCTCACCGGCGACGACGTAAAGCAGGTTGTCGTAGGCATACCCGGCACGAAAGTCGTAAGCCGGCTTGATGTACTTCAAGCCGTGGATGATGTCAGCGCGGGTGAAATGGTTCGGCGTCGGCCACAGCATCAAGTCGCCGCCACCCTCGGGCAGGCCGCTGTGATGCACCAGGAGATCACCGACCTGCATGTGTTCGCTGACCCAGGGGTCGTGCATGGCGAAGGCCGGCAGGTATTTGCGCACCGGATCATCCCAGGCAAGCTTGCCCTGCTGCACCAGCCGCGCCAGTACGGTGGCGGTCATCGCCTTGCTGTTGGAGGCGATCTTGAACAGCGTGTCCGCGTCGATCGTTTTCCCGGAGCCGGCAATCAACTCGCCGCGCGCGCCGCGATAGACCACGGCGCCGTCATCAATCACGCCAACCGCGATACCGGGCAGGTGGTAGCGTGCGACGACGGCATCGACGATGGCATCGAGCTCTGTCGTTGCGGTTGCTGCAGCGGGTGGCTTCGCCGACGCGAGAGCCGGCAGCAGCAACGCGGCCAGCAGCCCGGCGACTCGCGCCCATCGGTGCGCTGGCTCAGTCGCCCGCGGCACGCCGTTCAACCTCACGCCATACCCGCAGCAGGTTGCCACCCCACAGCTTGGCAATGTCGGCGTCGCTGAAGCCGGCCTTGCGCAGTGCAGCGGTCAGGTTCGGCGTTTCGGCGGCGTTGTCCCAGCCGGTGATACCGCCGCCGCCGTCAAAATCGGAGGCGATGCCGACGTGGTCGATGCCAGCGACCTCGACCATGTGGCGAATCTGCTTGACGTAGTCGTCCACGGTCGGCAACGGAAACTCCGCTTCGATGGCGGCCATGCCGGCTTGGGTGATCGACAGATAATCGTCGGCGTCGCTGTCGTATTCGGCCTGACCCATGCGCTTGGCGATGCGCTGTTGCAAGGCTTCCTCAGCTTTGCGCCGGCCGGGATCGTCTTTCAGGAACTCCTTGTAGGCAACCGCCTGGATCACCCCGCCCTTGGCGGCGATGGCCTTCAGCAAGTCGTCGGGCAGATTGCGCGGATGGTCGAGCAAGGCGCGGGCGCCCGAGTGCGAGGCAATGATTGGCGCGGCGGAAGTCTTCAATGCATCGCGCACGCAGTTGTCGGAGGCGTGCGAGACATCGACCATCATGCCCAGTTGATTGGCGCGCTTGACCACGGCCCGACCGAACGCGGTCATGCCGTGATCGTCCGCGCTGTTCATGGCCGCTTCGCCGTGTTCGGTGTCGGGCTGCGAACTGCTGCACAGATCGTTGTTGCCGACGTGCACCAGGCCCACGTAACGCGCGCCACGGTCGTAGCTGGCGTCGAGGCGATGCAAATCGTGCCCGAGCGAATAACTGTTCTCGATGCCGATCATCGCCGACAACAAGCCCGCCTTGTGGTTGGCCAGCACCTGCGCCGGGCTGGTGGCGAGACGGATGCGATCGGGGTACAGCATCAGCATGCGGCCGATCGCCTCGTATTTCATCTCCGCCTGCTCGACGACTTTGGCGTAGCCGTCTTTGGTCAGCGGCCCCTGCGGCGTCCAGATGACGAAGAAAGCCGCATTCAAGCCGCCCTGCTCCATCTTGCCGAGGTCGACCTTGAGCGCGGTGTCCTTGCCGACATCGAAGCGCGGGTCGAGCATGTAGGTGAATGGAATGTCGACGTGGGTGTCGATGGTGATCGGCGGCGCTGTCTGGGCACTGGCCGCCGCCGACAGGGACAAGGCCAGCAACATGGATGCACAACGGGTGTGAAACGGATTCATGGTGTCTCCCAGCGATCGGCTGCGTGTTCTCCGGCCATCATTTCATCCAGACTCTGGCGGCGGCGTATGACCGCGTAGCGGCCTTGATCGAGCAGTACCTCGGCCGCCAGCGGCCGCGCGTTGTAGGTCGAGGCCATGGCGGCCCCATACGCGCCGGTGGTGCGGATCATCACCAACTCGCCGGCGCGGCACTCGGGCATTTCCCGCGCGGCCGCAAAGGTGTCGCCGGTCTCGCAGACCGGGCCGACGACATCGTAAACCCGCGCCGCCCGATCCCGGTTCGATACCGGCTCGATGTCGTGCCAGGCATCGTACAACGCGGGCCGCGCGAGATCGTTCATGGCCGCATCCAGCACCAGGAAACACCGGCTCTCGCCGTGCTTGACGCGGATCACCCGGGTCAGCAGCACGCCAGCCTCGGCCACCAGCCAGCGGCCGGGTTCGAGCAGGATGCGGCCGTCGAAGTCGCCCAGGGTTTCCCGAATCACGTCGGCATACGCCTGCGCCGTGGGCGGCACCTCGCCATCGCGATAGCGCACGCCCAAACCGCCGCCGACATCAATGGAACGGATCAGATACCCGGCCGCGACCAGCTCACGACGGAAAGCATCGACCCGCCGCAGGGCCTGGCGCAACGGCGCGAGATCGAGCAGCTGCGAGCCGATATGGACATGCAGCCCGTCCAGCTGCACATGCGGCCGGCCGGCGGCACTGTCGAACCAGCGTCGCGCCTCGGCCAGCGTCACGCCGAACTTGTTCTCCGCCTTGCCGGTGGAAATCTTGGCGTGGGTCAGGGCATCAACATCGGGGTTGATGCGCACCGCGACGATGGCGATTTGTTGCCTGCGCGCCGCCACCCGTTCGATCAGCTCAAGCTCGTCGAACGACTCAACGTTGAAGCGCGCCACACCGGCTGCCAGTGCAACGTCAATTTCATCTTGCTGCTTGCCGACGCCGGAGAAAACAATCCGCCCCGGCAGAATGCCTGCGCGCAGACAGCGCTGGAGCTCACCCACCGAGACGATGTCAGCGCCAAGCCCGGCATCATCCATCAAATGCAGAATCGCCACATTGGCGTTGGCCTTGACCGCATAGCAGATACCGACATCCAACCCGTCAAAGGCACCCTTCAACGCGCGGATGCGGGCACGAATCGCATTCGCCGAGTAGGCATGGAGCGGCGTTCCCACGCGCTCGGCGAGCATCAACAAATCAACACCTTCGCACCATGTCACGTCGGCGTCAGCACTTGCCAGCATGTTTGATCCAGTCAAAAAGACGGCGGCCCGACATGCAGGCCGCCGTGGGTTCGCACTCAGTAGTTGTAACTGATGGTCAACTGCATGTAACGCGGCGACTGCCAGCCCTTGCCTTCGCCAAAGTACGGCATCTTCACGCCCGGCGTGCTCTCGTAGCGCGAATGCACGTTGACGACGGCCTGGCTGTTGAGCGCGTTGTAGACCGAGAAGCGGGCTTTCAGGTCCCCCACCGAGACCGGTACATCCCAGGTCACATTGAGGCTGAGATCCTTGACCCACGGCATGCGTCCGTAGGCGCCCAGCGGTGAGTAGACCAGCTTGCGTGTGGTCCAGTCGCCGCAATCGGCTTCGCACAACCAGCCCGATCCACCACCACTGTACTCACTCGGGCCGCCCGCACTGCGATTGTCATCCGGCCAGCGCACGCCATACGCACTGATCGGGCCGCCGGAAATGGCCGTGAACGTCGCACCGAAGCTCCATTGATCGTTGAGCCTGTAGCTGCCACGCAACTTCAACTGGTGGCGATGATCATTGAACAACACGCCGTAACGTTCGTTGACAGCCGGGTGGTCGTAGTACTGCACCAGATTGGTGTCGTTGTAGCCGGTATCCGAGTTCACCGGGCCTTCCATGTTGCCTTCGCTCTTGGACCACAAGTAGCTCGCATTGAACGCCCACTTGTCATCCCAGGCGCGGTCGATCTGGAACTCCACCGCCTTGTAGGTGCGCTTCGGTTTCTTGTAGCCCATGATCAAGCCACTGCCGGTGGCCTGATAGCCATCCTTGGAAGAATCGAAGGTGACCCAACTGTCGGTGTCCGGGCACCACAAGGTATTGGTGTCACCGGGATTGAGGATGGGCCAGTCACCGGAGTACCAGTCACAACCTTCGACATGGTTGATGCGCACGTCTTCCACGGTGCGGGTCATGCGCCGATAGGTGGCATTGACGCCATACGACCAGGTCTGGTTGATGGCGCGCTGGAAGCCAAGGATGAACTCATCCTGGAACACTTGCTTGAGATCCCGTGCAACCGCCGTGCGAACGTCTTCCGGCGCGGGCACATTGCCAGTCGTGTCCACCGACCCCATCTGCTCGCCGATGTCGGGGAACAGGTACGTGCTGCCATTCACTGGATCGGTTTTCTCGGTCCAGCCGTTCAAGACGTAGTAGGTGTGTTCGTCCGTGGTGCCGCCACCGAAATAGTCGGTCAACTTGTTGGTCAACGGCAAATAATAGCGACCGGCATTGCCGAACAACTTGGTGGTGCCATCACCCGTCATGTCCCAGCTGAAACCGACGCGCGGCGAGATCATGTCGGAAAAATCCGCCTTGGCAAAGGTGGCGCCCGAGGCCAACTTGTTGTGGAACTTGTCGGCGCGCAGGCCCAGGTTCAACAACAAGCTTGGCGTGACGTTCCAGTTATCCTCGACATATACGGCTTGTGCCTCGGTGCTGACCGGTGCACCGGTGATGTAGTGACGGGCATCGATGTAGGCGTTCACGTTGTCGGGAATCACGCTGCCGTTTGGCAACACGCGATCCTCGGCGCTGGCATCGGCCGAGATGCCGAGCACGGTGTAGCTCACGCCATCGCCGGGATACACCCGCGTACTGTTGGAATCCATGATCTCCTGATCAAGGCCAAAGCGCAGCAGGTGGTCCCCCAAGGTCCATTCGAAGTCGAGCCGGGTGGCCTTGCGCTCGTCGTAGCGGTTGCTGATGCTGCTGTTGGTCGGATGACAACCTTCCAGTTCGGTGGCCTCGCCAAACAGGCTGGTGTAGCTGCTGTCACGACTGACGATGCTGCAATCGGCGTCCCATGGGCTGCCACTGGTGGCGCTGCGCTTGTTGATGCCGTACATCGCCTTGGCCACGAAGTTCTGACCAAAGTGGCCGGTGTAGGTCAAAGAACCGTTGTCGCCACCCGAACCATCGTTGCCGGAGCCCAGTTCGTTGCCGAACTTCGCATTGTCCCAGTCGTATCCGTAATGTGTGGTGGTCGTGTCGGCCTTGTCGGAGAAACCCAGCAGCTCCAGCAAGTGATTGTCGTTGATGTGCCAGTCGATTTTGGCACCCCAGAAATCATTGTCGCTCTTGGTCTTCCATGCCTCGGTCGTGTCGATGTCCTGTGAATCGTTGTCACGCTTTTCATACATGGCAAAGAAGAACAGCTTGTCCTTCACGATCGGGCCGGACGCCCAGACGTTGGCCTTGTAAAAGGGGCTTTCGTCGCGGCTGGTCCGGTCACGCTCATCCAGCGTTCCGTCCTTGTGGAAGTGGTCCTTGCGTGGCGCGGCCCAGGACGATGGCTCCAACGTCATGCCGGCACCGAAGTGGAACTCATTGCCGCCGGAACGGGTGACGGCGTTGATGACGCCGCCGGTGCTGCGGCCGAATTCCGCCGAGTAACCGCCGGTCTTGACCTGGAACTGGTCGAAGAACTCGAACGGCACCGTGGAGAAGCCCTGCCGACGATACGGATCGGTGACATCAAGACCGTTGATGTAGACGACATTCTCCGCCACCGACGAGCCACCAAAGGTCAATCCGCCAAAGCTGGCACCGGACTGCACCACGCCCGGCGCCAGCAAAGCGACGGACGTGAGATTCTGATCCACCGGCAAACGCGCCAGTTCTTCCCGATTGATGTTGGTAGCCGTCTCGGTGGAGTACACGTCAACACGGTTGATGACGCTCGATCCCACCACCGCAATTGCATCCAGATTGACCACATCGCCGCTGTTGCCGAGATTCACCGTGGTGGTTCCGCCCAGTGACACGACAACCGAAACCGGTTGCCCCACCGCTTGTCCGCCGCGGCCGAATTGCAGGCTGTAATCACCCACCGGCAGCTGACTCAGGCGATAGGTGCCATCTTCGCTGACCGTCACCGAGCGCGTCATGCCGGTGGACTTGTTGGTGATGGTGATCTGGGCCCCCGCGTCGGCGTGACCGGCCACTGCGCCGGTGACAGACTGGGCGATCACGGGTGCCGCAACCAGCGATGTCAGGCACAGGCCCATGGCCATGCTGAGTACGGTCTTGCGCAAATTTCGGGTGCTGCTCATATCCTCTCCCCGGACGGTGCTTTATGGTTGTGGTGTGCTGGACAGTGGTTTGGCGACGAAGTCGTAGTCCCACTGGTCGTAATACAGGTTGCCGCCTTGCCACTCGACTTCGCCGCGCTGGGAATCGACGTTGTCGGAACGGAAGCTGTGTTTGGCCGGCACCAATGGCTGGCCGTAATCGTTGTTGAAGGCGACGCGGTAGCCGTCGAGGCCGCCAAGATAGAAGCCGGCGACGGCTGCATCGGCGCTCGCCAGCCGGCCGAAGGTGACGTCCATCGGCAGCCAGCCGTAGGGCGCGATGTACAGCCAGCCCCAGTCGTGGATGTTCCAGTAGTCGCCGGGCGAAAACATGGCGCCGGATTGCCAGCGCGTCGGAATGCCGTTGAGGCGCAACAGCGTCATCAGCAGCAGGGTTTGCTGGCCGCAATCGCCGTGACCGGCGTGCAGGGTGTAGTCGCTGAGGTTGGAGATGGTGGAGTATTCGCGCGCGCCGGCCCACGGAATCGCATCGACCGCGGCGTAGAGTTTCTGCGCGATGCGCCAAGGGTTGGTTTCGTCGCCGACGATTTGCCGCGAGAACACCCGCATGGCCTGGGTGAAAACGATGTGTGGCGGGCGCTCGGCTACGTAGGGCGCCAAGTCCGGTGTCAGCTTGAGCGCGGCGACCCTGGCCGGATCGACCTGCGTGTACTGGGCGTAGACGGTGAGCGCGTAGTCGATCTTGAATACGGTCGGCTGGCCTTTGCGCGCGCGCTGCTCAAGATACACGGTGCGTTGCGCGGTACCCGCCGGGGCGATTTGATGCGCGGCCGGTACGCTGGCCATGAAGCGCAGGTCTTCTTGCTGCCCCGGCAGTTCTTGCGGATACGGAATCCACACGCGCAGGGTTTCGCCATCCGGCACCGCATCGGCGTTGACGGTCAGGCTCTGGGTGATGTGGAAGCGGCGTGGCAGCAGATGCGCCTGGCCGCTTTGCCTGGCAGCCGCCACCACCTCGACGTGATAGGGGTTGAGCGTCTGCAACGGGCTGTCGCTGGAGGCCATCGGCGTGGCGCGGCGTGCCCGGGCCGCCTCGCTCAGCAGAAACAAGTTGCTGGTGCCGCGCCGGAACCAGCGCATCTGGCCATCGATCAACAGATGCTCCAGATACCCATGCGCGTCCCAGTCGGCAAATTCGGCGCCGCTGAGCTCCGCCACTTGCGCTCGCACGCGGGCTTCGGCAGCGGCACGGTCGAGGCTGAAATCCAGACGAATGCGTCGCATCCGCTCGCGCTGCCACGCATAGGCGCTACGCTGCTCGGGTGCGAGGGATTGATCGGCCAACGCGATGGCAATGCGGGTCTCGGCCGATGTGAACTGGCCGGCATCAACCAGGCGGATCACCTCGCCAATGGCCCCGGGCACGGCAGGCGCGTGAGCGCCGACCGCACCAGTCATCCAGAAAACGCCCACGGACACGACGATACCGAGGAGGGATCGATACCGCCGCGCCGTGGCCGCCCGAGTGAACCTGCTTCTCACGTTGACCCAATCCAGCGCGCACGAAGGCTCTTGAAACACTGTTTAACACGGCCTCAATACGGAGTCAATAATTTATGCTCTTTACTTGCTTGCATGGAATCACCTATTCTGCCAAGCACGTCATCCGCGATGGAATAACGGGGAATCCATGATTCAGACGGTCTGGCCTTATCTCGCCTTGATGCTGCTGTGCGCCGGCATTTTCCCGTTGCTGGAGCGGCGCACCGGCTGGCGCCTGTTTGAGGTGATGCCGCCCATCGTGATGACGTATTTGCTGGTCACCGCGCTGGCAGCGTCCGGCGTGTGGCAAGTGGGCGGCGAGATTCGCGTGGCGCAGAAGATGATCACCGGGCAACTGGTGCCGGCGCTGCTGTTCCTGCTGATGATCAATTGCGATTTGCGGGCGATCTTCGCGCTGGGGCCGCGGGTGCTGGGCGTGTTCGCCTGCTGCACGGTGAGCCTGTTCGTGGCCTTCCTGCTGGTGTTTCTGTTGTTCCACCGCTTCATGCCGGGCGACACCTGGCAGCCGCTGGCGGCATTGTCCGGCAGCTGGGTCGGCGGCACCGCCAACATGATCGCGGTCAAGCAGGCCATCGGCATGCGCGACGACCTGCTGACTTTTTCGCTGCTGACCGATGCCTTGTGTTATTCCATGTGGGTGGCGGTGCTGTTTTCGGTGGCGCGGCTGGCGCCCGCCTTCAACCGCTGGACGCGTGCCAGCTCCAGCGCCGACATCGCGGTGGCCGAGACCGCCGCCAAGGCGCCACCCACCGTCGAAAGCGTGTTGCTGTGGCTGGGCCTTGCCCTGTTGGCGGCCAGCGCCTCGGCCTGGCTCGGCGCCTTGCTGCCGGCCACCGGCATCATCAGCGCGGCCACCTGGACCATTCTGATCGCCACCGGGCTGGGCTTGGTGGCGGCGCACACGCCGTTGGCGCGTTATCCGGGCGCGGAGCGCATTTCCAGCGCACTGCTGATCGTGGTGGTGGCGGTGCTGGCCTCGCAAAGCAACTTCCACGGCATCGCCGATGCGCCGCTGTACCTGTTGTGCGGTGTCAGCGTGATCGCCATCCATGCCGCTCTGCTGGTGCTGGCCGCACGGCTGTTCCATTTCGACCTGTACCTGTGCGGCATCGCCTCACTGGCGCACATCGGCGGGGTGGCGGCAACGCCGATCCTCGCCGCCGCCTACTCCCGCTCGCTGGTGCCGGTCGGCATCCTGCTGGCCCTGCTCGGCTATATCCTCGGTACCGGCTTCGGCTTGTTGATGGCGTCGATCATGGCGTCGCTGACTTCAATGTGAAGGTGAAATCCATGCGCATGCTGTCCATCCTTGCCCTGTCTTTGCTGCTGCCTTGCACCGCCAGCGTGGCGCGCGATGCGCCACTGGCAGTGCCACCCAGCGGCGTGCTTGGCGTCAGCGACGCCGAACTCACGCCCGACTACTGGGTCGCGCGCGCGCCCGACGCCGAGGACGTCCTGCTGAGTTCCGCCGCCATCGCGGCACAGAACGCGCGCGTGCTGGCGCGGGATGACTCGATGCACGACCTTGCGGCCCTGCCACGACAACTGCCGCGCGCCACCGTCCGCGGCTGGATCGAGGCCCTCTCACGGCGCCCGTCGCGCACGCTGTACGACAGCAAGGGCAACCCCATCGACGCCGCCACGCTGGACGCGTTGATGGCGTCGCTGGCACTGGACGCCATTGCGACCACGCAGGCGACCCGCTACGGCCTGATCGTTCACCGCGCCGCTTTGCGCAGTTTCCCCACCGATCTGCGTGTGTTCCGCGAGCCCGGCGACACCGATATCGACCGCTTTCAGGAGAGCGGCATCTTCCCCGGCACCCCGGTGGTGATCGCGCACACCAGCCGCGACGGCCAATGGCTGTTCGTGGTCAGCCCGCGCTACGCCGCCTGGATCAAGCACGACGCGGTCGCCGCCGGCACGCGTGAGCTGGTACTTGGCTATGGCCAGCGCAGCCCGTATCGCATCATCACCGGCGCCCAGCTGCGCACCGTGTTCACACCGGAACAACCGTCACTGTCGCAGCGGGAACTCGACATGGGCGTGCGGATTCCACTGGCCCGCGGGCTCGACCCCGCGCAGCCGGTGAACGGGCAGACCGCCTATGCCGCGTGGACGCTGGATCTGCCGCTGCGTCAGGCCGATGGCAGCCTCGCGCTGGCTCCGGCGCTGTTGCAGAAAAACACCGACAGCGCCGCCGATTACCTGCCGCTCAACCGCGCCAACATCATCCGCCAGGCCTTCAAGTTTCTCGGCGAACGTTACGGCTGGGGCCACGATTACAACGGCCGCGACTGCTCCGGCTTCGTCTCCGACGTGTACCGCTCGATGGGCGTGGTGATGCCGCGCAACACCAGCGACCAGGCCGTCAGCCCAGCCTTCGAGCACCGCGCATTCACGGCATCCAGCAGCAAGGCCGAACGCCTGGCGGCGGTCGCGCGGCTTGACATCGGCGACCTGGTGTACATCCCCGGCCATGTGCTGATGGTGATCGGCACCGCGCACGGTCGCCATTACATGATCCACGACGTCGGCGGCATGAGTTACGTGCTGCCCGACGGCAGCCGCCACCACGTCAAGCTCAACTCGGTGGCGGTCACCCCACTCGAACCGATGATGTACAACCAGACCGAAAGCTACATCGACCGCATGACCAGCATCGTGCACGTACACGGACGCGCAACGCCATGAAAATCACCGACATCCAGTTCGGCCGCCTGTGCGTGCCGCTGAAGACCCCGTTCAAGACCGCGCTGCGCACGGTCGAACAGGTGGAGGACATCGTCGTCATCGTCAACACCGACAGCGGCAATGTCGGCTACGGCGAAGCCCCCGCCACGGCGGTGATCACCGGCGACACCCACGGCTCCATCATGGACGCGATCCGTCATTACATTGCGCCGCGTCTGATTGGCCAGAACATCGCCAACCTCAACCGCATCACGCAGTTGATCCAGACCTCGATGGAAAAGAACTCCAGCGCCAAGGCCGCCGTGGAGATCGCCATCTACGACCTGTGGGGCCAGCTCTACGACGCGCCGCTGTACAAGCTGCTGGGCGGCGGCGACCCGGCCATCACCACCGACATCACCATCAGCGTGGATTACATCGACAAGATGGTCGCCGATTCGCTGGCGGCGGTGGAGCGCGGTTTCGAGTCGCTCAAGATCAAGGTCGGCAAGGACATCGGCGTCGACATCGAGCGCACCAAGGCGATTCACGCCGCGGTCGAGGGCCGCGCCTTGCTGCGGCTCGACGCCAACCAGGGCTGGACCGCCAAGCAGGCCGTGTACGCGCTGCAAACGCTGGAAGAGGCCGGGGTCAAGCTGGAGCTGGTCGAGCAGCCGGTCAAGGCCAATGATCTCGAAGGCATGCGCTACGTCACCGAGCGCGTGCATACCCCGGTGATGGCCGACGAGAGCGTGTTCGGGCCGATGCAGGTGATCGAGTTGATCCGCATGCGCGCCGCCGATATCGTCAACATCAAGCTGATGAAGACCGGTGGCATTTCCAATGCGATCAAGATCGCCGACATTGCCGCCCTGCACGGCATCGAGTGCATGATCGGCTGCATGCTGGAGTCCTCGATCAGCGTCGCGGCCGCGGTGCATGTGGCCGTCGCCAAGGCCAACGTGATCACCAAGGTGGACCTCGACGGTCCGTCACTGGGCCAATTCAACCCGGTCGATGGCGGCGTGATCTTCAATGAGTCGGAAATCACCGTCACCGACGCACCGGGTCTCGGCATCCGCGAAATTCGCGGGTTGGAACGTGAACACGGCGCGATGGCATGGGGCGTGTAAGCGTCCCGCCGCCCGAGGAGAGTGGCCGCATGTCGCCGCTGGTGAAGATCCGCTCCGAGCGCGACCAGATGTCGGCCGTCGAACGGCGCATTGCCGACTTCCTGCTCGACAACGCGCAACTGCTGCGCGACTACTCCTCGCAGCAACTGGCCAACGCGCTCGGCATCAGCCAGTCGAGCGTGGTCAAGTTCAGCCAGAAGCTCGGTTTCAAGGGCTACCCCGACCTCAAGTTCTCGATCGGCGAAGCGGTGGCACGGGCCGACAACGGCGACGACGCCCAGCTGGCCGCGCACGGCACCCAGCACGCCAGTGACGCCCTTGCCGACCAGTTGTGGCGACGCAAATCAGAGGCCGAACAAGCCACCCGATTGCTGAACCCGGCCGACACCGTGGCCGGCGTTGCCAACGCGATACGCGCCGCCAGCCACGGCAAGGTGTTCCTGATCGGCTTTGGCGAAGACGACATCCACGCCCGCGGCTTCGCCATGAAACTGGCCCTGCTCGGCATCCCGACGGTGCACAACTTCGATGCCGCGCGGATGGCCGCCAATGTCGCCACCGTGGCCAGGGACGACGTGTTGATGGTGTTCTCCGAACACGGCCGTCATCCCGCGCTGTGCAAGATCGGTCGCTGGTTCCGCGAGCAGCACGGTCGACTGGTCAGCATCACCCGCCACACGCCCAATCCCTTGCGCGCGCTGGCCGACATCACGCTGGTGGTGTCGGCGCATGACGAGGCCGCGGAACTCGAACCCCTGCTGTACCAGTCGGCACTGCAACACCTGCTCGATGGCGTATACCTGCTTTTGTGCGAAGACCCGGAACGCCGCGACTGCCTGCACGCCAACCTGGAGCGCATCCAGACCATGCTGGAGCCGTGAGCATGAGCGCGCCGCGAGTGGCGAGGGACGCGGGACAAGGGAAACGCCCGCGCTTTTGTGCGCGACTGCTGCTTGGCGCGACGCTGGGATTGCTTGCTGGCTGCATTCCCGCCGACAAGTTGCAGCGGATCAATGCGCGGCCTTGGCAGAATGCGCAGCAAATGGTCCTGGTGCTGCTGCCGGGTTGGGATTCGACCCAGGGCACGCTGCGCCGCTTCGAGCGCGACGGCAGCGGCTGGCGCGAGGTCGGTGCGGCGGCGCCGATCGTGGTTGGTCGCAACGGCGCCGCCTGGGGCCTTGGCCTCAACGCACCGATCCACGACAGCGGCCCGATCAAGCGCGAAGGCGACGGCCGCAGTCCCGCCGGCGTGTTCGCCATCGGCGAAGCGTTCGGCTATGCCGCCGGCGATGCCACCGCCCTGCCCTACACGGCCATGACGGCCTCCGACTGGTGCGTCGATGTCAGCGGCTCGCCGTACTACAACCGCATTGTCGATGCCGCCAGCGTTGGTGCCGATGCCGTCGCCGGCGCCAGCGAGCACATGCGGCTCGACCTTTTCAACCACGGCGACCAGCGCTACCGTCTTGGCTTCGTGATCGAGCACAACCGGCAGCAGCACCCCGGCGGCGGCAGCTGCATCTTCGCGCACTTGTGGAGCGGCCCCACCTCAACCACGTCCGGTTGCACCGCCATGGCCGACCCGACCATGCAACGCCTGCTCGCGTGGCTCGATCCGGCGCAACAGCCGGTGTTCGTGTTGCTGCCCGACACCCAGTACGCCCGCCTGCGCACCGCCTGGCAACTGCCCCGCGTGGAGTTGAATCCGTGAGCCAGACCACCCGCACCCTGCTCAGCCTCGCGCTCGGCATCCTCGCCGGCGCCGTGCTGGCTTGGGTCGACGCGCCACTGGCCGTGACCGTCGCCGACACCGTGCAACCCTTCGGCAAATTGTGGTTGAACGCCTTGCAGATGACGGTGGTGCCGCTGGTGCTGGCGCTGGTGGTAGTGGGCGTCAATGCTGCCCGCGATGCAGCGAGTTCCGGCCGCGTGGCGCGACGCGCCATCGTCACCTTCCTCGTGCTGCTGGCCTTCGGCGCGACGGTGGCCGCCGTAATCGCGCCACCCGTGCTGGCCCTGCTGCCGCACAACCCGGCGCTGGCCGCCGCACTGTCCGCCACCACCGACAGCGTGGCCCACGCCAGCGCGCCCGGCTGGGCCGACTGGTTCGCCGGCATCGTGCCCAGCAATGCCATCGCCGCCGCCGCCAACAACGCGATGCTGCCGCTGGTGGTGTTCGCGTTATTCCTCGGCTTCGCGCTGCCGCAGCTGGAAGAATCGCGCCGCGCCTTGCTGCTCAATTTTTTCCAGGCCATCAGCGAAGCCATGATCGTGATCGTGCGCTGGGTGCTGGTGATCGCGCCGCTCGGTGTGTTCGCGTTGATCTTTTCCGTCTGCGCGCGCTCCGGGCTGGCGATGCTGAGCGCGCTCGGCGCCTATATCGGCCTGGAAATCGCCCTCTACGTGTTGGTCGGCGTGTTGATGATCGTCGCCGCGCGATTGTTCGGTGGCGAAAAATTCAGGCATTTCGCCGCGGCTATCGCGCCGGCGCAAGCGGTCGGCGCCAGCACCCAGTCCTCGCTGGCCTCGTTGCCGGCGATGCTGGAGAGCGCAACCCGCCTCGGTTATCGCAAGGAAATCGCCGGCCTGGTATTGCCGATGGCCGTCACCCTGTTCCGCATCACCAGCCCGATCCAGTACGTGGTATCAGCCTGTTTCATCGCCTGGGCTTTCGGCATCGACGTCAGTGCCGCGCATCTGGCCGCCGGCGTGGCGCTGGCGGTGGTGGTGAGCATGGGCTCGGTCGGCCTGCCCGGTCAGGTCAGCTTTCTCGCCACCAATCTGCCGGTAGCGCAGGCGATGGGCCTGCCGATCGGGCCGCTCGGCGTGATGCTGGCCGTCGATACCCTGCCAGATGTGGTCGCCACCGCCGGCAACGTCACCGCCGACATGGCCGCCACCAGCATCGTCGCGCGGCGCTCGCAACGGGACGTCACGTAGCACCCACGTCGCTGCGGAATAATTTGACCACGGCCCCGCCGATGCTTTGGTGCTGTCGCACATTGCCAAGCGGATCGTAGTCGTAGCGGTCCGCGCCGTAGCGACTGGACGTCATCCGGGTCAGGCGCTCCAGTGTGTCGTATTGGAAGGATCGACTATCGGTACCGATCCGTGCCGGAACGCCGTCGAAGCCGTCGCAGAAGATCGTGTCGCTCGGCCCGCAGACCCCGGAACTTGGGGGGCATTGTCATCGCGGGTGCTCAGGAAGTTAACCTGCCCCATTCTTCATCTCCTGTATCGCCAACTCTCAGGTGGAGATAAACGAAAAACCTATTGATGCACATATAAACGTTAAAATGGATGCCATCCCTATGTAGAGCCATCTGCGCGCCGTTCGACCGAGTGTTTTCGCTCTGTCAGAAAGTCGCGAACCTACCTCATTTCCATGGCTTGATTTTACAAGAATCCTATAGGCCGGTTGCGCCCATGACTCAAGTGGCCGACCGTATTTTTTTTCTTCAATCCATAAGTCGGGACTATCAGCAACCACAGAGTTCTTGAACCGAAATAACGCCATGAAATAGGCAATTGCCGCACCAAAACTCAATGGCAAGGCAACCATAATAAGTAAACCCAATAGGGCCGCCATGGACACCTCACTGGAAGCCATGTTCAATCTGCGCATTGATAGGGGGCTTGACAATTACCTTCTCTCCAATCGCACCCCCGACGTAGACAGAGAATGACCCTCCATCTGGAGACGAATCTGCCTTAAACCCCAGCGCCAAACCCGCACCCAGCTTAACATCCACATAAGAACCGGGATCAACGCTAAGTTTTCCTTGGGCCGCACCACCAGAAGAATCGCGCCCCCATGTAGCTACCCGAAACTCTATCCCCGCACCAACAAACGCTCCCTCTCCAACAACAAATTCGGCGGACACAGCATCCGGACCTGATCCGACATTTTTTTCTGCTGATGCAGATGCTCCCGGCCCCCAAGCAACACCAGCTTCGGCAACAAGCGAGGTCCTTTCCGTGATCCACGCCCCCACAGAACTGCCTACATTTGCCACGGATACACCTTCATTTTCGTTAAGCTGATTGGCTTGCGATCGTACTGCAGCAGCTTGCCAAACCTTCGCCTCAGCAGCGTTGGATGGAATAATTGGAAACGCCTGTCTTCCATCCGGATCGGTATAGCGCGTCGGGTTGTTGCTGGCGTAGGCGTAGCGATTGAGTCCGCTTGGATGGGTCGGGTCCAGCCCGACTGGATCGATGGCCAGGAAACGCTCGTCGTGCAGGTATCTGGCACCAAGGTACAGCAAGCCGGTCGCCTTGTCCGCGGTGGCGCCGGTGTAGCCCGGGGTTTCGGCGTGTCCTTCGGCGTCCACCGGGTGGCCGTAGGCCAGGTAGTTTGGAACCCGGGTGATGGCGCCAGCCACGCTGGTCTCGAACAACGGCGTGTTCTGGTAGTCGCCGAGAATGTAGGTCGCGGTTCCCCCTTCCACCCGTGCGATGGTCCGGCCGGCGACATGCACGAAGTCGGTCACGACCCCGTTGTCGATGCGCTCGATCAAGCGGTGGCTGGCGTCGTAGAGGAAGTAGCGCGTGTGCTCG
>DASSXP010000254.1:0-3811 GCA_035703755.1 Rhodanobacteraceae bacterium | reverse complement strand
AGGCGGGCCGGCATCTCGGTTTCAACGTGGCGGTGCGCAGCATCGACTGGGCGCCGCAGGCCGCCACCCAATGTTTCGTGATCGACACCATGGGCGAGTTGATGACTTACTTCGCGGCGGTGGACATTGCTTTCGTCGCCGGCAGTCTGGCGCCGATTGGTGGCCATAATGTGCTGGAGCCGGCGGCCCTGGCGCGGCCGGTGCTGGTCGGCCCCGAGACGTTCAATTTTGCCGAGATCACCCGCACCCTGGTCGAGCAGGGTGGAGCGGTGCAGTTCCGTGAAGCCAGTCAACTTGGCGGCGAGTTGGTAGTCCTGTTCGGCGACGCTGCGTTGCGGGAACGCATGGGCGCGGCCGCCCGCGCGGTGTTCGAACGTGAACGGGGCGCCATGGCCCGCACCATGACGGTGATCGAGAGCGTCTTGCAGGAGACCTGAGGCAACGTTGACCAAATGGCGCGCCGTTTGAACGCCATGGCACTTGCTCCATTTGGTCAGCGGTGCCGCAAGTTGCGCCGGAACCGGGCGTCCTTGCCCGGATCCGGCGCGTGGGGGACCGAAAGTCGCCGGGATGGGTCAACCGTTGCAGTCGATGGCCGCCTCGGCGTGGGACAGAATCACATCGGCCGAGATGACATTCAGCACGTTGACCGTCAAATGTACGGCGTTGCGGGTGACGCTGCGGCTGGTGATGCCGTCGCCGCCCAGCGTTTGCTCGTTCAGCACCAGCGACAGAATGCCGGCGACATTGATGGTGGTGTTCGGCTCCGGCAAGATCGGCGCATCGACGATGGGCTCGGACATGCCGCTGGCGAACACGGACAGACCGGGGTTTTCGGTGTCGCCGCCGGCTTGCAGGTTTTCCGCATCGAAACCGTTGCGGAAGATGTAACCATCCACCACGGCATTGATGGCACTGGGGCGTGCCTGTGTCGGCGCGGGACAGGAGCCGGTAACAATGGCGGTGGCGCGTATCACGTCCGAGCTCAGCGCCAGCAGCGATGTGCCGCCGAGAACCGAGACAGCCGTCAAAGCCAGGTTCTCGATGCGTGCCTGGGCGCCGACAGCCTGGAAATTGGTGCCGGGCAACCACTCGGTCTCGACGTTGATGGCGCCGGTCGTCAGGCGCGCCAGCGCACTGGCGCCGGAATCAAAGGACAGGACGCCGGCGGAATCGGCGAACGGCAGATCCTGCGGCGTGAACTGGACCTGGTTTTGCTGCCCCAGGGTCAGCACGGTGGCGTTCAAGACGCTGACCGACACTGACATGTCCCAGGCGTTGCTGGAAGCCTTCGGCGCAGCCAGCGCCATGGTGCTGGCCAGAGCAAGAGGCAGTGCCAGCAGGGCTGGCCGAAAGGCGGTGCCGTGAACTTTGCTGCGTGTACGTGCCATGGTGCTTCCCCTGAGTGTCTGTTCGACGGCTCCTTTTTGGCACGGGTACATGCAAAAAGCACCTGTAAGAAATGACAGGTGCAACGCGGGCTGGAAAGGTGCAAACTGGGGGGATGTGCCCGTGAAACCGTTGACGGCCATCGCAGCAACCTTGCCGCGGCGCGGGTTCTCAGTCGATCAGATTCAGAACCAGGGCTTTGGCGACCGCCTGCGTCTTGTTGACCACGTTCAACTTCTGCATGATTTCCATCATGTGGAAGTGCACGGTGCGGGAGCTGATGGCCAGGATGCAGGCGGTTTCTTCTGCGGTTTTTCCGGCCAGGGCCCAGCGCAGGATGTCGCGCTCCCGTTCGCTCAGGGCGTGACTGGCATGCGTCGGCTGTCGGCGCTGATGGCGGGCGGACACGGCTTCAAGGGCGGCGTGGGAAAGCCATAGCAAGCGCGCTTCATTGTCGGCCAGCTCCGCCTCGTCGATGCGGTCATGGGAACGGGCGAGGGAGATCAGGCCGAAGGCGCCATTGGCGCCGTACAGTGCCAGCGTCCAGCCGTGGCGAATGCCGTGCTCGGATGCCTCTCCCCAGAATGCCGCCTGTCCGGCCTTGGTGGCGGCATTCCATACCACCGGCAGATGCGAGCCGCGTGCCTGATGAATCACCGGATCGTGGTGCAGGTAGTCGTTGGCCATGTAGTGCGCCTGCCAGGCGTCCGGGTAATTGGTACACCAGACCTCGTTGGTATCCCCACCGGGATCGGGCAGGCGCACGCCGAAGGAGCAGAACTCGTAGCCGTAGCGCGCCGCGGCATCGCTCAAGCGCGTGAAGATTTCAGCCTCGCTGGGCGCGCCGTGATTGAGCGTTTGCAGCAAGGCCTCGCGCCAGTCAGACATGTCGTGCCTCTCCGGTCAAGGGTCGGCCAACTGTCATTTTTGACAGTTGGCGTCGCGGTGTGCATGAGGATAATGCGCAGTGCATGTCTGGGACTGGAGGAACACGAGCATGGTGAATGGAGCATCCGCGGCCAGCCGGGACAAACCGCTGGCCGACCCGAGCGGATACGTGCGCCTGACGGCCAATGGTTTGCGCCAACTGCGTTTCGCGCGGCGACTGGAGTTTGAGGACCATAGTCTCGGGGCCGAGCTGACAATGCAAGGCTTGCCGGTGCTGGCGGCCGGATACTGTGACTGGGTCGACGACAGCAGCCCCTGTCAGGTGCTGCTGGGCTGGGCGTGGTATCAGGTGTTCGGCGATGTGCGGCGGCGCCTGGCGCCGGGTGGCTTCAGCCACAACCTGTTGCTGCTGCGACGGGATGGGCGACCATGGGGGCGGCAGGCGGTGGAGCGCCTGTTGCGGGCGTGGCTGTCGACCCAATCCTGGCAAGTCCCGAACCATGGTCCGTGCGACCTCCGCTACCGGCCAGCGCCCTGTTTGCACTGATACTCGGTTACTTGAAGCACAACCGGCGATGCACGTCAACTGTCAAGTTTGACAGTTCACGAGCCTTGTTTCGTGATGATTGAATCGATGCCCGACTGATCAAACGGGACATCGCCATGTTGACGCAAACCAGCCTCGGTGCCGAGCTGCCCGCGGTGACGCAAGTGGAGCTTGGCAGCTATCGGTATCGCGTGTTCGTGGAGCGGCTGGGTTGGGATTTGCCCGGGGCGGCCGGCGGCATCGATCAGGACCAGTTCGACCGCGCCGACACCGTGCATGCCATGGTGCGGGATGCCGAAGGGCGCCTGTGCGGTTGCGCGCGCCTGCTGCCGACCACCGGGCCGTATCTGTTGTCCGAGGTGTTCCCGCACTTGCTGGATGGCGCCAGCCCGCCCTGCGACAGTGCGGTGTGGGAGTTGTCGCGATACACCACCGAAATGGTGGAGGAGGGCAGCGATAACCCCGAGCTGGCGAGCCAGCGCTTTCGCCTGCTGCTGCGCGCGGCGGTCGAAGTGGCGCTGACGCGTGGTGCCCGGCGCTTCATCACTTTCAGCTATCTCGGTGTCGAGCGCATTGCGCGGCGCTTTGGCCTGCATGTGCACCGGGCCGGCGCGGTGCATCTCGTCGATGGCCGGCCGGTGTTGGCTTTCTGGATCGAACTCGATCAGCAAACGCTGGCGGCGCTGGACCTGGCGCCGCCGGCGAATTGATCCCCGCCGCCCGCGCTGCGGCGGGCGGCGGGCGTGACTTCAGGATGCCGGCGTGGCGGTTGGCGTGGTCAGCAGGGCGTTGACCGCCTTCAGGTCGTCGATGCCGAGCTTGCCGGCGGACTGCTTCAGCAGCAGCTGGTTGATGATGTAGCTGTGGCGGGCCTGTGAGTACGCGCTCTTGGCCTGGAACAACTGCTGCTGGCTGTTCAACACGTCGATGATGTTGCGGGTGCCGACTTCAAAGCCGGCCTGGGTTGCGTCGAGCGCGCTCTTGGCG
>DASSXP010000206.1:0-8831 GCA_035703755.1 Rhodanobacteraceae bacterium | reverse complement strand
CAACACGGTGGAAACCTGCGAAGGCGTGCTGGATGGCCGCGTGCGCGGCTTCATCGGCCTGGGCGGCAACTTCCTGCGCGCGATCCCCGAGCAGGAACGCGTCAATGCGGCCTGGAGCAAACTGCGCCTGACCGTGCAGATCGCCACCAAACTCAACCGCAGCCACCTCGTCAATGGCGAAGTCGCCTACCTGCTGCCCTGTCTGGGCCGCATCGAACGGGTGATGGAAAGCGGCAAACCGCAAGTGCTGTCAACCGAGGATTCAACCAGTTGCATCCATGCCTCGGTGGGCCGGGCGGCACCGGCCAGCGCGGAGCTGAAATCGGAAACCCGCATCGTGATCGAGCTGGCCAAGGCGACCCTGCCCCGCAACCCGAAGATTCCATGGGATGACTGGGGCGCGGACTACGCACGCATCCGCGATGCCATCGAGGCGACCTACCCCGAACAGTTCCGCGACTACAACCGGCGCATGTGGCAGCCGGGTGGTTTTCATCGCCCCAACAGCGCCCGTGAACGCGTCTGGAAGACCGCCTCCGGCAAGGCCAATTTCTTCGTGCCACCGGCGCTGGTCGCTACTGGCTTCGCGGACGCACCCGGCCGCTTCCGGCTGATGACGATCCGCTCCAACGACCAGTTCAACACCACCGTGTACGGCTACGATGACCGCTTCCGCGGCATCAAGGGCACCCGTGAAGTGGTGCTGATGAACATCGACGACATCCGCCGCAACGACTTGACCGAAGGCCAGATCGTCACGCTGGCATCCGATGCCGATGACGGCGTCGAGCGCCAGGTTGGCGGACTGCGCGTAGTTGCCTTCGACCTGCCACGCGGCTGCCTTGCCGCCTACTATCCCGAGTGCAACCCACTGATTCCGCTCAACCATCACACCGTGCAAAGCAAACTGCCCGCAGCCAAGTCGGTGCCGGTTCGAATCGTCGTGTGAATCAATCGCTCCGTTGTTGCAGCAGGTGAACAATGCGTTCCCGCAACCGTCCTTGCATCGGCTTCAGGCGAATCGCATAGTCTTCCTGTTGCCCATAACAGAGTGTTGCCATGATGAAACTTTACAGCTCGCCCGGCGCCTGCTCGCTTGCCGATCACATCGTCCTTGAATGGATCGGCCAACCCTACAGCGTTCAACTGGTCAGCCGCGAAGAACGCGCCACAGCGGAGTTCCGGCGCCTGAATCCGGCCGGCGCGGTGCCGGTGCTTGAACAGGATGGCTGGGTGTTGACCCAGAACGTCGCCATCCTCAGCTATCTGGCCGACTGCCATCCCGGGGCCGGCCTCGGCGGCGACGGCAGCCATCGAAGCCGCGCCGAAGTGAACCGCTGGCTGGCATTCCTGAACTCCGACATGCACCCGGCCTTCAAGCCACTCTTCGGCGCCGTCAACTATCTCGGCGATCCGGCCGCCATCGACAAGGCCCACGCCAATTCGGCAAAGCAACTGCGGGCGATGTTCGAGCGCTGCGACGCCGACCTCGCCGCCACCGGCTGGCTGGCCGGCCAGCGCTCCATCGCCGACCCGTACCTCTACGTGATGCTGCGCTGGGCGCGCGCGCTGAAACTGGACCTCGATGGCCTGCCGCACCTGGCCGGCTTCGAGCAGACGATGGCGGCAGACCCCGGCGTGAAGAAATCGCTCCAGGCCGAAGGGCTGGACTGAGCCTGTACTGCGCCACGACCCATTGATCGCGGCCAAGGGCCGCTCCTACAAGTTGGTGGTTCCTGTAGGAGCGCCTCTCAGGCGCGATCGGTATCCCGCAAATTCCGCACCCGCCTTCCGCGATGCACCGTTCGTCGCAGATCACACATGCGCGGCGCCGATCAGGCCCACGCGCCGGCTCACTCAGCCGATGGAAAAGTCGAAGAGTTCCATCAGCAGTGAGGCTGGCTTGCGGTAAAACTCCGTGAACCCGCAGCGTGCGCAGGTGACGCGGGTGAACTTCAGTCCTTCAATGTCGAAAATCGCCGCCAGCGCACTGCCGGCCTGCCGCGACTGCCCAATTTCCGCCTCAGGATGCGCGCATTTGACACAGCGCCATTTACTACGCACCGGACCCGCCGATTCGGCTTCCGCCGCGGCTGCGGCCTGCTGTAACTCGGAGAACGTGCTCATGCCTGTCAACGCCTGACCGGTGATTCTTCAACGCTTCTCGATCGGCACGAATACCTGGTCTTCCGGTCCGATGTAATTGGCGCTGGGGCGGATGATCTTGCCGTCGATGCGCTGCTCGATCACATGGGCGCTCCAGCCAGCGGTACGCGCAATGACGAACAGCGGCGTGAACATCGCCGTCGGCACACCCATCATGCGGTAGGCGCTGGCCGAGTACCAATCGAGATTGGGGAACATCTTCTTGAGTTCCATCATCACGTTCTCGATCCGCTCGGAGACCTCGAACAGGCGCGGATTGCCACCATCGGTGCACAGTTTGCGGCTGATCTCCTTGATGATCGGGTTGCGCGGATCGCCGATGGTGTAGACCGGGTGACCGAAGCCGATCACGATCTCCTTGTTGGCAACGCGCTGGCGGATGTCCGCCTCGGCATCGGCCGCATTGCGATAACGCGAAATGATGTCCATCGCCACTTCGTTGGCACCGCCATGCTTGGGCCCGCGCAGCGCGCCGATGGCGCCGGTGATGGCCGAGTAAATGTCCGCGCCGGTGCCGGCAATCACCCGCGCCGCGAAGGTGGAGGCATTGAACTCGTGCTCGGCGTACAGCACCAGCGACTTGTCCAGCGACTGCGCGTGCAACTCGCCCGGCGCCTTGCCGTGCAACAGGTGCAGGAAATGGGCGGCGATGGTGTCGTCGTCGGTCTCGGTGTCGATGCGCTTGCCGTTGTGGCTGAAGTGGTACCAGTACAGCAACATCGAGCCGAAGCTCGCCATCAAGCGGTCGGCAATGTCGCGCGCGCCGGTGACGTTGTGGTCGTCCTTCTCCGGCAGCACGGTACCGAGCACCGAGCACCCGGTGCGCAACACATCCATCGGATGGGTCGCGGCGGGCAACAGCTCCAAGGCACCTTTGACCGGCGCTGGCAACCCGCGCATGCGCTTCAACTTGAGGCGATAGGCATTGAGTTCGGTCCAGGTCGGCAGTACGCCGTGCACCAGCAGGTGCGCCACTTCCTCGAAGCTGGCGCGGGTGGCGAGGTCGTGGATGTCGTAGCCGCGGTAATGCAGGTCATTGCCGCTGCGCCCGACCGTGCACACCGCGGTGTTGCCGGCGGCAACGCCCGACAGGGCGACGGATTTCTTGGCTTTGGGCAGGGCTTGTGCGTTGTCGCTCATCGTTGAACCTCTCTTCAATTGTTGAATGCGTCGGCAGCCGGCAGCCGTGGGCATTGGGCCACTTGCTTCACCGCGATTTTCAGGCCCGATGCCTGCGTTACCACGAGGTTTTTGTTGCTGGACACCCAACACTCGTCCAGCGTCGAACAAAAACAGATGTCAAGCACGATGCGGCCGGATGCGGCCGCAAGGAACTGCTGCCACAGCGCCTCGTCGGGGATTTGCAGGATTTGCAGCTTCTCGCCGGCACTCAACACCTGCTGGTTGAGGATGCTGAGGGCGTAGTGGTTGGTGGGCAATTGCAAACTGGACAGCAACTGGCCCCAGTCGGCTTGCGGCTTGCCATCGACCTGAACCCGCACGCTGCGCACGATCGCCGGACCAACGCCCTTGTTGGCCACTTCCAGCGCATGCGTCAGACCGTTGTTGCCGCTGATCAGATACGGCCATACCTGCGCCTGCACCTGTTTGGTCTGAATGTCGGCCGTATAGCGCTCGATGTACGCCGTGTACCCGGCAACCAGCAAGGCCAGGAATCCGACCAACGAAGCAATAATCGCGGCGAGCGCATCCCAGCTGATGCCACGCCACGCGCCGGGCCGCGGCGGGTTTTCGGGCTGACTTGACGGTTCCTGCACGCCCGATCAACCCTTGTCGCCGCCGGCAAACAGCCGATCGAGCGTGTCTTCATAGGCGTGGTAGCCGAGGAAGTCGTACAACTCGTCGCGGGTTTGCAGTTGCGGCACATACGCTTTCTGGGTGCCGTCACGGCGCACGGTTTCGTAGAAGCCGAGCGCCGCCTTGTTCATGGCGCGGTAGGCGCCGCAGCAGTACAGCGCAATATCGACGCCGGCGTCGCGCAGTTCATCGGTGGTGAAGAATGGCGTCGCCCCGAACTCGGTCAAGTTGGCAAGTATCGGCACCTGCACCGCCGCCTTGAACTGGCGGTAGTCGTCCAGTGTCTTCATCGCTTCCGGGAAGATCATGTCAGCGCCGGCTTCCACGTAAGCCACCGCGCGCTCGATGGCGCGGTCGATGCCTTCGATGGCAGCCGCATCGGTGCGCGCCATGATCACGAAGCCGGCATCACTGCGGCCATCCACCGCTGCCTTGACGCGATCGACCATCTCCGCCTTCGTCACCACTTCCTTGCCCGGTCGATGGCCACAACGCTTCTGGCCGACCTGGTCTTCCATGTGTACCGCGGCCACGCCGACCCGCTCGAAACTGCGAATGGTGCGGGCGATGTTGAAGGCGCCACCCCAGCCGGTATCGATGTCGACCAGCAGGGGCATTTGGGTTGCCTCGACGATGCGACGGGCATCGATCAGCACGTCTTCCATTGTCGAAATGCCGAGATCCGGCATGCCAAGTGAATTGGCCGCCACGCCACCGCCGGAGAGGTACAGTGCCTTGTAGCCGACGCGCTTGGCCATCAAGCCGGCATAGGCCGTAATGGAACCCATCACCTGCAACGGCGACTCGTCGGACAATGCCTGGCGGAACCGGTGTCCCGCAGAACCTGTTGCGCTCATGTCGCCTCCGGCAAATTGGCCATTTTACCCGATCGAGACGGCGACCAGACCAATTGGGAGCACACACGCCTGACCCGTCTTGCGCAACGGGAGTTTTCGCGCCGGAAAGCATGAAGGGCGGCCGAAAGCCGCCCTTCATGGAGGGTATTGCCTTGCAGGCTTACTTGCCGAGCAGTGCCTCGACCGCGGCGCGCTCCTCGTGCAGCTCCTTGGCGGTGGCGTCCATGCGCGCACGCGAGAAGTCGCTGATTTCGAGGCCTTGCACGATGGCGTACTTGCCATCCTTGCAGGTCACCGGGTAGCCGTAGATCACGCCCGGCGCGATGCCGTAGCTGCCATCGGACGGGATGCCCATCGACACCCACTCGCCGTCCGCGGTGCCGAGCGCCCACGAGCGCATGTGGTCGATGGCGGCATTGGCGGCGGAGGCGGCGCTGGAGGCACCGCGAGCCTTGATGATGGCCGCGCCGCGCTGCTGTACGGTGGGAATGAACGCAGCCTCGTACCAAGCCTGGTCGACCAGCGACAAGGCCGGCTTGCCGGCGACGGTGGCGTGGTGAATGTCCGGGTACTGGGTGGAACTGTGGTTGCCCCAGATGATCATGTGGGCCACATCGCTGTTGTGGGTGCCAGTCTTCTCGGCCAGCTGGCTCATGGCGCGGTTGTGGTCCAGACGCACCATCGCGGTGAAGCAGTTGGGATCGAGATCCGGTGCGCTGGCCTGGGCGATCAGCGCGTTGGTATTGGCCGGGTTGCCGACCACCAGCACCTTGACGTCGCGCTTGGCGTGATCGTTGATCGCCTTGCCCTGCGGCCCGAAGATCTTGCCGTTGGCTTCCAGCAGATCCTTGCGCTCCATACCGGGGCCGCGCGGACGCGCGCCGACCAGCAACGCATAGTCGACGTCCTTGAATGCGACGCTGAGGTCATCGGTGGCCACGATGCCGGCCAGCAGCGGGAAGGCGCAATCGTTCAACTCCATCACCACGCCTTCCAGCGCACCCAGCGCGGGGGTGATTTCCAGCAAATGCAGGATGACCGGCTGGTCCTTGCCCAGCATGTCGCCGGCCGCAATGCGGAACAGCAAGGCGTAGCCGATCTGGCCGGCAGCGCCGGTGACGGCGACTCGAACGGGAGCTTTCATTGTTGTTTCCTCGAATACTACGATGCGTGGGCCGTGGCCCACCGAAAATCAGGGCGGGACACAGCCCGCCCCGAGGATTACGTCAGTTCGGCAAAGAACTCTTGAATCCGTGTCAGGCCCGGCTGCAATTGCGGCGTTGGGCAGGTGTAGCTGATGCGCAGGCCACGCGGCTCACCAAAGGCCGAACCCGGCACGCAGGCCACGCCCTTGGCCTCCAGCAAGGCGGCGCACAACTCGACATCGTTGGCCAACACCTTGCCATTGTGGCGCTTGCCAAAGGCGCAAGAGATGTCCGGGAAGGCGTAGAACGCGCCTTGCGGGCGCGGGCAGACCACGCCCGGAATCGCGTTCAGCGCGTCGACCACCAAATCACGCTTGGCAGCGAACTCGGCGCACTTCTCGGCGGGCACATCCTGCGGCCCGGAAAGCGCGGCCACCGCGGCAGCGGTGACGATCTCCGGCAAGTTGGTGATGTGGTTGGAGTTCATCGTGGTCACCGCATTGGCGACCACTTCGGGGCCGGCCATCAGGCCCACGCGCCAACCCGGCATGCCGTAGGTCTTGGACAGCGAATCGACAAAGATCACGCGGTCGCGCAGCGACGGCTCGGCATTGATGAAGTTGTGGTAACCGATACCGTCGAACACCATCCGGTTGTAGATGTCATCGGTGATGACCCAGGTGTCCGGGTGTTTCACCAGCACCTTGGCCAAGGCGTCGATTTCCTCGCGCGTGTAGACCATGCCGGTGGGGTTGGACGGGTTGTTGAACAGGAACACCTTCGGTTTGCTGGCCAGCGCCAGGTCCAGTTGTCCCGGCGTCAGTTTGTAGTGCTGCTCGGGCGGGCACGGCAAGGCGGTGACGCGGGCGCCGACGATTTCGGCGATATCGAGGTAGCTGGTCCAGTACGGCGTCGGGAAAACGATTTCATCGCCTTCGTCGAGCAGCGCTTCAGCCAGGTTGTAGAGCACATGCTTGGCACCAACGCCGGTGGCGCAGTTGGCGCGCTCGTAGCCGTTCAGCCCAATCGCGGCCATGTGCTTCAGGAACGCGTCCAGCAGCTCGTTGGCGCCACGGTTGGAGCCGTATTGGCCACTGTCGTGATCCAGTGCTTTGCGCACGGCGTCATAGACGTGCGCGCCGGGCAGGAAATTCGGCACGCCGATGGAAAAACTGATGATGTCGCGGCCTTCGGCCTTGAGCCGCTTGGCCTTGTCGGCGATGACCATGATCGTACTGGGTTTGGCACG
This sequence comes from Rhodanobacteraceae bacterium, assembly GCA_035703755.1. Lineage (GTDB taxonomy): Bacteria > Pseudomonadota > Gammaproteobacteria > Xanthomonadales > Rhodanobacteraceae > DASSBG01. The sequence goes on along the minus strand of DASSXP010000206.1, from coordinate 1,596 downwards.
ACCGATACGCTGGGCAAGCTTGAGCATTTGTGTCTCCGGCAGATCCAGCCGTTCATTTTAGCAGGTTGTCCGTCCGATGCTGCGCCCGCACATGAACAATCGGGCATATGCAGACAACCGTCGGCGATCGGCGCATCATGGCCGGGTATCGCGGCGGCGGACACTACCGCTGCGGTACCGTCCCCATCCACGCGAAGGAGTGAGTCAATGCATTGGTTGTACGTGATTCTGATCGGCCTGATCGTCGGTATCGTGGCCAAGTTTCTGATGCCGGGCAAGGATCCGGGCGGCTTCATCATCACCGCGATCCTCGGCATCGCCGGCGCCTTCGTCGCCACCTGGCTCGGCCAGCTCGTGGGCCTGTATGGCCCCAGCCAGAATGCCGGCTTCATCGCCTCGGTGGTGGGTGCCATCATCCTGCTGTTCATCTACCGGCTGGTGAAAAAGCCCAAGCCCGGCGCGTGACATGTGGATGCCATGAAAAAGGGCGGCACCAGGCCGCCCTTTTTTCATGCACGAATGGACGCTGTCAGCTGCGCGCGTCGAGCGTCTTGTTCCATTCCGACACCTGTGCCGCCTGCGCCGCCAGCAACGCATCGACGTCGCCTTCCAGCGTCACTTTCTCGATGCTGTCCCCTTGGCGGATCGCGTCGACCACTTTCTGGTCATCTGCCGCCACCACTTCGCCGAACACGCTGTGCTTGCCGTCCAGCCACGGCGTCGCGCCATGGGTGATGAAGAACTGGCTGCCGTTGGTGCCCGGGCCGGCGTTGGCCATCGACAGGATGCCCGGCTTGTCGTGGCGCAGGCTGGCGTCGAACTCGTCGCCGAAACGGTAACCCGGGCCACCACGGCCGCTGCCTTCGGGGCAACCGCCCTGGATCATGAAGTCGGCAATCACGCGATGGAAGTTCAGGCCGTCGTAGAAACCGCGCTTGGCGAGGTTGACGAAGTTGGCCACGGTGACGGGCGTCTTGGTGTCAAACAGGCGCACGTGAATCGGGCCGCGACCGGTGTGAAACGTGGCGGTAATGCTCATGGGTGTCCTCGCTCAGGCAGGCAAAACGCCGATTATAACGGGGCCTGCCGCGCGCCGTCGCCAGAAGCGTTCGGCGGCGTCCGCAGCAGGCAGGTGCCTTTACTGGCGCTCAGTCGCGGTCGTCACGGGTCCAGACGATGCCCTCCTCAACGCGCACCGGAAAGCTGGCGATCGGCACCACGGCGGGTGGATTTGTCACCGCGCCGGTGCGCAGGTCGAAGCGGGCGCCGTGGCGTGGGCACTCGACTTCAAAGCCGCGCACCTCCCCACCGGCCAAATCGCCGCCGTCGTGGGTGCAGGTGTCCTCCACCGCGAAATAGGCGCCATCAATGTTGTAGACGGCAATCGGTGTGTCGCCATCCCACACGATGGTGAACTCGCCCGGCAGGAGCTCGCTCGCCTCGCCCACACGGACCCAGCCGCTCATGCAGCGCGGATGCCGGGCAGCGGCTTTTCCAGCCAGGTGAAGCGCAGATCGTCGCGCCGTGGCAAGCCGAAGCGCGCATCGCCGTAGGGAAACGCCGTGTGCTCGCCGGTCCGTTGGTAGCCGCGGCGCA
>DASSXP010000362.1:0-8336 GCA_035703755.1 Rhodanobacteraceae bacterium | reverse complement strand
ATATTGCACCGGCCTACCGACGCTACCTTGAAAACTTCATGCGCAAGCGCTTTCGGCTGGTTGGAACGCCGGTACGGATCGAGCTGCGCGATGGTGAGAACCCGTACGCCGGACGCAAGAATGTCCTGACCGAACGGCAGGTCAAAAAGCGTCGGCGGCTGATGCAACACCACAAGAAGCGCTGACATGCCGCCCGTCACCCGTCCGCCGATATTGGGCGCCGTGCTCGCCGGTGGCGAGGCGCGTCGTCTGGGCGGGCTGGACAAAGGTCTGCAACCGTTTCGTGGCCGCGCCCTGGTGGCCAGCGTGGTGGATGCGATCAAGCCCGAGGTCGATGAAATTCTGATCATTGCCAACCGCCACCGCATGCAATACGGGGCGTTCGGCAAGGTGATCGCCGACGAGCACCCCGGCTACGCCGGGCCGATGGCGGGCATCGCGGCGGCACTGGAGTACGCGGCCGAACGCTGGGCCCTGTGCGTGCCGGTGGATTGCCCGACGCTGCCGCCGGAACTGGTGCCGCGGCTGCACCAGGCGATGCAAGCCCGGGCATCGATTGCCTGCGCGGTGGTGCACGACGGCGAGCGGGTGCAACCGCTGTTCGCGCTGTATCGACCGGGACTGGCTTTCGCCGCCTCGCAGGCGCTGGCGGACAACCGCGCCGTGCACGAGTGGCAGCGCGAATTGGGTGCGCTCGAAGTGGATTTCGCCGATCTCGCCACGGCCTTCGCCAACCTCAATACGCCGGCCGATTTCGCCAACCACGAGCGACCCTGACGCGATGCGCGCGGAGCGGGTGCCGCCGCAGGAAGTCCCGCCGCTTGCGGCTTGCCGCGAGCAGCAAGCCGGCGCTGTCCTGATCGACGTGCGCGAAGCGCGGGAGCGCGCCGCCGGCACGCCGGCCGGTGCCGTGCCGCTGGCCTTGCCCGAGTTGGTCGCGCAGGCCGCAGGCGTGTTGCCGGATCGCGCGGCGCGGGTATTGGTGCTTTGCGGTCGCGGTGTTCGCTCACGGCAGGCGGCGCAACAACTCGGTGCACTCGGGTACGGCAACGTGGCGTCGGTTGCGGGCGGCTTTCAGCGCTGGCAGGCCGAGGGGCTGCCCTGCGACTACGGTGTGCTCGACGCGGATGCCGCCGAGCGTTATGCGCGACAACTGAAGTTGCCGCAAGTCGGTGCCGCCGGTCAGGCCCGGCTGGCCGGCGCCAAGGTGTTTCTGCTCGGCGCCGGTGGTCTTGGCGCGCCGGTGGCGCTGTATCTGGCCGCAGCGGGTGTAGGGCATTTGACTCTGGTCGACGACGATCGCGTCGAACGCAGCAACCTGCATCGGCAGGTGATCCACGGCGATGCGCGGGTGGGTCAGGCCAAGACCGATTCCGCCCGCGCCAGCGTGCAGGCGTTGAACCCGCGCGTGCGGGTCGAAGCGCACGCCGAGCGCCTGACAGCGGCCAATGTCGAGGCGCTGGTCGGCGGCCACGACCTGATCGTCGATGGAGCCGACAATTTTGCCGCGCGCTATCTGCTGTCGGCGGCCAGCGTGCGGCTACGCATTCCACTGGTATACGGGGCGGTGGAGCAATTCACCGGACAGGCCAGCGTGTTCGACCCGCGGCGTGACGATTCGCCGTGTTATCGCTGCCTGTTTCCGGCCCCGCCGGCAGCGGGTGACGCACCCAACTGCAGCGAGGCCGGTGTGTTCGGTGTACTGCCGGGCCTGGTCGGCATGATTCAGGCCACCGAAGCGCTGAAACTGTTGCTAGGCATCGGTGCGCCGCTGGTCGGGCGCCTGCTCAGCATCGACGCGCTGGCGATGCGGTTCCGGGAGTTCCGTCTGCCGCGCGACCCGCATTGCCCGGGCTGTGGTGTCGGCGCCGTATTCCGCGGCTATCAGGATATCGAGCAGTCCTGCCGGTCGTGAGTCAGCGATCCTGGTTCGTCCACTTGATCTGGAACTCGATCTCCTCGCTGTCGCCATCACGCTCGTGTTCGACGCTGTAGCTGGCGCGGGCCGGCACGTAGATGCGCTCGCCGGCGATCTGGATCTCGAAGTTGTCGTCGTTTTCGATGGCATCGGCCAGTCGTCGCAGCTTGTCCACAAACTCGCGGTTGGAATAGGTCTTTTCGATGTCGCGCTCGGTTTTCACGCCTGGCTTCCTGTTGATGTGGTCCCAACAAGCGTGCCGAAGTTGCGCTTCAGTCCAGCCCCGTGTGATACGGCGCGGGTCGCGGCCGCAATTTGTGTGCGGCAGGGGCGAACGGCGATAATTGCGCCCTTTCACGGCCGGGTTCCCCATGAGCGCACGCTTACTTGATGGTCGCAAAGTCGCCCAAGAGCTTTTGTTGCGGGTCAAGCGCGGCGTGGAGGCGCGGCTGGCGCGCGGTCTGCCGCCGCCGGGTTTGGCGGTGATTCTGGTCGGTGCCGATGCCGCTTCAGCGATCTACGTGCGCAAGAAGCGCGAGGCATGCCACGAGGTCGGCATCCGTTCGTTCGATCACGACTTGCCGGAGACTGCCTCGCAAAACGAACTGCTGGCGCTGATCGACCGGCTCAATGCCGACCCGGCCGTGCACGGCATTCTGGTGCAGTCGCCGTTGCCTTCGCACGTCGATGAGGATGCGCTGGTCAACCGCATCGATCCGCGCAAGGACGTCGACGGCTTCCATCCCGTCAACATCGGTCACCTGGCCCTGCGCCGTCTCGGCATGCGACCGTGCACGTCGAAAGGGGTGATGACGCTGCTCGGCCACACCGATCGCCCGGTGCGCGGGCGCCATGCCGTGGTGGTTGGCGTGTCCAACCACGTCGGCCGCCCGGCGGCGCTGGAGCTGTTGATCGCCGGCTGCACCACCACCAGCTGCCACAAGTTTACGCAGGGGCTGGCCGACTACGTGGCGGCTGCCGATATTCTGGTGGTTGCCGCCGGCAAACCGGGCCTGGTCAAGGGCGAATGGATCAAGCCGGGAGCGGTGGTGATCGACGTCGGCATCAATCGGCTGGAGGACGGCCGCCTCGTCGGTGACGTCGAGTTTGAGCCTGCCCGCGCGCGCGCGTCGTGGATCACCCCGGTTCCGGGTGGCGTCGGTCCGATGACGGTGGCCACCCTGATCGAGAACACGCTGGAAGCCGCCAACGCCACGTGAGCGGCATCATCGGGGCGGCGCCCGGCGGCAAGGGGGCGTGAGTCAGTCCGCCGCGTGGACCGGCCGCACGAATTCCGCCTCGCGGATGCGCTGGGCATCGATGTAGCGCTGGATGCGGCGCCAGTTGGCGGGCTTGTCACCCTGCCAGTGGCTGTCATCGCCGTCGAGCAGGTAGCTCGCCTGACGTCGGCCGGCATCGTAGTAGACGTCGACTCGGTTGCGCTCCTGACCACTGGCGTGCAGCAAAAAACCGGCCGGCTGCGGGTCGGGTCGCAGGAAACTGCCATGCGCCGCGCTGCGACAGTGGTCGATGCCGACCAGATCGGCGAATGAGGCCGGGATGTCGGTTTGCGCGAAGGCCTGATTGATCACCTTGGGCATGTTCACCGCGCCCATCACCACCAGTGGCACGCGCGAGTACGCCGACTCGCCCCAACGCGTGTATTCGCCCGGTCGCAGCGGCGTCATGCTGCGATGATCGCCGGTGACCAGCAGCACGCCGTGCTGGAAAAAGCCGCGCGCGGCGAGTTGATCATGAAACCAGCCGAGCTGCGCATCGACATAACGGAAACTCGCCAATTGATCGACCTTGCCGGTGTCGGGATCGATGAATGGCGGGTGGCTGGAAACCGTCAGCAAGGCGGCGACGAATGGCTGCGGGTCGCTGCGGTGTTCGATCCAGTTCAGCACCCGGGCGAACAAGGCGTGATCGGCCGGTGCATTGAACTGCCAGCGCTTCATGCCGCGATAAAACGGGTTCTCCGCACCCTCGATGTGATCGAAACCGAGTGATTCCAGCCATGGCTTGGAGTTGACGAAGCCGAGATCGCCGGAGGTGAAGTAGGCGGCACGGTAGCCGGCTTGATGGGCGTAGTCGACCAAGGTGTCGCGGGTGAAGGCGTAGGCGCTGAGCGGCAGCGTGCGGCCAAGACCCGGTGGCGGCAAGGGCGCGCGGCCGGTGTACGCCGCGATCCGCCCGCCGTTGGTGGTGAACCCATTGGCAAGGAAGTGGGTGAAGTAGTGATTCTGGCGTGCCAATGCATCGAGCCGGGGCAGGGCATCCATGTCGCCGTCCAGCAAGGCGCTGTGATAGGCCGACAAGGACTCCACCAGCACCAGGATCACATCCGGCTTGGCTGTGGGCGTGGCCGTGGCCGTGCGGCAGCGTTGCGCCAGTTGCGGTGGATCGTTGCGCAGAGCAGCGCGGTAGCCGGGGCTGTAGCGGGCATCGACGGCGTTGTCGAGATTCACTTCCAGCAGGTTGTCGACCACTTCCGGATGGACATAGCGAGAGGGTGCCAGTGGTGCCAACCAAAGCAGCCAGATGAACCCGGCCAGTGCCAGCATGCTCAGTGCGCGGACGGGCGAAGTGGCGCGCTGCCAGAGCGTTGCCAGCACGGTCGCCAGTACCAGCGCAGCGGCCAGCAGCCAGTCGATCCGTTGTGGCGAATGCAGCAGGGCAGCGGCGAAATCGCGCAACGCATGGCCTTCGCCACCGAACATCAACACGTCGCCCAGATACAGGCGCTGGGTCAACGCGGCGAATACCGCGAAATCCGCGGCCCAAGCCACGATCAGGGTCGCCGCCAGCAGCCGCAGCAGCCAACGCAGCGCCCGCCAGCGCAGCAGCAAGTCCAATCCGAGCAGCGCCGCCAGCAAGGCCAGTAACAACGCATCGTGGTGCAGAACGCTGGCTCGGACGCAGCCCGTACAGCCGGTGTAGGCGCCGACCATCGCGTCGGTGCGTACGGCGCGCACGCACAGCAGCGCCAGCAACAAACCGAGCGGCAACAACGGCGCCAACCAGGCGGCAAGCCGGCGGCCGGGGGCAGGTTTGGAGGGTTTCATGCAAGCGCGAACGTGGGGTGATCCGTTATACTAAGCCACTTTACCTTGAGGGATAGCACGGCCATGAGGATTCTTGCCCAGGCCCTCACCTACGACGACGTCTATCTGGTGCCGGCGCACTCGCAGGTGTTGCCGCGTGACGTGGACACCAGCTCCCGCCTGACCCGCAATCTGCGCCTCAACATTCCCTTGTTGTCGGCGGCGATGGATACGGTCACCGAGGCCCGCCTCGCCATCACCATGGCGCAGCAGGGCGGCATCGGCATCATTCACAAGAACATGAGCGCCGAGCAGCAGGCAGCCGAGGTGCGGCTGGTGAAAAAGTTTGAGGCCGGGGTGATTCGCAGTCCGATCACGGTCGGGCCGCAGACCTCCATCGGCGAGGTGCTGCGCCTGACTCGTGCCCACAACATTTCCGGTGTGCCGGTGGTGGACGGTGAAAAATTGGTCGGCATCGTCACCAGCCGCGATCTGCGTTTCGAGCGCAAGCACGACGATCCGGTCAAGAACATCATGACCCGCGAAGACAAGCTGGTCACGGTCAAGGAAGGCTCCAGCCAGGACGCGGTGCTGCAACTGCTGCATCGCCACCGCATCGAGAAAGTGCTGGTGGTCAACGATGCCTTCCAGCTACGCGGTCTGATTACCGTCAAGGACATCCAGAAAGCCCGCGACAACCCCAACGCCGCCAAGGATGCGCACGAACGCTTGCTGGTCGGTGCCGCAGTGGGTGTGGCCGGTGACACCGAGCAACGGATCGCGGCGCTGGTCGAGGCCGGCGTCGATGTGCTGGTGGTCGATACCGCGCACGGCCACTCGCAAGGCGTGATCGAACGGGTGGCATGGGTCAAGCGGCATTTTCCGCAGGTGGAGTTGATCGCCGGCAACATCGTCACCGGTGACGCGGCGCTGGCGTTGCGTGACGCCGGTGCGGACGCGGTCAAGGTCGGGGTTGGTCCGGGGTCCATCTGCACCACGCGCGTGGTGGCTGGTGTCGGGGTGCCGCAAATCACCGCCATCGATCTGGTGGCCAGTGCGCTGAAGGACGACATCCCCTTGATTGCCGACGGTGGCGTGCGTTATTCGGGCGACCTGCCCAAGGCATTGGCCGCTGGCGCATCCACCATCATGCTGGGCTCGATGTTTGCCGGCACCGAGGAATCGCCGGGCGAAGTCGAGCTGTTCCAGGGCCGTTCCTACAAGAGCTACCGTGGCATGGGCTCGCTGGGCGCGATGGCGCTGGGCTCCAAGGATCGCTACTTCCAGGAAGGCGCCGAGGCCGACAAGCTGGTGCCGGAAGGCATCGAAGGCCGGGTGCCGTACCGCGGGCCGTTGCGCAACATCATCCACCAGTTGATTGGTGGCTTGCGCGCCTCAATGGGCTATGTTGGCGCGGCCAGCATCGACGACGTGCGCCACAAGGCCCAGTTCGTGCAAGTCACCACGGCCGGTGTCACCGAAGCCCATCCGCACGACATCCAGATCACCAAGGAAGCGCCGAATTATCGGTTGAAGTAAAGCCGGAATTGGTGATTTGGGATGGTTGCCGAGCCGCTGTGAATTCACGTCTTGTCCTGGCGCCCAGGCTTTCCTCCTCGCTGGCTACTCTTTTCGTTTCGACCCATCGCGATGCCTGAATCCCGCATTCCCAACCCAGAATCCCGGCTCCACGCCGACAAAATCCTCATTCTCGATTTCGGTGCGCAATACACCCAGCTGATCGCGCGCCGCGTGCGTGAATTGGGCGTGTACTGTGAAATCTGGGCCTGGGACCACGACCCGGCGGAAATTGCGGCCTACGCGCCCAGGGGCATCATCCTTTCCGGCGGTCCCGAATCCACCACCGAAGCCAATGCGCCGGCAGCCCCGCCGGCGGTGTTTGCGGCGGGCGTGCCGATCCTCGGCATTTGCTACGGCATGCAAACCCTGGCGGCGCAGCTCGGCGGCGCCACCGAAGCCGCCGATCAGCGTGAGTACGGTCATGCCACGGTCGACATCGATGCCGCCAGCCAGCTGTTTGCGGGCTTGAGCGATCATGCCGATGCGCACCGACTCGATGTATGGATGAGCCACGGCGACCATGTCGCGGTGGCGCCACCCGGCTTTGTCGTTACCGGTACCACCGCGCGTATCCCGGTGGCGGTGATGGAAAACCCGGGCAAGCGCTGGTACGGCGTGCAATTTCACCCCGAGGTGACGCATACCAAGCAGGGCAGTGCGCTGCTGAAGCGCTTCGTCAGTGAAATCTGTGGCTGCGCCACGCTGTGGACGGCGGCCAACATCATCGCCGACCAGATCGCCCGCGTACGCGCCGAGGTTGGCTCGGACGAGGTGATACTTGGCCTCTCCGGTGGTGTCGATTCCTCGGTGGTGGCCGCGCTGTTGCATCGGGCCATCGGCAACCAGCTCACCTGTGTGTTCGTGGATACCGGCCTCTTGCGCTACCAGGAAGGCGATCAGGTGATGGCCACCATGGCCGCCAATATGGGCGTCAAGGTGATCCGCGTCAATGCCGCCGAGCGTTACTTCAAGGCATTGGCGGGGGTGGCCGATCCCGAGGCCAAGCGCAAGATCATCGGCAACCTGTTCGTCGACATCTTCGATGAGGAATCGGCCAAACTCGCCAACGCCAAGTGGCTGGCGCAGGGCACCATCTACCCCGACGTGATCGAATCGGCCGGCGCCAAGACCGGCAAGGCCCATGTCATCAAGAGCCACCACAACGTCGGCGGTTTGCCCGCGCACATGAAGCTCAAGCTGGTAGAGCCGCTGCGCGAGCTTTTCAAGGATGAGGTGCGACGGATTGGCGTCGAGCTCGGTCTGCCGCGCGAAATGGTCTACCGCCATCCGTTCCCCGGTCCCGGTCTCGGCGTGCGCATCCTTGGTGAAGTGAAACCCGAATACACCACCATCCTCGCCCGCGCCGATGCCATCTTTATCGAGGAGCTGCGCAACAGCGGTTGGTACGACAAAACCAGCCAAGCCTTTGCCGTGTTTCTGCCAGTCAAATCGGTTGGCGTGGTGGGCGACGCCCGCGCCTACGAGTGGGTGATCGCGCTGCGCGCCGTCGAGACCATCGACTTCATGACCGCCCAGTGGGCACATCTGCCCTACGAACTGCTCGATCTGGTATCACGCCGAATAATCAACGAGATACGAGAGGTTTCTCGAGTGGTTTACGACATCAGTGGCAAGCCTCCGGCGACCATTGAGTGGGAATGATTCCGCGTCTGGCACAGCCAGGCACCTGATGGCATGAAATGCCGCTAAGCCCGCGTAATTGCGGGCTTTTTTTTGTTTGTGTTTGGCACGATCTGGCAACGGGAGGAAGCGCCAAGCACCGTTTGAGC
>DASSXP010000044.1:0-4726 GCA_035703755.1 Rhodanobacteraceae bacterium | reverse complement strand
CCGAAGCGGTCGGCGCGGTCGATGATGATGGTATTGGCGCTGGGGATGTCGATGCCCGACTCGATGATGGTCGAGCACACCAGCACGTTGAAGCGCTGGTGGTGAAAGTCCAGCATCACCCGCTCCAGCTCGCGCTCGGGCATCTGGCCGTGGGCGACGCGGATGCGTGCTTCCGGCATCAGTGTTTCCAGATCGTGCGCGCAGCGCTCGATCGAGGCAACGTCGTTGTGCAGGAAGTACACCTGGCCGCCGCGCGCCAGCTCGCGCTGCATGGCTTCGCGCAGCAGCGCCGGGTCGTATTGCGCGATCAGGGTCTTGACCGCCATCCGGTGCGCCGGTGGGGTGGCAATGATGCTGAGGTCGCGCAGGCCGCCCATCGCCATGTTGAGGGTGCGCGGGATCGGCGTCGCGGTCAGGGTCAGGAGGTCGACCTCGGCGCGCAGCTTCTTGAGTTGTTCCTTCTGGCGCACGCCGAAACGGTGTTCCTCATCGACGATGACCAAACCGAGCTGCTTGAACTTGACGTCCGCCTGCAACAACTTGTGGGTGCCGACCATGATGTCGATCTTGCCCTCGGCCAGCCGCTTGAGGGCTTCCTCGGTTTCCTTTTTCGACTTGAAGCGTGACAGCACGTCGACCTTGAGCGGCCAGTCGGCCAGACGGTCGGCGAAGTTCTGGTAGTGCTGTTGCGCCAGCAGGGTGGTCGGCACCAGCAGCGCGACCTGGCGGCCGGCACTGGCGGCGACGAAGGCCGCGCGCAAGGCGACCTCGGTCTTGCCGAAGCCGACGTCGCCGCAGACTACCCGGTCCATCGGTTGCGGTGCGGCGAGGTCCGCCAGTACGGCGTCGATGGCCTGCTCCTGATCGGGCGTTTCCTCGAACGGGAAGCGCGCCGCGAAGTCGTTGTAGAGTGCGGCGTCGGCCGCGATCGAGCTGCCTTTGCGGGCGGCGCGTTCGGCGTGGATGGCCAGCAGCTCGGCGGCAACGTCGCGGACTTTTTCCGCCGCCTTGCGCTTGGCGCGTTCCCAGGCGTCGCCACCGAGTGAATGCAGTGGCGCCAGTTCGGGCGCACTGCCGGTGTAGCGGCTGACCAGGCCGAGTTGCGCCACCGGCACGTACAGCTTGGCGCCCTTGGCGTATTCGATCGCCAGGAATTCGTCTTTCTGGCCGCCGACATCCATCGACAGCAGGCCCTGGTAGCGGCCGACGCCGTGATCGAGGTGGACGATGGGCGCGCCGATGGCGAGTTCGGTCAGGTCGCGGATGATGGTTTCCGGGTCGCTGACCGCGCCGCGGCGGCGGCGCTGGCGCTGGCGCACGCGCTCGCCCAGAAGTTCGCGCTCGGTCAGTACCGTGATCGCGGGGTGGTCAAGACAGAAGCCCTGTTCCAACGGTGCCGCGGTCAGCGCCAGCGCGGGCGCCGGCAGTTGCATGAACGCCGGCCAGTCCGCCACCGCAGTGGCGGCCAGCCCGGCTGCGTGCAGGCGTTCGGCCAGCACTTCGCGCCGACCGGCCGAATCGGCCACCAGCAGCAGCTTGCCGGGATAGTCATCGCGGTAGGCGCGCAGCGCGGCGGCGGGCGCCGCGTTGCCGACTGCGGCAAGCGGCAGCATCGGCGGCGCCGTCGCGCCGAGCGCGACCGCGTGCTTGCGGTCCGCCGTGACGAATTCGGCCACCGGGCGGGTGTTGAGTTCCGCGCGCAGCGCTTCCGGTGTCAGATACAGTTCGCCCGGCGGCAGGATCGGCCGCTGGATGTCGTGCGAGCGTTGATCGTGGCGTTCTCCGGTCTGCGCCCAGAAGGCGTCCGCCGCGTCCAGCGCGCCGTCGCCCAGCACGATCAGCGTGCCGTCGCCAAGGTAGTCGAACAGGGTTTCGGTACGCTCAAAAAACAGTGGCAGGTAGTACTCGATCCCGGCTGGGGTGACGCCTTGTTTCAGGTCCTGGTACAGCGGGCAGTGGCGCACGTCGATCGGAAAACGTTCGCGCAAGCGCTGCCGGAAAGCCTTGGTGGCTTCGTCGTTGAGCGGGAACTCGCGCGCGGGCAGCAGCGAGACTTCCGCCACGGATTCTTTCGACAGCTGTGTTTCGGGATCGAAGCTGCGTATCGTCTCGACTTCCTCGTCGAGCAGTTCGATTCGGTACGGCTCGGGCGCGCCCATCGGGAAGATGTCGATCAGGGCGCCGCGCACCGCGAAGTCTCCGGGTTCGCCGACTTGCGGGACGTGGCGGTAGCCGGCTGCCTGCAAGCGCCGCTGTTCGGCGTCCAGTACCAGTGACTGGCCGCGTTTGACGGCCAGCCCGGAGCCGGTGATGTAACTGCGCGGTGCCAGCCGCTGCAACAAGCTGCTGATCGGCACCACCAGCACGGCGTGGCCGACCGCGGGCAGCCGGTACAGTGTGGCGATGCGCTGCGAAATGATTTCCGGGTGCGGCGAGTAGAGATCGTACGGCAGCGTTTCCCAGTCCGGGAATTGCAGTACCGGCAGGTCGCCGGCAAACACGCGCAGCTCTTCTTCCAGCTGATTGGCGCGCAAGGTGTCGCGCGTCGCCATCACGGTCAGGCCGGGGTGGGCGCGGGCGGCCTCGGCCACGCTCAATGCCAGGGCGCCGCCGGGCGGGGTGACCCACCAGGCGCGGCGATGGGGTGGGGCAGGCAATGGAGGTGGCAGCGTCACGGGCAATCTGTCGGCACGAAACCGCTTAGTGTAACGCGCTTGCTCCTCGCTCCGCGGCGATCATGGCGCGGGCGTTGTCGCGCGTCATGGCGATTGCGTCGAATGCGCTAGAATCCTTGGCTCTTTGCAATGACTTGACCGAAGCATGGCCGGACACGCCAATTCCCTCAAAGCCATCCTGTTCGCTCTCGGCGCGAACTTTGCCATTTTCGTCGCCAAGATGGTCGCCGCCGTGATTACGGGTTCCGGCGCGATGCTGGCCGAAGCCATACACTCGCTGGCCGATTGCGGCAATCAGGGCCTGTTGCTGTTCGGTATGCGCCAGGCCAAGCGGCCACCCTCGGACGAGCATCCGCTCGGCTGGGGCAAGGCGCTGTATTTCTGGTCGTTTCTGGTGGCGATTCTGCTGTTCAGCGTGGGCGGCATGTTTTCGCTCTACGAAGGCCTGCACAAGCTGTCCGAACCGGAACCGCTGCGGGCGCCGTGGCTGGCGGTGGGCGTGCTGGTGTTTGGCATCGTGGTCGAGATGATTTCGTTCAAAGCCTGCCTGCGCGAGGTCGACAAGCTGCGGGAAGGCCGTGGCTACTGGACCTGGTTCCGGCACAGCCGCAACAGCGAGTTGATCGTGATCTTCGGTGAGGATCTGGCCGCCTTGCTGGGCCTGGTGCTGGCGCTGATTGCGGTATTGCTGACAATGCTGACCGGCAACCCGCTGTTCGATGCCTTGGGCACCTTGTCGATCGGCGTGCTGCTGATCGTGATCGCGGTGCTGGTGGCGGTCGAGGTGAAGGCGCTGTTGATCGGTCAGGGCGTCGATCCGGTCGAGCGCCGCCGCATCCTCGACTTTCTCGAAGCGCAGCCGGAGGTGGACGCCGTACTGAATCTGGTGAGCCTGCACATGGGCGCCGACGTGATGCTGTCGGTCAAGGCGCGGATGGCAAGCCAGTCGAGCGATACCGCGCTGGTGGCGGCCATCAACGCGGTCGAGCAGCGACTGCGGGCGCGGTTCACCCAGATCAGCTGGTGTTTCTTCGAGCCCGACGTTGCCGACTGAGGCGATTGGCCGCCGTTCGCGTCAGCGGATGCCGATGCCGACCCCGATGCCGAAGTGGACATTGGAGCGCGCTTTCAGTTCAGCGGCCTTCCACACATGCGATTTGTCGACACGCACCAGCGGAAACACGTAGGCCGCTTCGCCGACCCGGCCGCTGCGCACGCCGGCAAGCTCGCCGGTGAGCGTGATCAGTGTTCCGGCGGGGTAGTTCATGCGTTCGACGTAGCCCGGCATCAGGGCGATGAAGCGGCCGCCGCCGATGTCGTCCGGTTGCGGGCGTTGCGCGGGGTCGAGCGGGAACGCAAAGATTTCGATTTCGCTGTGGTCGGCCTGATTGCTGACCGCAATCACCCGCCCGCCCCACAGCACCGTGCCGTGGTAGTGCTCGGGCGTCGCGGCAACCGTCTGCGGGGTGGCCTGGATGCGATTGCCGGTGGCGGGAAAGATCGGCGCGCTGGCGCAGCCGGCCAGGGCGGTGGCGATGAGAGCGATCAGGATCGGGCGAAGAGGACGCATGCGGGGCAACCTGGGCAGTCGGGCAAGCCACCATGCTGCCAGATTCGGCGTGGGTGGAGGCTGAATGCCCCTGACCAATGACACTGGCGGCGCGCGCCGTCTCTGCTAGCGTGGCCGCCTCACAAATGCGCGGCCGGCGGTCGCATCCAACCATCGAGAGGAACTCCATGCGCAGTACATATCTGAAACCGTTGGCGATTGCCGTCAGCGTGGGCTTGGCCGTGGTGGGTTGTGGCCAGCAGCCGGCCAGTCAAGACGCCACCGCACCGACCGCCGCCGCCAGCGCGCCGGTTGCGGCAGCGCCCGCCGCAGCCGCGGCCAGCGTGTTCGACGTCAACGAGCTCGATACCGCAGTCAACGCTTGCCAGGACTTCAATGCCTTCGTCAACGCCAAGTGGGTCAAGGCCAATCCGATTCCGGCCGACCAGACCCGTTGGGGCGCGTTTGACGAGTTGCGCGAGAAGAGCCTGAATGAGCAGAA
>DASSXP010000038.1:0-14745 GCA_035703755.1 Rhodanobacteraceae bacterium | reverse complement strand
CGACGTTACACCCTTGCCACCAGCGCCCAACCCTGTTGCCAGTGCTACGGCGCCACAGTCTGGGCCGGCATCGACACCCTGCTGATTGGCGCGCGCGCGGAGGATGTGATGCGCTTGACCGCCTTCGACGAGGGTCCGCTGCCACCCGACTGGGTCGGCGAACTGGCCACGCGCGGCATCGAAGTGCGCCGCGACCTTCGCCGCGACGAAGCCTGCGAAGTGCTGGCCGCCTACAGCGACGGCGGCGGCGCGCGCTACTGACGCGGCCCCGCTTGGGTCATGGCAATGACACGGCTTGGCGGTACACTGGCCCGACACCACGACGGTCAGGAGGGCGGATTTGCCCATCCGGCGGCAAAGTTTGCCGACAACACGGTCATGCGAATTCGAGGGGAAACCAGCGATGAATGATGTGCGACGTTCCATCCGCCGGCCTTGCGCCAAACACGCCCTGCTGCTGTTGCTGCTGCTCGGCGCCAGCGCCGTGCAAGCGGCACCACCGAGCGACTTGCTGATCTCGGAATACGTGGAGGGCAGCGCCAGCAACAAGGCGATCGAGCTCTACAACGGCACCGGCGCCGCAGTGGATCTTTCGCAGTACACGGTGGAGCTTTACGTCAACGGCGCCACGACTGCCAGCTCCACCGTCGCGCTGAGTGGCAGCCTGGCCGACGGAGCCGCGTATGTCATTGCCAACAGCAGCTCCGCGCAGGACATCAAGGACCGCACCGACCTCTTTTCCGGCGTCGCCAACTTCAATGGTGACGATGCACTGGTGCTGAAGCACAGTGGCACCGTGATCGATTCGCTGGGCCAGGTGGGCAATGACCCCGGCAGCGAATGGGGCACCGACCCGGTGACCACCAAGGATCACACCCTGCGCCGCAAGAGCTCCGTCTGCGCCGGCGATACCACCGACAACGATGCCTTCGATCCGGTCACCGAATGGGACGGCTATCCCCAAAACACTTTCGACGGCCTCGGCAGCCACAGCGTCAACTGCGGCCCGGCGGTCACCAGCCTGTCGATCGATGACGTGAGCCTGGCCGAGGGCAACAGCGGCACCACCGCCTTCACCTTCACCGTCAGCCTGTCGGCACCGGCACCCGCCGGCGGCGTCAGCTTCGACATTGCCACCAGCGACGGCAGCGCCACCACCGCGGACAGCGACTACGCTGCCCAGTCACTGACCAGCCAGAGCATCGCGGCCGGCGCCAGCAGCTACACCTTCACCGTCAACGTGAATGGCGACCTGACGCCGGAATCCGACGAGACCTTCACCGTCACCGTCAGCAATGTCGTCGGCGTGGCCGTGGCCGACGCGACAGGCCAGGGCACGATCCAGAACGACGATATCCCGACCTTGGCCATCCACGACATCCAGGGAACGGGCGATGCCTCGCCGTACGCGGGCCAGACCGTGCACACCACCGGCAACATCGTCACCGCGGTGACCGCTGCGGGCTTCTTTGTGCAGGCGCCGGATAACGCCATCGATGCCGACCCGCAAACCTCCGAAGGCGTGTACGTCTACACCGGTTCGGCGCCCACCGTGGCGGCCGGTGACAGCGTCAGTTTCGACAGCCAGGTCAGCGAGTACTACAACCTGACCGAACTCACCGCGGTGGCCAATCTCAGCATCGACTCCAGCGGCAACACCCTGCCGACCGCGATCACGTTTGATGCCCTGACTCCCTCGCCATCGCCGGCCCTGCTCACCTGTGGCAGCTCCAACTTCGAATGTTTCGAGGGCATGCGGGTCAGTATCGCCAACGGCTTCGTCTCCACCGGCAACCAGAAGTTCAGCACCGATCCCTACGCGGAGGTGTCGATCAGCGCCGCCGGTAGCCGCCCGCTGCGCGACCCCGGCCTGGTCTACGGCGTCGATCCGTCTCTTATCGTCACTGGCGACAACGATGCCGCACCGATCTGGGATGGCAACCCGGAAGTGTTCGAAATGGATGCCGACGCCGCGCTGCCGGCGTTCGCCGGCCGTGCCATCAATGGCGGCAGCCGCTTCCACGGTGTTGGCGTCATCACCTTC
Organism: Rhodanobacteraceae bacterium; assembly: GCA_035703755.1. GTDB lineage: Bacteria > Pseudomonadota > Gammaproteobacteria > Xanthomonadales > Rhodanobacteraceae > DASSBG01. The sequence goes on along the minus strand of DASSXP010000038.1, from coordinate 12,701 downwards.
GAGTTCGGCGATTACGAGTTCCAGCCAACCGAGCTGACGCTCGATTACGACGCCCCGATGCCACGCCCGGTGCCGGTGGCCGACGCCAGCACCCTGCGCATCGGCGAGTTCAACGCCGAGCGCTTCTGCGACAGCAACGACGACCGCAACGGCACCACCATCAAGTACACCTGCAGCGGCGACAGCAGTGAGCCAAATGCCGCTGCGGTCGAGCTCAAAGTGGCCCGGGTCAGCCAGTACATCGGCGACGTGCTGAAGCTGCCGGATGTGGTGGGCATGGAAGAAGTCGAGAACATCACCATGCTGCAGGCGCTGGCGGCGAAGATCCAGACCGACTATGGCGTCACCTACACGCCGGAATTGATCGAAGGCCATGATCCCAGCGGCATCGATGTCGGCTATCTGGTCAACAGCGCACGGGTGACCACGCTGTATGTGCAGCAACTCGCTGCCACCGAAACCTGGAATGATGGCGGCAACACCGCCTTCGTGCATGACCATCCGCCGCTGCTGCTGAAAGGCGTGTTCCACGGCGACAGCGCCTTGAACCAGTCGTTCATGACCATCGTCGTGCACTTGAAAGCCCGTTCCAATGCCGACGATGCCAGCGCCGCTGGCGACCGCGACCGCGAAAAGCGGCTGCGTCAGGCCTGGTCTCTCGCCCAGGCAGTGCAGCAGTTGCAGACCACCGCTCCGACGAGTGGTTTGCCGTTGACGGTGGTCGGCGACTTCAACGCCTACGAGTTCACCGACGGTCTGGTCGACATGGTCGGCATGATCTCCGGTCGCTACGACTTCGCCGCCAACCTGCTCGACCCATCCGACATCGGGCTTGGCGCCGATACCAATGTGGTCAGCCCAAGCTTGTGGGACAGCGTGCTGTCGCTGCCGAACGACGAGCGCTACTCCTACCTCTACACGCAGAACTTCGGGGCGATCCAGGGCTATCAGGCGCGCAAGGTGCCGACCGATCAGGTGCTTGACCACGCTTTGCTGAACACCGCCGCCCGCGACATGTTCGTGCGCATGGACTACGGCCGGGCGGACCAGGATGCCGCGGTCACGGACGAAGACAGCAGCACCGGCGCGATTGGTGTTTCCGACCACGATGGCTTTGTGGTCCAGCTCAGCACTGATCGAATCTTTGCCAACGGCTTCGAAAACCGCGATTAAACGCGTATCCTGAGCGTTTCCACGAACCGACTGCGGCGGCCTTGGGCCGCCGCAGTCCCATTCGCCCCCGATGCAGAGACTCAAAGCCCTTTCGCCGCTGTTGCTGCTGATCCTCGTCGGCATCGTGCTGTTCGCCTCCGGCGCGCTCGACAGCCTGCGCCCCGAACGCTTGATCGGCGATCAAAACGAGCTGCGCCTCGCCATTGCCGCATCGCCGTGGCTATCCCGGCTGGCGTTCATCGGCATGATCACCCTCAGCGTTGCCACCGGCGTCCCCGGTACCATCGTGCTGATTCTGGCTGGCGGTATGTTGTTCGGGGTGGCCGAAGGCACGGTGTGGTCGGCGATTGGCCTGGTGGCGGGCTCGCTGCTGCTGTTCCTTGCCAGCCGTTACGCTTTCCGCGACGGCCAGCGCCAGCCGCCCAAGCTGGTCGAGCGGCTGCGCCACGGCTTTCTGGCCCACCCGGCCAGTTACACGCTGTTTTTGCGTCTGGTGCCGGTATTCCCGTTTGGCGCGGTGACCGTGGCGCTGGCGTGGCTGCGCTGCCCGCTGTGGATATTTCTCGGCGCCAGTGCCTTTGGCGGCACCGTGATGCTGATCTTCGAAACAGCCATTGGCGCCGGCCTCGCGGCCCACGTCGCCAGCGACAACACGCTCAGCATCGGCCTGCTGCTCGACCCGCACATCGCCTTGCCACTGCTGGCGCTGGCGGTATTGGCGCTGATCCCGGTGGCCTTGGGCCGACGCCGCAACGCGCCCGCCCCGCCGTAAGCACGACGCCAGCCACCCGCGCGGCACAACGCCCCGTCATCACCGACGGATGTCAGTCGCCCATCTGCTTGCGCAGGTGCTCGCGGCGCTCCTGGGCATCGAGCGACAGCGTGGCGATGGGGCGCGCATCGAGTCGCTCGACACCGATTTCCTCATCGGTTTCCTCGCAGTAGCCATAACGGCCGTCCTCGATCCGGCGCAAGGCACCATCGATCTTGGAGATCAGCTTGCGGTAACGGTCGCGGGTACGCAGCTCAAGCGAGTTTTCGGTCTCACGGGTGGCGCGCTCGGCGTCGTCACCAACATCACGCACTTCTTCGCGCAGGTTTTCCATCGTCTGCCGCGATTCTTCCACCAGCTGCTCACGCCAGTCGCGCAGCTTGGCGCGAAAATAGGCCAGTTGCCGCGGGCTCATGTACTCTTCGCTGGCCTTGGGCTTGTAGCCTTTGGGCAAGTCGATCTGCACCGTCGCGGGCAGCGCGTAGCGGCCGTCCTCGCGGGTGACGCCCTCATCATTGTCGACGACGGCGGGTTTGCGGTGGGTTGCTGTCTTGGTCATCTTCTCGGACTTGCTGGCACCCGTGTGACTCCCCGCGAGATGCGTCGCCGCCGCATGCGGGTGTTTGGGTGCCGTGGTTGCGGATTTGCCTGCGGTCGCCTTGCCACTGCTGGCAGCTGCCTTGGCCACGGATTTGGGCGCCCCCTTGACGGCGGGCTTGCCGGTCTGCGGTTTGCTGGCCGCTGCCGGTTTCGCGGCGGCCTTGGTCACCGCGCTCTTCTTGGCCACGGTCTTGCCGACTGCGGCTTTCCCCGCTGCCGGTTTCTTGCTGGCGGCCGACTTGGCCGCGGGCTTCTTGGTCGCAGCAGGTTTCGTCGCGGCCTTCTTGGCGACGGGCTTGGTTTTAGCGGCTGTTGCTGATTTCGCCATGTTTCACTCGCTCCAGAAGCTCGGCGGCCGGGCTTTATAGCGCAGATGCGTGATCCCGGCAACCGCGGTCGGGTCATTCGTGTGAGTGTAATACGTGGCGCCACGATTGCCATAGACTGATGCCCATCCTTTTGACGCCGCTGCCTGCGGCCCTGCCAGATGGAACGCCTGATCCAGTTTCTGCTGCTGTGCTACAAGCGCCTCGTCAGCCCTTTGCTGGGCACGCGCTGCCGCTTTCACCCCAGCTGCTCCGATTACGCCCGCGTGGCGGTGGCGCGCTTTGGCGCCGGCCGCGGCAGTGTGCTGGCGCTGTGGCGCATCCTGCGCTGCCAGCCGTGGTGCAGCGGCGGTGAAGACCCAGTGCCGGATAGCTTCCGTTTGCCGCGCTGCCGCCACCACGCAGCGGATGAATCACGGTGAGCGGGCGTGGCTGATCCTCGCCTTGATCGCTTGCTGGCACTGACGGCATCCGCGCTGCAATCACGCCCCTCGGGTGCGCTCGCCGTCGCGCTGAGCGGCGGTGGTGACTCCAGCGCGCTGCTGCATGTGCTGGCCAGCCTGCCCATTGCACGCGCACGCGGACTGCGAGCGATCCACGTCGATCACGGCCTGACGCCAGAATCCACGCGCTGGACCGGGCACTGCGCCGCGTTCTGTGGCGCGCTGGAGGTGCCGTTCGAATCGCATCGGGTCGAGGTCATCGATGTCCAGGGTGAAGGGCTGGAAGCCGCCGCTCGACGCGCCCGTTACGGTGCCTTCGCCACCACGCTGCGAGCCGGCGAATGCCTGTTGCTGGCGCACCATCAGGAAGACCAGTTGGAAACCGTGCTGCTGAAGCTGCTGCGGGGCGCCGGCCCGGACGGCCTCGGCGGCATGCGCGTCGAACGCTCGTTCGCCGCCGGCGTGCTGTGGCGGCCGTGGCTGGCGGTGCCGCGTGAGGCCATCCGCGACTACCTCGCTGCCCGACAGCTGGCGCATCTGGACGACCCCGCCAACCGCGACCCGCGCCACGCCCGCAATTATCTGCGTCACCAGCTGCTGCCGGCGCTGCGCGCGCACTGGCCACAGGCCGCCGCCTCGATCCTTGCCAGCGCGGCCGTTTGTCGACACAGTGCCGATTACCTCAACCGCGTCGCTGTCGCCGCGCTGGATTCGCTGCGCCGTGACGACCATCTGGATGCCCGTGGCTGGCTGGCACTCGACGACGCCATTCGTGCCCTGGCACTGGAACACTGGCTGGGAGCACGCGGCCTGCCACCACCCAACGGCGCGCAACGAAGCCAGATCGAGCGCCAAATTGCCCTGAGCGACCACGACCGAATGCCGCTGATCGGCTGGCGCGGGGCACAGGTCCGACTTTGGCGCGGCGGCCTGTATGCGATGCCGCCGCTGCCATCCGTGCCTACGCAATGGCACGCTGCCTGGTGCGGTGAATCATTGGCGCTGCCGCTCGGCCGACTTGAATACGGGGCAACGGCGGCCGCAGCAGGCGGGCGATTTTCTCACCGGCTCTCAGACCCGCTGATCGTTCGCCTGCCAACAACCGGCTTGCGGCTGCAACCGGCCGGCCACGCGCACCACCGTCCCTTGTCCGAACTGTTGCGTAGCCACGGCGCGCCACCGTGGCTGCGTCCGCTGTGGCCGCTGCTGTACCACGGCGACACGCTACTGGCCGTGCCCGGCGTGTGCCTGACCGCGGCCGGCATCGCCCATTACGCCAACCTGGAGGCGCTTCCGCGCTGGTTGCACGATTGATTCCGGCATCGCGCTGCGCTAGTTTGCACCCCATGCCAAAACGCGCCGCCACCCCACCCGCCGAAGACAACCAGATCGCCCATTTCGAGCAGTCGCTGGACGAGTTGGAGAAACTCGTCGCGCAGCTCGAACAGGGCGACATGGGCCTCGACGACTCGCTGAAGTCCTTCGAGCGCGGCATCGCCCTGTTCCGCGATTGCCAAGGCGCGCTGGAACGCGCCGAACTGCGTGTCAAGATGCTGCTGGACCCGGAAGACCCGGCCCGCGCCGAACCCTTCGACGACGCCTGAGCGCTCCGTGTCCTTTGCTCCCCTGATCGCGCGCGCCGATACCGCGCTGGCCCGCCTGCTGCCCAGCGAAGCGAGCGCGCCGGCGGCGCTGCACCGTGCCATGCGCTACGCCGTGCTGGGCGGCGGCAAACGGCTGCGCCCGTTACTGGTGTATGCAGCCGGCGAACTGGCTGGCAACGACAGCGCGGCGCTGGACGCGCCGGCCTGCGCGGTCGAACTGATCCACGCCTACTCGCTGGTACACGACGACTTGCCCGCAATGGACGACGACGCCCTGCGCCGCGGCCAGCCCACTTGCCACGTGGCTTTTGGCGAAGCGATGGCCATTCTCGCCGGCGATGCACTGCAGGCGCTGGCCTTTGAAATACTGGCCGCCGACACCAGCGCCGCAATCGACGCGGCCACCCGCGTCCGCATGCTCGGCTGTCTGGGGCGGGCCTGCGGTTCGGCCGGCATGGCCGGCGGCCAGGCCATCGATCTCGCCGCGGTCGGCAGCACACTGGATCTTGCGCAGCTGGAACGCATGCACGCGCACAAGACCGGCGCGCTGATTCGTGCATCGGTGGAACTGGGCGCGCTGGCCGGTGGCTGCCGCGACGACGCCACACTGGGAACCTTGCAACGCTACGCGCACGCAGTCGGGCTGGCCTTCCAGGTCCGCGACGACATCCTCGATGTCGAGGGCGACAGCGCGGTGATCGGCAAGACCGCCGGCAAGGATGCCGCCAATGCCAAGCCCACTTTTCCCTCGATCCTCGGCCTGGACGCCTCGCGCGCCCACCTCGCCCAGCTCACCGACACCGCGCTGACCGCACTCGCCGGCTTCGGCCCGGAAGCCGAGCGCCTGCGGCAGCTTGCCCGCTTCGCCGCCGCTCGCGCCAGTTGAGGCGCAGCACGGCGGCGTTGCAACGCGCCGATTCAGCCTTCAAGGACCTCCGGCATCTCGTCACCGACGGTCCACAGCCGCTCCAGACCGTAGAACTCGCGGGCACGAGGTTGCATGACATGCACCACGATATCGCCGAGATCGACCAGCACCCACTCGGCGTCCTCTTCGCCTTCCACGCCCAGCGGCGGCAAGCCGGCGTGTTTGGCCTGCTTCACCACCTCGTCGGCGATGGAGCGGACGTGGCGTGAGGAGGTGCCCGAAGCCAGCACCATGAGATCGGCAAAATCACTGCGTCCGCGGACGTCAAGCTCACGAATCTCGCGCGCCTTCATGTCCTCCAGCGCGGCCAATACCAATTTGCGCAAGCGGGCCTGCACATCGATGTTCTGCGGCTTTCGTTTGCGCTGTGTGGCGGGTTTGACGGCCGTGCTGGCGGCCTTGGCGGGACTGCGCGGCGGGCGGCTCGCGCGTTGGGCGGCGTCTTTGGCCGCGGTTGCCGGTTTGCGCGACGGATCGCGCGGAGTGCTGGTGGTCAAGCGACGGTCACCTCGTCATGCCGCGCCGGGTTGGCGCGGTTGCAGTATAGGCCGATCCCGAATCGCTGCAACGCTCAACGGGTATCGTGACGGTAGGGCGCCAACAACACCGGATCGGCCAACAGCGCGTCGGGCACGAGGTAACGCGGTTGGTGGCCGGCGGCCAGCAAAAGGCGGATCGCACTGGCAGAGATTTCCAGCGGCGTCACCGCCAATGGCAGCACGCGGCCAGCGGCGAGACCGCGGATCGCCGCCACGCTGTCGGCCCGCCGCGCCGCGTACTCGGCGCCAAGCTCCGCCGTCAGGCTGGGCGCGTGGCCGGGTCGGGTCAACACGGCAATGTGTGCCAGCTCGAACAACTCACGCCAGCGGTGCCAGCTCGCCAACCCGGCAAAAGCGTCCGCCCCGACCAGCAAGACCAGTGCCCGCTGCGGGCCCAGTTCGCGGCGCAGTTCCGCCAGCGTATCGACGGTGAAGGACGGACCATCGCGCTCCAGCTCGCGGCAATCCAGTTGCAGACGGTTTTGCCCCGCCAGTGCCGCCCGCAACAGCGCCACGCGCGCGGCCGCGCTGGCGGCAGGCGGTGGTCGATGCGGCGGCACATTGGCCGGCAGCAGCCGCACTTCGGCATGCAGCAGGTCCGCCGCTTCCCACGCCACCCGCAGATGACCGTTGTGCACCGGGTCGAAGGTGCCGCCCAGAACCGCTACCGGTGCCGACTGGATCATGCCAGTGCTGCCGCCTTGCGCGGCTCGGCAATGGCCACGGTGAGGCGCTCCAGTTCACGCCACACATCACCCGCTTCCCGTCCCTTGGCAATGCGGTCGATGCGCCCGGCACGCAGCAGGCAATCGCGCCAATGCTCGGCGCCGGCCCGCCGCAAGGCGCTGCGAAACAGGCGTTCGCGCGCCGGCCACAAGTGCTCGGCACGCGCCTGACTGGCAAAATCGCCGGCGCTGGCGAGGCGCAACGCCAGCTCCAGCTGGCGGCCGATCCAGGCCATCATCGGAATCGGTTCCTCGCCCTCGCCGCGCAAACCGGCCAGCATGCGCAGCGCGCGCGGGGTTTCGCCGGCCAGCGCCGCGTCGGTGAACTGGAACACGTCGAAGCGGGCGCTGTCGGCGATCAGGCCACCCAGTGTCGCCGCATCCAGCTGGCCGCCCTGATGCAGCATCACCAGCTTGTCGATTTCCTGCGCCGCGGCGAGGAGGTTGCCTTCGGTGCGCTCAATCAGCAGCGCCACCGCTTCACTATCGGCGTTGATGCCGCGGCTGGCCAGCCGCGCGCCAATCCAGGCCGGCAATTCATCGCGCTTCAGCGGCCACAGGGGCGCGAACCAGCCGGTCTTGTCGATCGCCTCGACCCAGGCGCCTTCGTGCTTGCGGCTCCATTCTTCGCAGGTGACCAGCAGCGTGGTGTCCGGGTTGGCGTCCTTGCACCAAGCCACGATGGCCGCGGCGCCGTCCTTGCCCGGCTTGCCGGTGGGCAGGCGCAGGTCGATCAGGCGGCGGCTGGCAAACAGCGACAGGGTGGCGCCACTGCGGGTGAGCTCATCCCAGTTGAAGCGGGCGTCGGCCTCGATCACCTCGCGTTCGGCGTAGCCCTGCTCGCGGGCACGGGCACGCACGCCATCGGCCGCCTCCAGCAGCAGCAACGGTTCGGCGCTGGCCAGCAGGATCGCCGGCGGCAGGGGCGCCTGAGCCAGTTGCTGGTGGAATCGGGGCAGCGTCAGTGGCATGAACGGTCGCATCGCGCGGAAACAACCGCCGAGGATACTCCATGCACACCGCCGCGATGCCGCCTGCGTATTCCGGCAGGCAAGCCCTCAACCCGGCGCACCCCGCACACACTCGCCCGCCAGCACCGCACGCATCGAAGGCAGCAGGTCCACGCTGCCCGCATCCGCATCGAGGTAACCGTCCGCACCGGCGGCCAGCACCGTCGATACCGCGGCTCCAGCGCCTGGCCCGGCCAGCACCAGCACGCGCAGATCCGGCGCCAGCTCACGCCAGCTCGGCAACTGCGCCAGCGCCGCGATGGCGGTGCCGGGCGACAGCCCCAGCACCAGCAGATCCGGTTGCAGCACGGCGATCACGGTCTCGGCATCCACGCCGGATCGGGCCTCGGCCAGTAGCGTCAGATCGCGCTCGTACTCAAGGCGCTGACGCCAGGCGTGCAGCAACGCCGGATCATCGGCGACCAGAACGATGCGGTGCATCCGTAACGCAGCCTCGCCAGTGCACGAAGTCAGCGGCGCCGACGCGCGATGCCAGCAGGCGACCGCTCGGTACGCCTTGCGCGCCACCCAGCCACCATATGACCCAGCAGCACACCAACCAGGCCACCCCAAACGATGCCTTGCGCAATGCGCGCGCCCGAGGCGTAAGCAACGCCGGCGCCCAGCGCGCACCCAAGCAGGCAAAACCCAGCCGCATACCGTGCTCGCCGCTGCTGTTTCGCTTCCAGCAAGCAACGATGCGCCAAGCGTTCGGCATCACCTGGATCGGGGTGCAGTACGGCCTCCATCACGGCATCCACACTTCTTTCTGACATGCGACGAACTCCCATTGCAAAGTGGAAGCGGAACCGTGGGTCAGCTGGCGTCCACGCGTACCTGGAAAATGTTGCCCTCCGGGTCGCTGGCGTTGCGAACCACAAAGCCGGGCCCCGCCCACTGTTCCGAGAACACCTGCCCACCCAAAGCCCGTGCCGCATCCGTGGCCGCCGCAAAACTGGCGACGGTGCAATAGAACTTGATGGCGGTGTTTTCGCGCAACTGCGGTGGGTTGGTGATGGTGATCTGCGACGCAATCTGCGCCGGGATGGCGTGAACGATGAGCTCTGCATCCGGCGAGCGAAGCACGATCATCTGCTCCGTGCGGTGCGCAACCGTCATGCCCAGCACGGCTTGGTAAAAGTCGGCAAGGCGCTCCGGGTACTTGCCATAGATAAAGATGCCGGCGCGCGCAGGTTCGGACACGATGACTCCCCTATTGGATGTTGGAATGCATAAGTCAGGGAACGGCCGCTCAGTTCGCTTGAACGCCACCGTCCCGCGCGGCCTGCAGGCGCCGCAGGATGGCCTGCACCATGTCGTCGACCAGGCTCTTGCGAATCTGCTCTTCGCGGGTGGCGGTACCAAGCGCCTGGGCGCGGTCGTAGGTAAATTCGCGCGACATGTCGATGGTCTTGCTGGCCAGCAGCATCGTCCCATCCGCCGCCGCCACCTCGAACTCGACGTGATAATTGACGCTGAACTCGCTGACCTTGGCATAGCCGGTGACGCTCAGCGCCTCGGTGCGATAACTCGCCACCGGCACCTTGAGTTGCGCCGCTCCCGGTGTAGCGGCATCGACGACAGTGGCGCCGCTGGCCTTGAGCGCCAGCACCAGTTGTCGCTTGAGCTCACCGCCGCCGTTGACCTCCACCGCGAGCGTCTGCATCGACGCGGGCAAGGCGACCGAGTGGCGCAGATGAAAACCGCAACCGCCGACGACAAGGCCCAGCAGGGCCAGGCCAAGCAGGCGCAGCCAGCGCCGTGACGGGACGGAAAGGATGGCTGGCAGCGGCATCGGCTTCAAGAGATTCACCCCGCAACGATATTGACGATTTTGCCCGGAACCACGATCACCTTGCGTACGGACAAACCTTCCAGCGCGCGCTGGACACCGGCTTCGGCTTGCGCCAGCGCCTCGATTTCTTCGCGCGGCAAGCCAACAGCGACCTCGATGGTGGCGCGCAACTTGCCGTTGACCTGCACCGCCAGGGTCACCGCATCGCGCGCCAGCGCCGCCGCGTCCACCGCCGGCCACGACTGATCCTCCAGCACCGTTTCGGCATGGCCGAGCACCTGCCACAGGGCATGGCTGGCGTGCGGGGTGACCGGGTTCAGCAGCAGCACCATGGCCTCCAGCACCGCGTGACGCAGGGCGCGGCCGTTGTCGCTCATGTCATCGAACTTCGCGACGTGGTTGAGCAACTCCATCAGTGCCGCAATCGCGGTATTGAAGGTCAGGCGACGGCCATAGTCATCGCCGACTTTCTGGATGGTTTCGTGCAACTGGCGGCGCAAGGTCTTCTGCGCCGGGGTCAGCGCGGCAACATCGAGCGCCGGGTGGTCGGGCTGCGCGGCATGCGTCACCACCTCGCGCCAGAACCGGCGCAGGAAGCGCGCCATGCCCTCGACGCCGGCCTCGTTCCACTCCAGCGACAATTCCGGCGGCGCCGCGAACATCGAAAACAGGCGCACCGTGTCGGCGCCGAACTTGTCCACCATGGTGCGTGGATCGACGCCATTGTTCTTCGACTTCGACATCTTTTCGATGCCGCCGATCTCGACCGGCAGGCCATCGGCGCGCAGCACCGCGCCGACAACGTGGCCTTTTTCGTCCCGCTGCACATCCACATCAGCGGGATTGAACCAATCCTTGTGCCCCATCGCCGCTTCACGGAAAAACGTCTCCGCGATCACCATGCCCTGACACAGCAGCCGCGTGGCCGGTTCATCCGATTGCACCAGCCCGGCATCGCGCAATAGCTTGTGATAGAAGCGGAAGTACAGAAGATGCAGGATCGCGTGCTCGATGCCGCCAATGTACTGGTCGACCGGCAACCAGTGGTTGGCGCGCGCATCCACCTGGGTCGCGGCGCCCGGCGAGGTGTAGCGGGCGTAATACCAGCTGGACTCCATGAAGGTGTCGAAGGTGTCGGTCTCGCGCTCGGCCGGGCCGCCGCATTGGGGGCAGGTCGTTTTGCGCCATTCGGGATCGGCCTTGATCGGCGACTTCACGCCGCTGAAAGCGACATCCTCCGGCAGCAACACCGGCAATTGATCTTCCGGTACCGGCACCGCGTCGCATGTCGGGCAGTAGATGATCGGAATCGGGCAGCCCCAGTAGCGCTGACGGCTGACGCCCCAGTCGCGCAGCCGCCAGTTGACCTTGCGCTGGCCCTTGCCGGACGCCTCCAGCACACCGGCGATGTACTCGCAGGCGTCGCCATGGTTCTTGCCATCCATGCCACCGGAATGGACGACGCGCATACCGGGGTGGGTCTTGTCGCCATACCAGGCGTGCCAGTGGCTCGGGTCGTACTCGCCCTCGCCATCGACGGCGATCACCTGCTTGATCGGCAGGCCGTACTTGCGGGCGAACTCGCCATCGCGCTCGTCATGGCCCGGCACCGCCATCACCGCACCGGTGCCGTACCCCATCAACACGAAATTGGCGACCCAGATCGGCACCCGCTCGCCGCTGATCGGGTGGATCGCGTGGAGGCCGGTGGCCATGCCGCGCTTTTCCTGCGTCTCCAGATCGGCCTCGGCAACGCCACCGTGCTTGAGATCGGCCAGAAACACCGCCAACGCCGGATTGTGCTCGGCCGCGCGGAGCGCCAGCGGATGCTCGCCGGCGATCGACACGAAGGTCACGCCCATCAGCGTGTCAGGGCGCGTGGTGAACACCCGCAAGGTGTCGTCAGCGCCCTCGACCCCGAAGTCGATTTCCAGGCCTTCGCTGCGCCCCAGCCAGTTGCGCTGCATGGTCTTGACCGCATCGGGCCAGCCCGGCAGCGTGTCGAGTCCATCCAGGAGCTCCTGCGCGTAATCGGTGATCTTCAAGAACCACTGCGGAATCTCGCGCTTCTCGACCACCGCGCCGGTGCGCCAGCCGCGGCCATCAACCACTTGTTCATTGGCCAGCACGGTCTGGTCCACCGGGTCCCAGTTCACCACCGAGTTCTTGCGATAGGCCAGCCCCTCTTTGAACAGGCGCACGAACATGCGCTGCTCGTGCACGTAGTAATCGGGCCGGCAGGTGGCAAACTCGCGCGACCAGTCGATGGCGTAGCCCATGGCCTGGAGCTGCGCCCGCATGTGCTCGATGTTGGCGTAGGTCCACTTGGCCGGCGCCGTGTTGTGCTTGATCGCGGCGTTTTCCGCCGGCAGCCCGAACGCATCCCAGCCCATCGGTTGCAGCACGTTCTTGCCCTGCATGCGCTGGAAGCGGCTGATGACGTCGCCAATGGTGTAGTTGCGCACATGCCCCATGTGCAATGCACCGGACGGATACGGCAACATCGACAGGCAGTAAAACTTGGGCCGGCTGGCATCCTCGCTGACCTCAAAGGCGCGCTCGCGGCTCCAGTACGCTTGTGCCGCGGATTCCACCGCGCGGGGGTCGTAGATGTCCTGCATAGCCCGGGTTTCTGCCAGCCAAAGGTGCGACCGCGCAGCGTACCGCAGTGCAACAATGGCGCCAAGTCCGGGCTATCCACTGGGTTACACTGGCGCATTGATTTCAACGCGAGCACGCCATGGACACCCCGACCGACAACCACGCCTACGTTTTCGACGCCACCC
>DASSXP010000328.1:0-39062 GCA_035703755.1 Rhodanobacteraceae bacterium | reverse complement strand
CCAAGCCGATCATCGCACTGGCTCTTGGAAGAACCAACCGTTGCATAGCATACATCGTGACGATTGCAAGATGCCGTAAAGTCAGCTGCATAACCATCGCTATCCGGCACCCCTGTGCAGCCATTCGGAGTAGCCTTTGGCGCATTATTCTTATCGCAATCAGAAGGCCAGGCAAGCATTGTTGCAGCGCACATTTGGTCATTTGGAATTTCTGGATCATCAAAACCAGGAAGATCTGTGGGAGCCTCATACGGCTGGTCACTGGTCTCTGGCAAGTACTCATTCCAGCAGTACTTCCCTGGTGCATTAAACGCCACAGTGGGTCCGTTTGGCATGTTAATTACGGTATGAATGTTGTAATTTGTGCATGTTTCGACAAGAATTCTCGCCTGAGATGCAGAAGTCATACAAAGAATGCCAAGCGCCGCCAGTGATAATCGACCCATATAGTTGTCGCCAGCAAGGCGATTTCTTCACAGGCTCTCAGTCGAGCACGAAGTCCTGCACGAAATCGAGCCGGATGGGCGCGCCGCCCTGTGGGCTGACTTCGAGCTGGAAGCGCAGGCTGCCGGATTCATTCACGGTGAAGCGACCGAGGCTGGAGTGCTCGCCGTTTTCATCGAGGTTGCGAAAGGCGAGCGGCACGGCGTGCCCGAGCAGGCTGGTGGCTTTGCCGGTGACGGTGGCGGCCACGTTGCGCCCGTCACGGTCGCTGACGGCGATCACCAGCAGGCCTTGCTGCGCGTCCCGGGAAATGCCGTAGCGCGCGGCAGCCGTGGCCGGCAGCGCGGCGGCGGTCAAGGCGTTGTAGTGGATGGTGAAGTTGCCGCTGGTCTTTTCACCTGCCAGCGTGCTGGCGGCAAAGACAGACAGCAAGATGGCGAGCAGTCGGGGCAGTTTCATGGGCACTCCGGCGTCAGCCGAGCAGGCGTTGCGCGATGTCGGTCAGGGGTTGCAGCAGCAAGGCGCGCAGCAACACCAGCGCCAGCACCGCGATGGCGGGTGAGAAGTCGATGCCGGCCGGCGTCGGCAGACGCTTTTGCAGTGGACGCATCAGCGGTTGGGTCAGTTGATTGACCAACGGCACCAGCGGGTGGCGGGAATCGGTGCCCAGCATGCTCAGCAGCGCCCAGCCGATGATCAGCACGATGTAGAGGATCAGCAGGAAGTCGATCAACTCGGTCAGCGCCAGCAACAGCAGGCCGCCCGCTGCCGGCAGCAGGCCGAGGGTGGCGAACAGCAGCACCAGCTTCAGCACTTCGGCGGCGAATGCCAGCACCAGTACCGCCAGATTGATGCGGCGCCAACTGGGCAGCACGCGCGCGAACGGTCGCAGCAGTGCATGCGTGCTTTTGTACAGGAACTGGCAGATCGGGTTGCGGAAGTCCGCCCGCCAGTATTCGGCCAGCAGGCGCAGCAACAGCCAGCACAGCACGGCGCCGAAGGCGAAATCGATCAGGATGCGGGCGGCGTTGGCGAGATAGCCCATGACGTCAGTCCAGCGCCGCCGACAGCTCGGCGCCACGGCGGGTGGCGGCGGCAACCGCGCGGGCCGTGATGGCAGTGAGGTGATCCTGCTCGAAGCTGGCCAATGCCGCCGCGGTGGTGCCGCCGGGCGAGGTGACGCGGCGGCGCAGCTCGGCCGGGGCGTCGCCACTTTCGGTCAGCATGCGGCCGGCGCCGAGGCAGGTCTGGGCGGCCAGTGCGCGTGCGGTGTCGCGTGGCAGGCCTTGCGCGACAGCGGCGTCTTCCAGCGCCTCCACCAGGGCGAAGAAATACGCCGGGCCGGAGCCCGACAGGGCAGTCACGGTGTCCATCACGGCTTCGTCTTCGACCCAGCGCACCAGGCCTGTGCTGGCAAGGATGTACTCGGCTTGGCCGCGCTGGTCGGCGGTAACCGCCGGGTTGGCGTACAGCGCCGTGGCGCCGGCACCAATCAGGGCCGGGGTGTTGGGCATGGCGCGGACGATGGCCCGGCCGCCGCCCAGCCAGCCGTCCATTTGTCCACTGCGCACGCCGGCGGCGATCGAAATCAGCAGCGGCGCGTGGCCGATGGCGTCGCGCAAGCCGGTGCAGACCTCTTTCATCACCTGCGGTTTTACCGCCAATACCAGCACGTCGGCGGGGCTTGCGACGGCGAGGTTGTCGGACGTTGCCACGACGCCGAAATCGCGCGTCAACGTGGTACGGGCATCGACATGCGGCTCGGCCACGCAGATGGAATCGGCAGCGAAACCGTGTTGCAGCAAGCCGCCAATCAGGCTGCGGGCCATGTTGCCGCCGCCGATGAAGCCAAGGCGTGGCGGGGGTGGTGTCGAAGATGTGATGGTCATGGTTGCTGGCAAGACGGAAGCAGGCCACAGCATAGCAAGTAGGGGTTTTCCCGGTTGTTCGCATGGCGCGAGGCTCGTAGCGTGGCACGTCCTGCGCAAAGCCTCTTTGCCAGAACTCCTTATGAGGGCCGGTCCTCGCGGCAGCCGTATTGGCCGCGACGTTGCCGCGTCCGCTCGCAAACACGATCCGGGGAAAATCATGTTGTGCAACACGCTTCGTCATCCAACCCGCAGCCGGCCGGCTGCTGTGCTGTTGGGTCTGTTGTTGGCGCTCAGTGCGCTGACACCGGCTTTGGCCATCCGGCCGCAGGACGCCGCCACGGCCAAGCCGGCCAAGGCCGGTTACATCGTGCAGGCGCCGGAACTGGAAGTGCTGCCGTCGGTTGGCGCGACCCAGTCGCTGGTGAATCTGGCCGGTACCAATGCCGCGGTGGCCGCGTTCACGCGGCGTCACCCGGGCGAGTGGTTGACGACCTGGGACGCGCGCAGCGATCGGCCCAACATGATTTCTGGTGCCGGCATTCCGATCATCCCCGGCCGTGGCAACCGTCTCAGCCGTGCCAGCCTCGGGCTGACCGCCAATGAGCCGATGGATTTGGCCACCGTTGGATCGCTGCTCGAGGGCTTCATCAAGAGCGAAGCCGAGCTGCTCAAGACCACCGGGCTGACGTTCAAGGTCGATCCGAAGTCGGCGCAGCCGTTCGGTCCCGACAAGAACCACTGGTTCATTGACTTCCAGCAGGTCAAAGATGGCGTGCCGGTGAAGGGCGCGCACCTGTTCTTCCGTATCGCCGCCGGCAATATCATCCAGTTCGGCAGCTATCTGGTGGCGCCGGTCAAGCTCGACACCAAGCCGGACATCGACGCCAGGCAGGCCTTCGATCAGGCGTTCAAGGCGATGGCGTTCCCTGCAGACACCCATATCCGCGATTGGCTGGATCAGGGCACGCTCGGCATCTATCCCTACATGCCCGAGACGGGCGCCGCACCGGGTCAGGCCTTCCGCGGCAAGCCGGGCAGCGGCTACGCGCACCGGCTGTTGTGGCGCTTCGCGTTCCATGTCGATGGCGACCGCACCACCTATCAGGTACTGGTGGATGCCCACACCGGCGCGCTGGTCGATGTGCGCGACTTGACGATGAACGTGGCGGCCGAGGTCAAGGGCGGTGTGTATCCGCCGGGCGCACGCAACATCGCCGGCACCGAAGTCAGCGTGCCATTTCCGTTTGCGGCGGTCACCAACAACGGCAGCAAGGTGACCGATGCCGATGGCAGCTACGATTACAGCGGCGGCGCGGCCAGCACCAGCCTCAGTGGCAAGTACCTGCGCATCTCCGACAATTGCGGCAATCCGGCGCTGTCCAGCGGCGGCGACGGCGTGCTCGATCTCGGTACCAGCGGCGGGACGGATTGCACCAAGCCAAGCAACGGCAGCAGCACCCACTCGGCCCGCAATGCGTTCTATTACCTGACCGGCATCAACCGCAAGGCGGCGGGCTACTACCCGTCCAGCGCGTGGTTGAACGGCGTCGTCAACGCCAATGTCAACATTGACGACGTTTGCAACGCGTATTGGGACGGCGTTTCGCTGAATTTCTTCAAATCCGGCGCGGCGGGCTCGACGCAGTGCGCCAACACCGGTGAGCTGTCCGGCGTTTTCATGCACGAGTTCGGTCACGGCATCCAGTCCAATATCGGCGGCGACCCGACCGACATGGGCACCGGCGAGGCCACCGGCGACACCTTCGCCTTCCTGCAGACCCGTGATGGCTGCATCGGCGACGGCTTTTTCGCCAACAGTTCGGCCGCCTGTGCCGGCGTGCGCGATGTGGCCGAGTTCACGGTGGCCAGCAACAGCAGCTTCGTGGTCAAGCCGTCCAACATCACGACGGCGGGCGGCCCCGATTGCGACAACGGCATGGCGTGCCCCTACAAGACCCCGCAAGGCTACGACTACCAAGGGCCGATGGGTTACGAAGGGCACTGCGAGAGCTACATCGCCAGCGGCGCCAACTGGGATCTGGCGCAAGCGCTGGTCGGCGCGCTGGGTGATGAGGCCGGCTGGCAGAAGATGGACGACCTCTGGTACGCCATCCTGCCGGACAATACCGCCGCCTATCAGGTGGAATCGGGTGGCAAGTGCAACACCAGCGCGGTGGTCAACGGCTGCGCTTCCAACAACTGGTACAACCTGTATCTCGCCGCCGACGACGACGACGGCAGCCTTGCCAACGGCACACCCAACGCTTGTCGCATTTGGGATGCGTTCAACGCCCACGGCATCGCTTGCGGCACGCGGCCGACTTGCAGCACCGCCGAGCCGGGTTTCGTGCTCGAACTTGAGCAAAACACGATCGGCGTCTGCGCGCCGGGCAGCAACAGCCTCAACATCAGCAGCATCGCGCTCGGCCAGCCACCGCTCAGCACGCCCATCAGCCTGGCCGTGACTGGCCTGCCGGCCGGCGTCAGCGCCAGCTTCTCCGCCAACCCATTGCAGCCCGGAGCCGACAGCGTGTTGAGCTTCGGCGTGGACAATACGGTAGCCACGGCGGCGTTGAGCTTTACTTTGACCGGTCAGGCAAGCGGCGTCGACAGCAAGTCGGTGCAGGGTGTCTTGAATGTGTCCAACGGCGCGCCGGCGGCGCCGGGGCTGTTGACCCCGGCCAATGGCGCCAGCGGCGTGTCGCCCACGGTCAGCCTGTCCTGGGCGCCGATTGCCGGCGCCACTTCGTACACGCTGCAAGTGGCCAGCGACGCGGCCTTCACCACGCTGGTTGAAGTTCACACGGGCCTCACCACCACCAGCCTCCAGCTGATGTTGCCGGCCGATTCCACCTACTACTGGCGCGTGCTGGCGGACAACTACTGCGGCGGCAGCGGCTGGTCCACGGTGGCAAGTTTCAGCACCGGCAGCCTGGCTTTCCCGCAGCCTTATTGCAGCGCGGTGTACCCGAATGACGTCGAGCCGATCACCCGGGTTCTGTTTGCCGGCATCGACAATGCCAGCCCAGCCAGCGGCAGTGGCTTGCCGGCACTGGAAGACTTCACCGCGATCGTCGGCACGGTGAGCAAGGGCCAGCGTTATCCGCTGAGCGTCGAGGGCAATACCTTCGGCAACTACACCGACACCGTGGCGGTCTTCATCGACTGGAACCGCAATGGCAGTTTCAGTGATGGTGGCGAGCGCTATGCGCTGTCCGATCTCGTCAACAGCAGCGGGGCCGATGGCCAGCAGGCCACCACGAATCTGATGGTTCCCACCAACGCCAAGCTGGGCAAGACCCGGATGCGCGTCAGCAAGCTCTACCGTGAGGACGCGCAGGCCTGCAATACCGCCGGCTGGGGGCAGAGCGAGGACTACACCATCAATGTGCAGGGTTTGCCGGTTGCCGTGGTGACGCCGACCCAGCTGGACCTGGTCGCCACCGTCGGCACCAACGCCAGCGCGAATCTCACGGTGGCCAACGTCGGTGAAGGCTCGCTGCACTGGTCGTTCGGTGAAGCCGCTGCGGTGCAGCCGCAATCGAGCTATCTGACCGGCGGGACGGTGCCGAGCCAGGGCGCTGTGTCCCTGGGGCGTGTCGCGGGCGCAGCGGCCAGTGTTGCCGGCGCATCGCGTCCGCTACTGAGCAACGACATCTCGCAGATGGTGGATAACACGCCCGGCGACAAGGGTGTGTCCTGTGGCGCGGGCGGCAGCTCCACCAGCGACAACAGTTGGTGGCGTCGCTTCTACTTTGGCGAGTATCCCGCCGTGCCGGCGAGGTCCAATGTCCGCACGGTCACCGTCTCGACCGGCGTCACGGCGATTCCGGGCGGCATGCCGGTGACGATCAACCTTTACACGATCCCGCATGCCGTGGCGGTCGATACCATCCCGCTCGATCAACTGACCCTGATCGGCAGCTACTCGACCCACTTGAATGGCTCGCTGCAATCGGTCGAGGTGCCGGTGTTCGGCCATATCGATGACACCGTGGGCAAGGATCTGGTGGTCGAGCTGCACACCGATGGCAGCAGCGACGGCCGCTTCATGCCGGGCGCCAACGCCAGTGCCGAAACCCATCCGACCTTCATGACCTCCAACGAGTGTGGTGTCGCCACGCCGACCACAGTGGCCAATATTGGCAGCGGCTTCCCCGATTTCCACATGACCATGGTGGTGGCGCTGGATGATTCGTGCAGCGTGCCGTCCGACATTCCGTGGCTGAGCGTCAATCCGGGCGCCGGCACCACGGTGGTGGGCGGTAGTGACGTGGTGACGGTCAGCGCCGATGCCAGCGCGCTGGCGGCCGGCAACTACGCGGCCAAGCTGTGCATGGTGACCGATGACCCCGCCCAGCCGCTGGTCGCGGTGCCGGTGAGCTTCGACGTCGCGGCGGTGGGTGCGACCTACACCGTCAGCGCCAGCGTCACGGCCGGCAACGGCAGCGTGTCGCCGGCCGGCGACACAGCGGTCAACCCGGGCGATAGTGTCAGCTTCACCCTGACACCGGCGCCGGGCAATCACCTGGCCGCGGTGGGCGGCAGCTGTGGCGGCAGCCTGAGTGGCGACGTCTACACCACCACGCCGGTTACGGCCAGTTGCAGCGTGCAGGCCCAGTTTGCGCCCAACACGCTGGTGTTCACCACCCAGCCGGCCGATGTGCCGCAAGGCGGCTCGCTCGGCCAGGTGGTGGTCAGCCAGCAGGATGGCCAAGGCAATGCCGTTGGCAACGACAGCAGCAGCGTGGTCGACTTCAGCCTCGATCTGTGCGGCAGCCCGCTGATCCTCGGCAGTGCCACCATGGTCAATGGCGTCGCCAGCCTCAGCAGCAGCCAGACTTTCATGGAACTGACCTCGGGCTACGTGATCCACGCCAGCAGCAGCGGCGCCCTCAATGCCAGCGCCGACAGCGCACCGTTCGCGGTGCTGGGCAACGGCGAATGGCTGTTTGCCAACGGCTTCGACGGCTGCCGACCGTAAGCGACGCGGCAACGCGGCGGCCAGCCGCCGCGTTGCCGGGCAATGGATGCAAGGCCGAAGGGGCGGGTTTCGATCCGCCGCTTCGTTTTTTGGCGTGCCACCCGTGGCCGTTGCCATCGACTAGCGTGCGGCGCGCGCGGGAATGTGCCCTGGCGCTGGATTCTTCGGTGCGTGGCCGGACTATACTGGCCCGGACTGCATCACATCGACGGGGAGAGACGCATGGATATCGCCGAGCTTCTGGCATTCTCGGTCAAGAACAAGGCCTCGGACTTGCACCTGTCCGCCGGCCTGCCGCCGATGATCCGCGTGGACGGCGACATCCGCCGCATCAACATTCCGGCGCTGGATCACAAGCAGGTGCATGCGCTGGTCTACGACATCATGTCGGACAAACAGCGGCGCGACTACGAGGAGTTCCTCGAAGTCGACTTCTCGTTCGAGATTCCCGGCCTCGCCCGCTTCCGCGTCAATGCGTTCAACCAGAATCGCGGCGCGGCGGTGGTGTTCCGCACCATTCCCTCCGAGGTGCTGACACTGGAGGATCTCGGCTGTCCGGCCATCTTCCGCGAGCTGGTTGACCAGCCGCAAGGCCTGATCCTGGTTACCGGCCCAACCGGTTCCGGCAAGTCGACCACGCTGGCGGCGATGCTCGACCACGTCAACAAGCAGGAGTACGGCCACATCCTCTCGGTCGAGGATCCGATCGAGTTTGTGCATACCTCGCAGAAGTGTCTGATCAACCAGCGCGAAGTGCACCGTGATACCCATGGCTTCAACGAGGCCTTGCGGTCGGCCTTGCGTGAAGACCCGGATTTCATCCTCGTCGGCGAGATGCGCGATATCGAGACCATCCGCCTGGCCCTGACCGCGGCGGAAACCGGCCACCTGGTGTTCGCCACCTTGCACACGAGCTCCGCGGCGAAGACCATCGACCGCATCATCGACGTGTTCCCGGCCGGCGAAAAGCCGATGGTGCGCTCGATGCTGTCCGAGTCATTGCGTGCGGTAATCGCCCAGGCGCTGCTGAAAAAGGTCGGCGGCGGACGCATCGCGGCGCACGAGATCATGATCGGCATCCCGGCCATCCGCAACCTGATCCGCGAGGACAAGGTGGCGCAGATGTACTCGGCCATCCAGACCGGCCAGCAGCACGGCATGCAGACGCTGGATCAGTGTCTGCAGGATCTGGTCAAGCGCGGTCTGGTGACCAAGCAGACCGCATTCAGCTATGCCAAGGTCAAGGAGACCTTCCGCTGATGCCAGCCAATCTTTCCCGGTGTCGATCGGCATCGTTTGCAACCGCCCGCAATGACGGGCGAGGAGTCCAGCCATGAACAGCAACGGCGGCATCGACTTCACCTCGTTTCTGAAACTGATGGCGCACAAGAAAGCGTCGGACTTGTTCATCACCGCCGGCGTGGCGCCGTCGATCAAGGTCAACGGCCGCATCGTGCCGATCACGCAGAGCCCGCTGACGCCGCAGCAATCGCGCGACATGGTGCTCAACGTGATGACGCCGCAGCAGCGCGAGGAGTTTGAAAAAACCCACGAGTGCCAGTTCGCCATCGGCGTCTCCGGCGTCGGCCGTTTCCGTGTGTCGTGCTTCTACCAGCGCAACCACGTCGGTATGGTGCTGCGCCGGATCGAGACCAAGATCCCGACCATCGAGGACTTGAGCCTGCCGCCGATCATCAAGCAGCTGGCGATGACCAAGCGCGGCATCATCATCTTCGTCGGTGCCACCGGTACCGGTAAATCGACCTCGTTGGCGGCGATGGTCGGCTATCGAAACCAGAACTCGACCGGCCACATCATCACCATCGAGGACCCGATCGAATACGTGCACAAGCACGAGGGTTGCATCATCACCCAGCGCGAGCTCGGCATCGACACCGACAGCTGGGAAAACGCGCTCAAGAACACCCTGCGCCAGGCGCCGGACGTGATCATGATCGGCGAAGTGCGTACCCGCGAGACGATGGAGCACGCGATCAACTTCTCCGAAACCGGTCACCTGTGCCTGTGCACCCTGCACGCCAACAACGCCAACCAGGCGCTGGACCGCATCATCCACTTCTTTGGTGAGGACCGCCGCGAACAGTTGTTCATGGACTTGTCGCTGAACTTGAAGGGCGTGGTCGCGCAGCAGTTGATTCCGACCCCGGACGGCAAGGCGCGACGGGTGGCGATGGAAATCATGCTGGGTACGCCGCTGGTGCAGGACTACATCCGCAAGGGCGAGATCCACAAGCTGAAAGACGTGATGAAGGAATCCACCAACCTCGGCATGCAGACCTTCGACCAGAGCCTGTTCACGCTGTACCAGGCCGGCGAGATCAGCTACGAGGATGCGCTGCGTCACGCCGACTCGGCCAACGAGGTGCGGCTGCGCATCAAGCTGGCCCAGGGCGGCGACGCACACTCGCTGTCACAAGGCCTGGAAGGCGTGGAGCTGGAAGAGTCCTCCGACTCCAACACCATGCGCTTCTGATCCACAGCCAGCGCAGGCGGCCGTTGGCCGCCTGCGCTGGCTGTGTCGTTTCAGTCGTGCCAATCGGTGTCGCTGTCGGCCACCAGGCCGTTCGGACCCATCCGCAGGCGGGTGTCGAGGCGTTCGACGCGAGCCATGGCCTCCCAACTGCCCTGCATCTGCTGTTTCAACTCGGCCACCTTGGCCGGCGGCAGACTGCTGCTCGCCTTGGCGAGTGTGTCGTCGATCATGTCACGGAAGACCCCGGCCAACTCGCGGCCGTTCAGGTGGCCGCGGCCGAGCGCGCCGGACTTGCCAGCGGGGGCCGCCATCGCCTTGGCGAGCCGGCTGTCCTCGCCGGCGCCAAAGGCCACGCCGATGGCGCTGTCGGTCATGGCCATCCAGGCTTGACCACCGGCTGCCGCGGCGACCGCGCTTGGCAGCGCCACCGGCTTGCCATCCGCAGCGAGCTGGATGCTGGCCAGGTTCGGCTGGAAGCCTTGCAGTTGTTTCAGTATCGCGGCGGGGTCCGTGCTGGCGGCAACCAGGGTCGCCGAGAAGCCCGTGGCGCGGTCGCTCGTGTTGAACAGGTTGCCGAAGCGGTCAATCACCACGCGGATGCCGAGCAGCGTATCCATCGGCGGGATCGACAGCAGCGGCAGCTTGCTGCTGAGCGCGGCGATACCGGCATTCAATGGCAGCAACGGTTTGCAGGTGAACGGCTTGGCCGCCACCGCCCGGGCCTGGTCGCTCCAGAATTGCTGCATCTGCTTGAACGGTGTCAACAGCGCAAACGCCAGCGGCGCATCAACCGTGCTGAGACCGAGGCCGGGCAGCGTCGCGTTGACGCCGCCAAACGCCTTGATGATGTCGGGGGCGAGGGCGATGTTGACGCGCTGGGCCACATGCCGGGGTTCCAGCGTGGTGAAGCCGGCGCTGATTTCCGGCAGCCGGGCGGCGATCCGCGCGGCGTCTTCGCGGCAGGCCGGCGTGGCGGCGGGCAGCGGCGCGGGTGATTTGCCGGCCTGCTTGCGGATGGCGTCGTACATCGCCTGCGCATAGGGATCGGCGTTGAATGCCGCCTGCAGCAAGGCCTTGGTGTCGACAACACCGACCATGTTTGGCAGATAGCCGCGCGATGACGCCAGCTTTTGCAGGCGTTCGCTGTCGGCCAGGCTTGCGCGGGGCGGCGTGGCGCCGAGGATGCGCGCCAGCAGCGCCGGCTGGATGCTGTCCGGCGCCACGGTCATCACGATTTGCGAGCCTTCGACGGCCACGAAAACCGACAGTTTGCTGTTGGCCAATGCGATCGTGCGGTAGTCGAAATCACCCATCGAATGCTGGACTGGCGTCTGGCCGGCGGCCTTGTCGAGACGGTCGAGCAGCGCCTTGAAACGGGCCGCATCGGCCAAGCCGCCCCGGTAGACGGGTGCAAGGCCAACGCCGTAGATCGCCCAGTGGCCGAACAGCTCGATGCCGTTGTCGGCGGCAAATTGCTGCCAGGTCTTGCCATCCAGCTCGGTGGCGATGCCGCGCAGAAGGTTCGACGCGGCGTTGTTCTTGGCTTGGGCCAACTGGTCGGCGAGCCAGCGCCATTGGCTGACCATGAACGGGAGCTGCATGTTGGATGGCTTGAGCAGGGTGTCCCTTTGTGCCGGCGTGAGCGGCTCAAGGCCGGCCAGCACGAAGGCGGTGTCGGCGGGGACGTAGGCCAACGGGTTGCTGTCGGTCGACTTGTGTGAACAGGCGCCGAGGGTGGCGAGCAGGGTGACGAGCAGGGCGGTTTTCAGGGTACGGCGCATGTTGAAGCTCCTTGCAGGCATGGCGATTGCGGGACTTTATCAGTGTTGTCTTCAGCAGCCGAGCAGCTCGGCCAGCACGGCTTGGCGTACCGGTATGCCATTGGCGACCTGAGCGAGAATCCGCGATTGCGGGCCGTCGGCGACTTCGGGGGCGATTTCGATGCCGCGGTTGATCGGTCCGGGGTGCATCACCAGACACTCCGGCGCGGCGCGACGCAAGCGCGCGGCACTGAGGCCGTAGTGGGTGAAGTAGCTGTGGGTGTCGGGGATCATGGCCGCCGTCATCCGTTCCACTTGCAGCCGCAGCATGATCGCCACATCGACACCCTGGATGGCTTCGTCGAAATCCTCGTGCAAGCTGCAACCCGGCACCTCATCCGGTGCCGGCAGCAGAGCACGCGGGCCGCACAGGCGCAGTTCGCGCACGCCCAGCGCTTTCAGGGCGTGGATGTCGGAGCGCGCCACGCGGGAATGCAGAATGTCGCCGCAGATCACCGCCCGCAGGGCGCCGACATCGCCGCGCTGCTGGCGAATCGTCAGTGCATCCAGCAGGCCCTGGGTGGGGTGGGCGCGGTTGCCGTCGCCGGCGTTGACCACCGCCACGCCGCTTTGCGCCTGCCGCGCCAGGAACGCCGGCGTGCCGGCCTCCTTGTGCCGCACCACCAGGGCGTCGATGTTCATCGCCTCCAGGGTGTGCAAGGTGTCGATCAGGGTTTCACCTTTGCTGGTGGAGGAGTGCGCGGTGTCGAAGTTGACCACCCAGGCGCCCAGCCGTCGCGCTGCCAGTTCGAACGAAGTACGGGTACGGGTGGAGGGCTCGAAAAACAGGTTCAGCACCGTGCGGCCGGCGAGCAGGTCCGGCGCGGCGTGTTCGCGCATGGCGTCGGCGCGGTCGAGCAGGCGGGTCAGGACCGCGGACGGGATGTTTTCCAGGGTGACCAGATGGCGTGGTGACGAGGTGTCAGTCATGGGGGGAATGGAACCAGTTTTCGAGAATGATGGCGGCGGCCATGGCGTCGAGCGCGGCGGCGTGATGGCGGCGGCGGGTGCCGGCCTGGCGCTGCGCGGCAAAGCGTTTGCTGGCTTCGCGTGAGCTGTAGCGCTCGTCGGCGAGGTGAACCGGCTTGCCGCTGCGTTTGGCCAGCGCGGCGGCAAAGCCGCGCGCGCGGCGGGAGTTGGCCTGCTCGGCGCCGTCCAGTGTCAACGGCAGGCCGACGATCAGCGCCAGCGGGCGCCATTCAGTCAGCAACGCGTCGATGCCGGCCCAGTCCGGGCCACCCGTCTGGCTGAGCAGGGTCTTCAAGGGGCGCGCGCTGCGGGTCAGGGTGTCGCCCACGGCAACGCCGAGATAGCGCGCACCGACATCGAAGCCGAGGAAACAGCCCGCGACCGGCGTCGATGCGGCGGTCGCCCGTGGGCTGGTCATGCGTGGCCGGCGTACGGCGTCAGCTGGAACGACTCGATGCCGACAAGGCGGGTGGCGGCCTGCCACCGCTCGTCGAGAGCGGTGTCGAACAGGATGGCGTCGACGGCTTCGACGGTCAGCCAGGCGTTGTCGCCGAGTTCCTGCTCCAGTTGGCCTGGGCTCCAGCCGGCGTAGCCCAGCGTCATCAACGCGCGTTGCGGACCGCGGCCCTCGGCCATCGCGATCAGAATGTCGCGCGAGGTGGTGATGGCCCATTGCGCGTTGATGCGATACGACGATTCCCACTGGCTGTCGGCCGAATGCAGCACAAAGCCACGTTCCGGTTGCACCGGGCCACCGACCAGCACCGGCACCCGATCCAGCCCGGCGTGATCAGCCGGCAGGTCGAGGTGCCGCAAAACGTCACGAAAGCCGTACTCGGAGCGCCGGTTGATGAGCACGGCAGCGGCGCCGCTGTCGTCGTGCTGGCACAGCAGCGCGACGCCGCGTTCGAAATGGGGGTCGCCGATTGCCGGCATGGCAATCAACAACTGACCGCTGAGTGAGGGCAGGGTGTCTGACGACATGCACCCATTGTAAGCGATGCCGCCGGTGCAATTCAGCCGCTGGTGGTGAGCGTGTCGCCGGGCAGGAACTGCCAGGTGCGGGTAATGTTGAACTCGTCGTAGTCGCCGGCACTTTGCGGAATGGCCGGAAACGGGCCGGCTTGCCGCACGATGCGCATGGCGGCCGCGTCCAGCAGTTTGTGGCCGGAGCTTTGGATCACCTCGACGTGCTTGATGCTGCCGTCGCGGCGCAGCACCACGGTCAGGATCAATTGTCCATGCAGGCCGCGCTGCCGGGCTTCATCCGGATAATTGAGATTGCCGATGCGTTGCACCCGCGCCACCCAGGCGCTCATGTAGGCGGCGTAGGCGTATTCGCGGGTGTTGGCGGACAGGAATTTGGTCTTCGGCCGCTTGGCGTAGGCGCGTTGTTCCTGGCTGACCTCGGCAGCGAGGCGGGCCATTTCCTGCTTGCGGCGGATTTCGATCGGCGAGGGTTTGAGTTTGCTCGGTGCCTGTTGTCGCTGCTCGTCCTGGCTCGGGGTGCTGCGGGCGGCCGCGCGCGTGGTCACCACCGTGGGGCCGCTGGCGTCGCTGGCGCGCGGCGCGGACGGGTCGATGGGCTTGCGCAGCACGCCCGGGTCGGGTTTCGGCTGTTGGCTGGCGAAACGCTGTGAAGGCCGGGCGGCCTTGTCGCTGTTGCCGCCGCCGCGGTTGTTGGCCTGGGCCAGAAAGTCGGCGTGCTCCGGCGTTTCGGCGTTGGCGGTCTGCACCAGGGTCACGTCCAGCGCCGGCAGCACCGGCCGCGGCTTGGGAAAGTTGAAGCCGATGCCGAGCACCAGCACGGCGTGCAGGATGACGGAGAACAGCAGGGTAACGCCGAGGCGATCGGCGCTTTGGGCGTTGGAACTCACGTGGTTTCAAGGGCATCGAACAGCATGCCGGCAATGTTAATGCCGAACTGGGCGTCGAGTTCACGGATACAGGTTGGAGATGTGACGTTGATCTCGGTCAGCCAGTCACCGATCACGTCGAGGCCGACGAAACGCAGGCCGCGGCGGCGCAGTTCCGGGCCGACTTCGGCGGCGATCCAGCGATCGCGGGCGGTCAGGGGGCGGCCTTCGCCACGGCCGCCGGCGGCCAGATTGCCGCGAAAATCCAGCCCCTGCGGGATGCGCGCGAGGCAGTACGGCACCGGTTCGCCATCGATTATCAGGATGCGCTTGTCGCCGTCCTTGATCGCCGGCAGGTATTTCTGCGCCAGCACGAACTGGCCGTGGCCGCCGAGCAAGGTCTCCAGAATCACGTTGAGGTTGGGGTCGGTGGCGGAGCTGCGGAAGATGCCGCGACCGCCCATGCCATCGAGCGGTTTGACGACGATGTCCCCGTGTTCGGCGGCAAAACGCCGCAATTCATCGGCACGCCGGGCCACCACGCTGGGCGCGCAGCACTGCGGAAATTGCAGCGCGAACAATTTTTCGTTGCAATCGCGCAGGCTGCGCGCGTCATTGATCACCTTGACGCCGACAGCCTCGGCGCACTCCAGTACCATGGTGTCGTAAATGAACTGCGCATCCACTGGAGGATCCTTGCGTGCAAGCAGCAGGTCGATGCCGGCCAGCGTCCGCCAGCTGGCTTCGCCCAGGGTGTACCAGTTGCTTGGCTCGTCGCGTACCGTCAGGGCGGCCATGCGGGCCCATGGCACACCGTCACGCAGGGCCAGGTCGCCCTGTTCCAGGTAGTGCAGACGGTGGCCGCGCCGCTGGGCTTCCAGCAACATGGCGAAACTGGAATCCTTTTTGCTGTGGATGGCCTGGATCGGATCCATCAGGATGGCGACGTCGAGCGGCATGGAGGGGCTTCTCCGGGGCAGAATAGGAAGGCTTGAACGGCGCATACTTAGCGCCGCAACTTGACATCTTAGATAAACACTGGTTAAACAGCGAGCATGCGGCGGCATTTGTGCTCGGTCCATTTCGGGTCAGTCGCCAATCTGACAATCGGCATGAATTTTGCTTTGCATATTCCTGATCAACAGGGGCAAAGCGCACCGGGGAACCGCGTCGTGGAAGACACCGTAAACAATGCCAGTCTCGCCGGCCTCCGTGTGATGGTCATCGACGACTCCAAGACCATCCGTCGCACGGCCGAGACGCTGCTGCGCAAGGAGGGCTGTGACGTCGCGACCGCCACCGACGGCTTCGAGGCGCTGGCCAAGATCTCCGACATGCAGCCGCAGATCATCTTCGTCGACATCATGATGCCGCGGCTCGACGGCTATCAGACCTGTGCCCTGATCAAGAACAACCAGCAGTTCAAAGCCACCCCGGTGGTGATGCTGAGTTCCAAGGACGGCCTGTTCGACAAGGCGCGCGGCCGCATCGTCGGGTCGCAGCAATATCTCACCAAACCCTTCACACGCGAGGAGCTCCTTGGTGCAATCCGTCGCCACGTCACCATGCCGTGACGCGGACGCTGCAGCAGGCAGGGGACAGGAACCACATGGCACACATCATCATCGTTGACGATTCTCCAACCGACGTGCGCGTGCTGACCACGCTGCTGGAGAAGGCTGGCCACAAGATCAGCAGCGCCGGCAACGCCGAGGACGGCGTCGCGCTGGTGCGCCGCGAGAAGCCGGACCTGGTGCTGATGGACGTCATCATGCCCGGCACCAACGGCTTCCAGGCCACCCGCACCTTGAGCAAGGATCCCGCGACCACAGCAATTCCGGTGGTGATCGTCACCACCAAATCCATGGAAACCGATCGCGTCTGGGGCATGCGCCAGGGCGCCAAGGATTTTCTCACCAAGCCGGTCTCCGAGCAGGATCTCCTGGCCCGGATCAAGACCCTCTTGCCAGGCTGAGCGATGGTCAATTCCCCTGAACAATTCGATCTTGCGGCTGGCCCCTTCGACGCACTCGCCGACTACGAGCGGCGCAGCCTCGCACATGTGGCCGGCGCGCCCGAACAAGTCGACGCGCAGGGGCTGTGGCGCGGCATCGGCTTTCGCGTCGGCGCGCGGCGTTTCATCAGCGGCATCGGCGAAATCAACGAACTGCTGTTGATGCCGGTGCTGACCCTGGTCCCCGGCACCCGGCCGTGGCTGCTGGGCGTCGCCAACGTCCGCGGCAATCTGGTTCCGATTACCGATCTCAACCAGTACCTGTATGGCGAACGCACCCAGCTGACCGACCGCAGCCGCGTGTTGCTGGTGCGGCAGGGGGGCGGCGCAACCGGGCTGCTGGTCGATGAAGTACTGGGTCAGCGCAACCTCACCGACGAGCAGCGTGTCGATGCGGGGGACGAAGAAGACGAACGCTTGCAGCGGTTTGTGGCGGAGAACGTCCGCTTGGGAGAACAGAGCTGGGGCGTGTTCGACATGTCCAGCCTGGTCAACGCCAATGATTTCCAGCAGGCGGCGGTTTGATCCGCCCTATGCAGTACACGAGGTGAAGCAATGAGCACTACGGCAGGGGCAATGGGCAAGGAGCGCACCGCCAGCTATACATGGCTGGTGGTGCTGCTGCTGGTGGCGATCGTGTTGGCGGCGGTCGACTTTTTCTTCCTCAACAGCACCAATGCCGACGACCGGCGTGCTGCGGGTTTGACCACGCAGGTACAGGTGCTGTCGCAGCAGACGGCGAAATACGCGCTGGAGGCGGCGGGAGGAAACGTCGACTCCTTCGGCGAGCTGGCCAACACCAGCGATGCGATTGCCGCCTCCGTGTCCCGCCTGCAACGCGGCGACCCGGCTGCGGGCATGCCGAGCTATGCCGATGCCGGCGGTCAGGTCGGCACCAGCGTTGGCCAATTGGCATCCGCCTGGGGCCAGTTGCAGGGCGAAGTGAGCAAGATCCTCGCCAACAAGGAAGTGGTGATCGACTCCAGCCAGCGCGTCGAGGCCTTCACCAACGCCATCGGTAGCCTCAACTCGCGCATGGATCAGGTCATCAACATCCTGCTGCAGCGCGGTTCCGCGGGCCAGGTGCTGACCGCGTCGCGCCAGGCCTTGCTGGCTGACCGCATGATCCGCCGCGTGCAGACCATCTTGCAGGGCGGTGACGATGCCACCGCCGCCGCCGACGGACTGAACCGTGATGCCCAGCTGTACGGCGCGGTGCTGGACGGCCTGTTGAAAGGCAACCAGGCGCTCAACGTCGACGCCATCCAGAACAGCAGCGCACGACAGATTCTGGACGAGATCAACTCGGACTGGATCAGCCTGACCACACCGACCAGCGATGTCGCCACGGTGGTGGACGCAGTGGCCCCGGCTGCTGCCGCCGGCACCACGTCGTCCGCGCCTGCGGCGGCGGGCTCGGCACCGGCATCGGCCTCGTCCACCGCGATCGCCACACCGGCGCCGGTGGTCAAGCGCATCACCTCGGCCGGCGCCGTGCCGGCCCTGCTTGACGCCGCCAGCACCTTGAAGGCGGTCAAGTACGCCGCGACCCAGGCCTCGCTGGATTCGCAAAACGTGCTGCTGCGCGCCAGTGAGGTGTCCAACCGCATCGACACACTGCCGGCCAAGCGCATCTTCCCCAATGTGTGGTGGGGTCTGCTTGGCGCGGTGGCGGCGGCATTGTTCGCCATTTTGCTGGTGGTGACACTGGTCCGCGATCAGCGCAAGCGGTACCAGGTCACGGCCGAACTCAACCAGCGCAACCAGGAAGCCATTCTGCGTTTGCTGGACGAAATGGGCTCGCTGGCAGAAGGCGATCTCACGGTGAAAGCGACCGTGACCGAGGACATCACGGGCGCCATCGCGGACTCGGTGAACTTCGCCGTGGAAGCGCTCCGCTCACTGGTGACCACCATCAACGAAACCGCGGTGCAGGTGTCCGCGGCGGCCCAGGAAACCCAGGCCACCGCCATGAACCTGGCCGACGCCGCCCAGCATCAGGCGCGCCAGATCACCACCGCCTCGGCGGCCATCAACGAAATGGCCAGCTCGATTGACGGCGTGTCGAAAAACTCGACCGAAAGCGCCGAGGTGGCCCAGCGCTCGGTGCAAATCGCCTCCAAGGGCGCCGGCATCGTGCGCCAGACGATTCAGGGCATGGACTCGATCCGCGACCAGATTCAGGAAACCTCGAAGCGAATCAAACGACTGGGTGAATCCTCGCAGGAAATCGGCTCGATCGTGGAACTGATCAACGACATTGCCGAGCAGACCAACATTCTGGCTCTGAACGCGGCAATTCAGGCGGCCTCGGCCGGTGAGGCGGGCCGCGGCTTCGCGGTGGTTGCGGACGAAGTGCAACGACTCGCCGAACGTTCCGCCAACGCCACCAAGCGAATTGAAACGCTGGTGCAAACGATTCAATCCGATACCAACGAAGCGGTCAGCTCGATGGAGCAAACCACCTCCGAAGTGGTGACCGGTGCACGCCTGGCCGAGGACGCCGGCACCGCACTGGGCGAGATCGAAAAGGTGTCGACCGACCTGGCCGGCCTGATTCAGAACATCTCCACCTCGGCACGCCAGCAGTCGGCCGCGGCAACCAACATTTCCAACACCATGAACGTGATTCAGGAAATTACCGCGCAAACTTCGGTCGGCGCCAGCCAGACCGCCGAATCGATCGGTAACCTGGCCGGCCTCGCCGGCGACCTGCGCCGTTCGGTGGCGGACTTCAAGCTGCCCGGCGATTGATGCACGGGCGGCACCGGCGGCAGCGCCGGAACAACGCGGCGAACGGAGCATGTTGCGCTCCCTTCGTCAGACAACGCGGTCGGCAACGACGGCAGTGATGGCAGGGCAGGAAAGCAGCGCATGAACGCGGACGACGACATCCAATTCACCACGCTGAGCTGGGTCAAGCATGAACTTGACGAGACCCTGAGGCAGGCGCGCGAGGCGCTGGAAGCCTACGTCGATGATCCCGGCGATGCGGGGCAGATGCGGCGCTGCGCCGATCACCTGCACCAGGTGCATGGCACCTTGCGGATGGTTGAGTTGTACGGTGCGGCGATGCTCGTCGAGGAGATGGAAAAGCTCGCCGATGCGCTGCAGGGCAACACCATCCACGACCGCAATGAAGCCTATGGCGTGCTGATGCGCGGCATGGTGCAAATCCCCGACTATCTCGAACGCGTGCAGGGCGGCCACCGCGACATCCCGGTGGTGCTGCTGCCGTTGCTGAACGATTTGCGCGCGGCGCGCGGCGAGCGTGGCGTCAGCGAAGCGGTGTTGTTTGCGCCGAACCTGAGCGCCGAGCTGCCGGCGGACGCGCCCGGCGCGATGCAGCCGCTGTCAGCGGACGCCCAGCGCGCCGAAATCAAGCGGCTGCGCGATCGCTTCCAGATCCCCCTGCTGGCCTGGATGCGCAACGCCCAGGATCGCGCCAGCCTGGCCACCATGCGCGGCCTGCTCGACCAACTGGGTGCGGTCTGCCACAGCGTCACCGGACGGCGCCTGTGGTGGATCACCGGAGGCGTGCTGGAAGGTATCGAAGCCGGTCAGCTGGATGGTGAGCTCAAGGACATCAAGCCGCTGATCGCGCGGGTCGATCGCGCCGTCAAGCAGCTGATGGACGGCGGCGAAATGGCCTTGACCCGCGGCGATGCCGAGGATCTGGCGCGGCAACTGCTCTACTACGTGGCGCACGCCCAGGGCAGCAGCTCGCGCCTGGATGCGTTGCGACGCACCTACAAGCTGGAGCAGGCGCTGCCCGACGAGCAGGAGGTCGAGCACGCGCGTGGCGCCATGTCCGGCCACAACCGCGCCCTGCTCGACACCGTGTCGGTGGCGATCAAGGACGACTTGCTGCGGGTCAAGGACGCGCTCGACATTTTCTTGCGCCAAAGCCATGCCGACCCGGCTGAACTCGCGCCCCAGGTCGAAGTGCTCGACCGCGTGGGGGACACCCTCGGCATGCTGGGATTGGCCGTGCCGCGGCGCGTGATCGATGAACAACGACTGGCGGTGCAGAGCATTGTCGATGGCAGCCAGGCGCACGACGAGAGCACCTTGCTGGATGTCGCCGGCGCGCTCTTGTACGTCGAATCCTCGCTGGACGATCACATCGAGCATCTGGGCGCCGAAGGCCAGCACGAGGCGGGCGACAATGCGCCGCTGAGCGCCGAGTCGCGGCGCGTGCTCGACGCGCTGATGGGCGAGGCCGCGGTCAATCTGGGCCGCGTCAAGCACGACATCACCGCCTTCATCGAAACGCCGTGGAATCACGCCGAAGTCGAACAGATTCCGCAACTGCTGGAAGAAATCGGCGGGGCCATGCGCATGCTGGACGTGCAGCGCCCAGCCGACCTTTTGAACGGCATCAGTCGCTTCGTCAACAACGAGCTCATTGTCGACCGCCGCGTGCCGACCGCCGAGCAGATGGACAAGCTGGCCGACGCGCTGGCCTCGATCGAGTACTACCTCGAAGCCTCGCGCGAGAACCGCGCCGGCCGCGAGCGGATTCTGGACGTGACCCAACAAAGCCTGGCGGCAATGGGCTACTGGCCGGTTCCGCCGAAGCGCGAACCGGAGGCGGTGCCCGAGCCAGTGGCCGCGCCGGCGCCGGCGCCGGCGCCACTGCCACCTGTGGCGAACTCCCCGCCGCCGACCGCAGAGACCATCGAACTGTCCGAACCGGTCGCCATCGCGCCCGGCACCGGCCTGGAAGACCTCATCGTCGGTGGCAGCGAGCCGGTGCCCGTGCCCGAGCACGACATGGCCGGGCTCAATCTGGCCGAGACACTCGCCACCGCAACGCCCGATGACGACTGGATCGAAGTCGAGGAAGAGATCGAGGAAGAAGTTCCGGTCGAGAGCGGTGAAAGCGGTGCGGGCTTCCAGGCCGTTTCCGACGAAATCGATGAGGACATCCGCGAAGTCTTCGTGGAAGAGTTCCAGGACGAAATCGCCGGCCTCGGCAACGCGATGGCGGAATGGAAGGCCGACACCGGCAATCTTGAACTGCTGAAGCCGATCCGTCGTTCCTTCCACACCTTGAAGGGCTCCGGGCGCTTGGTCGGTGCCTTGGGCGTCGGCGAGTTCAGCTGGAAAGTCGAGAACATGCTGAATCGCGTGCTCGACAAGACCATTCAGCCGAGCGATCACGTGGTCGCACTGGTCGATCATGCCGTGGCTGCCCTGCCGGTGCTGCTGGCCGGCTTGCGTGGCGAGACGGCTGGCAGCGCGCCGGTCACGGCGATCATGCAGACTGCCGACAAGCTGGCCGCCGGCGAAGCGGCGCGGGTCGAGGACCTTGCGCCGGCTGCCACCCGCAAGGTCAAACGCACCGTGGTGCGGCGGATCCCCCGTCCGCGCACCGAAGAAACGGAAATCCCGGCAGCGCAATTTACCGATCCGGTGGTCTCTGCCGAGGTCGAAGCGAGCACGCCGGCCATCATCGGCAGCGATGCGCTGCCGGCGCCGGCCTTGCCGCCGATTGACCCGGTATTGCAGGAGATCCTGCGCAGCGAAGTGGCGCAGCACGTGGGCGTGATGCGCGACTTCAGCGCCAACGAGCGCGCGTATGCACCGGCCACGGTCAGCGAGACCTTGTTGCGCGCGGTGCACACCTTGAGTGGCGCCGTGGCAATGGTCGACATTCCGGTGCTGGTGCATGTGCTGGCGCCGCTGGAGAACTACTTCAAGCGGCTGCGTGCGCACGATGTGGCGCTGCCGGTCGAAGGTTTCGATACGCTGGATGCCGTCTCGACGCTGGTCGAGGAGGTGATGGCGCAGTTCGACGTCGCTGCGCCGGTGTTGCCCGACAGCACAGCACTGGCCGCGCAGGTGGTCGCCTTGCGCGACACCTTGCCCGAGCCCGCCATGGCACACCCGATCTTCGGGCCCGTCGAGCCGCTGGACGACGACGAGCTCGCGCTGGAGGGCGAGACGGAAGAAGGCATGCCGCAGGAGATCGAAGCGGTCTCCATCGCGGGTGACCCGGATGCCGGCGCGACACCGCCGGTCGACGCCGCCGACGATACCCACTGGCTGGCGGCGGAAATCGCCGCAGCCGCCTCCGAATTGCCCAACCGCGATGCCGATGACTATCTCGGCGCCGAAGCGGCGTTTGCAGGCAGCGCGCCCGGTCCGGCGCTGACCGATGAGGCGATCGACTTCCATGCCACCGTGGACCCACACGCCCACGATATCGCGGCGGCACGCGATGCGGCCGCGGCAGAAGCCGCGCGGCTGGAAACGGCGCGGCAGGACGCCGAGCGCGCTGAAGCCGAACGTGCCGACGCCGAACGCGCTGAAGCCGAACGTGCCGACGCCGAACGCGCTGAAGCCGAACGTGCCGACGCCGAACGCGCCGACGCCGAACGCGCCGACGCCGAACGTGCCGACGCCGAACGCGCCGACGCCGAACGCGCCGAAGCCGAACGCGCCGAAGCCGAACGTGCCGAAGCCGAACGTGCCGACGCCGAACGTGCTGACGCCGAACGCGCCGACGCCGAACGCATCGCCGCGCTGCGTCAGCAGGAGCACCTGGACCTGCTTCGCTTCGAAAACGAACGGCTCGAACGCGAGCGTGTCGCAGCGGAGCGCGCTGAGATCGAGCACAAGGCCACGGAAAGCGCTGCCACGGTGCCGACCGAGACGCCGCGCGCTGCCGGGCGGGCCAGCAGCTTGTTTGCCGACAGCCAGCCCGACGGTCCGCTCGATGTGCCGGATCTCGATCAGGATCTGCTGGAAATCTTCGTGCAGGAAGCCAGCGACATCCTCGATAGCGCTGACAGCACCATGGCCAGGCTGCGCGAATCGCCGGCTGACACCAAGCTGGTCAGTGAACTGCAACGTGACCTGCATACCCTCAAGGGCGGTGCGCGCATGGCCGGCCTGGCGCCCATCGGCGACCTCGGCCACACCATGGAATCGTTGTTCGAGGTCATTGCCGAGGGCAAGCGCAAGGCCGATCCGGCGGTGATCGAGGCGCTTGAGCTCGGTTTCGACAGCCTGCATCGGCTGGTCCAGCGCGTCGCCCACGGCCGCGCGGTCGCGATCCCGGTCAACGCCATCGACCACTTCAAGGCCTTGATTGCCGGCAAGACGCCGGTGGCGGAGGCCCCGGCCGTGGTCGCGCCGAGCCCGCAAAAGCCGGCGGAGCCGGTCGCGGCGCCGGCGGCCCATATCGCCCCGGCCGTGGCGGCGCCCAGCCGTGCGGCTCCGGCCGAGGAGTTCCATGCCGCGCAGGAGATGATCCGCGTGCGTTCGGACTTGCTCGACTCGCTGGTCAACTACGCCGGTGAGGTGTCGATCTATCGCTCGCGTCTGGAACAGCAGGTCGCCACGTTCCGCTTCAACCTGATCGAATTCGATCAGACGGTCACCCGTTTGCGCGATCAGCTGCGTCAGCTCGAAATCGAAACCGAGGCGCAAATCATCGCGCGCTATCAGCGTGAGCAGCAGGAAATCGGCGCCTCGACCTTCGACCCGCTGGAGCTCGACCGCTTCTCGCAATTGCAGCAGTACTCGCGTG
Source organism: Rhodanobacteraceae bacterium (assembly GCA_035703755.1). GTDB lineage: Bacteria > Pseudomonadota > Gammaproteobacteria > Xanthomonadales > Rhodanobacteraceae > DASSBG01. The sequence goes on along the minus strand of DASSXP010000328.1, from coordinate 15,070 downwards.
CACTGGCCGAATCGGTCTCCGACTTGGTGTCGATCCAGGGCTTGCTCGATGATCTGACCCGACAGTCGGAAACCTTGTTGTTGCAACAGTCGCGCGTCAGCTCCGACTTGCAGGAAGGCCTCATGCGTACGCGCATGGTGCCGTTCGATTCGATGGTGCCGAGCTTGCGCCGCACCTTGCGCCAGGCGGCACAGGAAACCGGCAAGCGGGCGCAAATGCGCATCGAAGGCGCGCAGGGCGAAATGGATCGCAACCTGCTGGAACGCATGAAGGCACCGTTCGAGCACATGCTGCGCAACGCGATGGCACACGGCATCGAGTCGCCGGCGGATCGCCGTACCGCCGGCAAGCCGGACGAAGGCATGGTGCGCATCGCGGTCAGCCGTGATGCGACGGAAGTGGTGATCCGTGTCAGCGACGATGGCCGCGGCATCAACCGTGACGCTGTCCGCGCCAAGGCCATCGAACGCGGCCTGATGAAGGCGGAGGCGAACCTGTCCGACCGCGACATCTTCGCCTTCATGCTGGAAACCGGCTTCTCTACCGCCAACGAGGTCACCCAGCTGGCCGGCCGCGGTGTCGGCATGGACGTGGTGGCAAGCGAAATCAAGCAGCTCGGCGGTACCCTGGCCATCGACTCGCAAGCCGGCAAGGGTGCCACTTTCACCATCCGGCTGCCGTTCACGCTGGCGGTGACGCAGGCCATTCTGGTGCGCATCGGCGACCATGTGTTCGCCGTGCCGATGACCTCGGTGGCGGGCGTGGTGCGGATTGCCCGTGACGACTTGCAGCGCCGACTGGCCGACCCCGATGGCAGCTACGTCTACGCCGGCGACAGTGCTGAATTGCACGACTTGGCTGGATTGCTTGGCCTCAACGTCACCCACGCTGCCGACGAGGCGCAGGTGCCGATGCTGATGACCCGAACCGGCGATCAGCGCGCCGCGGTGCGCATCGACAGCGTGGTTGGTTCGCGCGAAATCGTGGTGAAGTCGGTGGGCCCGCAGGTCAGTTCCGTGCCTGGCATTTTCGGTGCCACCATCATGGGCGACGGCTCGGTGGTGATGATTCTCGATCTCGCTCCGCTGGTGCGCCGCCATGTGGCGCTGCGCGAACGCAGCGAGGAGACCGGCGTGCCGATGGCGGCGCCGGAGCCGGTGGCCGAGGTCGAGACCCGCAATCGGCCGTTGGTGATGGTGGTCGACGACTCCATCACCATGCGCAAGGTCACCACCCGCGTGCTGGAACGCAACGAAATGGACGTGGTCACCGCGAAGGACGGCCTCGATGCGGTCGAGCGCTTGCAGGAAACCGTGCCCGACCTGATGCTGCTCGACATCGAAATGCCGCGCATGGACGGTTACGAGCTGGCGACCTACATGCGCAACGATCCGCGGCTGAAGGGCGTGCCGATCATCATGATCACCTCGCGCACCGGCGAAAAGCACCGCCAGCGCGCGATGGAGCTCGGTGTCGAGCGCTACCTCGGCAAGCCGTACCAGGAAGCCGAGTTGCTGCAAAACGCCCACGAAGTCTTGCAGGCCCGCCGTGTCGACCATTGACCATCCCGTGTTGCCCGTGGCACTGGTGTTCGGCGATGCCGAGGCCAGCAAGCACCTGCGCCAGGCGCTGGATGAAATCGGCGCGCGCATCGTTTGCGATACCCCGGTCGATACGCTGGACAGCGTGCGGATCGAGGCCAGTGGCGCCGGCGTGGTGCTGGTCAATCTGGACGACGACGTCGGCGATCACCTGGATGAAGTCTACGAGAGCCTGGACGAAAGCCGTTATCGGGTCATTTTCAACGACCCGGAATCGAGCCAGGGGCTGAGTGGCTGGGAACACGCGCGTTGGCTACGTCATCTGGCCGCCAAACTGCGCGACGACAGCGACATTGATCCACCGCGGCCGGAAGGCGCGGAAGCGCCCGGGGGCAGCGAAGCGGACCGCCTGGCTGACGCGTGGGTGTCCGATGCGCTGGGTGTGCTGGCTGACGAACCGACGGCCTCGGCGCCGTCCGCTGAACGCGTCACCGACGTGTCCGTCGAGCCCGCGCGCGAAGCGGATCAACCGATTGCGACCGGCGCGGAGTTCGCAAGCGATGCCAGCACCGAGACCGTGCCGGAGACGTCACGGGAGGCCGCTCCGGACATGCTGCTCGATCTCGACATGGATGCCATCGCGCTGGAAATGAGCGCGCTGGTGGACGAAGACGACGCCAACCAAAGCAGCCAGGCACGCCTGGATGACGAGACGCAAGCCGCCGCCACCGTTGCGCCCGGCGTTGATGTCGCACCGGCTGCCGAGATGATCGAGTTCGACCTGCCGTCGACGATCGACCTCGACAGCGTGGCCTTGTTCGACGAGGACAGCGCGGCCCGCACCGAGTCGGAAGAACCCGGCGCGGAGCTCGATCTGGATGCCGCATTCGCCGATTTCGACGAACACGCCGGGCTCACGGTGGCCAGCGATGACCCCGCAGACGAATCAATCTCACTGCAAGACGACCTCAACGCCGCCTTCGGCGACGACGCACTCGCCGCCATCGATGAGGCGAGCGCGTCACACGTATCCGCCGCATCGTCAGGCGTCAGCCTGGACGAGTCCGTGGAGTCCTTCGAGTTTCCCGGTGGCGATGACGCCACCACGCCGCCCGTGCCGGTTGCCGCTGCGCCCGTCGCACCGGAAAAACCCTTTGCCTTCGATCTGACCGATCCGGACGAGCCCATCGCCACCGCGCCACCCGCAGCGACCGAGCCGGTGGCTGTCCGGGAGTTCAATCTCGATCATCTGTCGCTGGTCGAACTCGAAGCCGACGTGCCCGTCACCAAGGCATTCGAGGCGGTGGAGCATCGGCTCGATCCGGATGCGCCGCGCCCCGCGCGCGCCGACGACGAAGCGAAGGCGGCCCAGGCGGATGTTGCCAACACGACAACGGAAGCCCCCGCTGCGGCGCAGGATTTCGGCTTGGAACTGGTCGCCACCAGCGACTATCTGGCGCCGGATGCCCCGGCCGCCACGCACGACGAGGACGTCGTCGCGCCGCAGTTGATGTCGTTGAGCGAGGCGGTGGCGCCCGAGGTGGAAGGCGAATCCTCCAGCATTGCCAAAGCGGCCGCGCTCGAACCGCCACGGCATGTGGTGATCCTGGCCGCGTCGATCGGCGGGCCGGATGCGGTGCGCGAATTTCTGTCGGTGTTGCCGGAACGATTCCCGGTAACCCTGGTGCTGGTGCAGCACCTCGGTAGCGAGTTCATCGATCTCATGGTGGGCCAGTTGGCCAAATCCAGCGCGCTGCCGGTGCGCCAGCCGCGCAATGGCGACCGCGCCTTCAACAGCGAAGTGCTGGTGGTGGCGCAGGGCCGTCGCTTCAAAATGAACCGCGCGGGCGAAATCGAACTCGGCGCGGCGCCGGACACGGCGGCCAAGGAACCGGCCATCAATTACGCCATGAGCATGGCGGCGGAAACCTATGGCGCCGATGCACTGGGCATCGTGTTTTCCGGCATGGCCCCGGATGCCGTTGCTGGCACGCTGGAGATTGCCTCCCGTGGCGGCGAGGTGTGGGCGCAGGAACCGGCATCGTGCATTGTCAGCTCGATGGTCGATGGCGTCATCGCGGCCGGTGTCGCCCGCTTCGTGGGCACGCCGCGCGCCCTCGGTGAACATTTGCTGGAACGATATGCCGCGCAGGCGGGAGCCAACTGAAATGAACTACGTTTCGAGCGACATCCGTGGCGTCATGATCCCGGTCAGCGGCGGTCGCGCGCTGTTGCCCAACGCCACGGTGGCCGAGGTCATCACCTTCTCGGACCCCGAGCCGATTGCCGATGCACCGGCGTGGCTGCTGGGGCGCTTGCCGTGGCGCGGCTGGCGTCTGCCGCTGTTCTCCTTCGCGATGCTGTCGGGTCTTGCCCAGGGTGAGGGGTCGAGCAACGCCAAGGTCACCGTGCTGAAGGCGCTGGGCGGGCACCCACGCTTGCCGTTCATGGCCATGTTGGCGCAGGGCTTCCCACGACTGACCACGCTCAACCCGGATGTCATCGTGCGCGCGGGCGACGAGAACGAGCACCCGGTCGGCGTGCTGGATCGGGTGATGGTCCGCGACGATGAAGCGATGATTCCCGATCTGGATGGCATCGAGGCGATGATTCTTGCCGCGATGGGCCTGACGCCCGTGGCTGCCAACGCCTGAGGCCGCCACGCCGCAACCAAGCCGTGTCGACGCGGCGCCACCACCACGCAGGTGATGCAGGTGGCGCTTGCGCGACGATCACGCATCTCCGTGCAGCGCTTGCAAGGCCGCCAAGGCGGCCAGACCCGCGGTTTCCGTGCGCAGTACCCGTGGCCCGAGGCCGAGCGGCACAAATCCGGCGTCCTTGAGTACGCCTTGATCGCGTGCGCCGAAGCCACCTTCCGGCCCGACCACCAGCACAGCGCCGGCTGGTGGCAGCGCCAGGTCGCGTAGCCGGTGCGTCGCGCCCGGCAGCAGCGCCAGCCGCATGGCGCCGTCGTCGGCAAGCGCGGCGCACCACGGGGCGAGTGGCTGCGCAGCCAGTATTTGCGGCACACGAGCGCGGCCGCACTGTTCGCTCGCCGCCACGGCCACCATCTGCCAGTGCGCCAGCCGCTTCTCCGCACGGGCGCCGTCCAGCCGCACCTCGCTGCGTTCGGTCACCAGTGGCTGTACCCGCGTAACGCCCAGCTCGGTGGCTTTCTGGATGATCCAATCCATCTTGTCACCGCGCGCCAGAGCTTGCGCCAGACAGACCTGTTGCGGCGATTCGGCGGCGTTTTCATGCGCCTGATCAATCTGTGCCACGGCCTGTTTCTTGGTCGCCGTCAAAAGCGTTGCCTCGTACTCCGTGCCGTCGCCATTGAACAGCGTGATGGCGTCGCCCACCGCCAAGCGCAACACGTTGATCGCATGGACGGCCGCGTCGGCGGGTAGCTCGACTTCTGCGCCGATGGCAAGCGGCAGGGCGACGTGGAGACGAATCCGGCGCATTGGGGTATCCCGAAAACCGCCAGCATAGCGCTGGCGGACGGGCGTGGCTCGGCGTAGGCTGGGCCGCTTGCCACGAGAGCCTGCGCATGGGACGAACGATCAATCTCAACACCGCGACCATGCAGTGCATCGGCGCCTATCTCGCCGAACCCGCCGGCATGCCGCGTGGCGGGGTGGTGGTGGCGCAGGAAATCTTCGGTGTCAACGCGCACATCCGCGCGGTGGCGGATCGCCTGGCGACGGCCGGTTACACGGCCATCGCGCCGGCTTTTTTCGATCATCTGGAACGCGACGTGGTACTCGCCCCGGACGCGGCGGGGCAAAAACGCGGCATGGCACTGGCCGCCGAGCTCGACTTTGCGCATGTGACCGAAGACGTCGGCAGCGCCGCCGCTTCGATCGCTTCCAGCGGGCGCATTGCCTGCGTGGGCTTCTGCTGGGGTGGCACGGTGGCGCTGTTGGCGGCGATCCGGTTGGGTCTGCCGGCGGTCAGTTTCTACGGCTCGCGCAACGTGCGATTTCTGGATCAGCCGGTCACTGCACCGGTGCAGTTTCACTTCGGTGAACATGACCGCTCGATACCCGCGGCCGCCATCGAACGGCACCGGCAGGAAGTCGCCGGGGCCGAGGTCTTCACCTATCCGGAGGCCGGCCACGCGTTTCATTCCGATCCGCGCGATTCGTACCATGCCGCAAGCGCGGCGCTGGCCTGGCAACGCACCCTGGATTTCCTTGACCGCCACCTCGGACCGCAATGAGCCCTGCCTTCGCCCTCGACCCGCGTCTCGCCGCCGATACCCACGCCGTCGCCGACCTGCCGCTGTGCCGCCTGCTGCTGATGAACGACACTCGCTGGCCGTGGCTGATCCTGGTGCCGCGCCTGGCCGGCGCACGCGAGCTGATCGATCTTGGTCACGCGGCACAGCAGGGGCTGCTGCAGGAAATCGACGCCGTCAGTCGCGCGTTGCGCGAGCTGTATGCGCCACACAAGCTCAATGTCGCCGCGCTTGGCAACGTGGTCGAGCAACTGCATGTGCACGTGATCGCGCGCTACCGTGATGACCCGGCCTGGCCGGCGCCGGTCTGGGGCCGTGGCAGCGCCGAAACCTATGCCGACACGGTATTGGTTGAACGGCTCGCCGAGCTGCGACAGCACTGCCGGGCTTGAGGCTTTGGGCGTTCCGCACAGGAGCGGCCCTTGGCCGCGAAGGGGCCGCGATATCGCAGATGCCTGTCGCGCCTGAGAGGCGCTCCTACTCGGCGAGTGCGCGCTCGATGCCGTTGATGGCGGTGTCGACCAGAAAATCGAGTTCGTCGGTGCTCACCACGTACGGCGGCATGAAGTAGATCACATCGCCCAGCGGCCGCAGCAGTGCACCGTGCGCAAGCCCGTGCAGGTACACGCGCAGGCCGCGACGGTCGGCGGATGGAAACGGCCGGCGCGTGGCCTTGTCGGCGACCAGCTCCAGCGCGGCGATCATGCCGGTTTGGCGTACATCGGCGATGTGCGGGTGATCGCGCAGCGGCGCCAGTCGTGCGGCCAAGTGCGCCGCCAGCGCGCGGTTCCGTTGCAGCACCGGCTGGTCGCGGAAAATGGCCAGCGTCGCCAGCGCCGCGCGACACGCCAGCGGATTGCCGGTGTAGCTGTGCGAGTGCAGGAAGGCTTTGCCGCTCTGGTACTCGGCATAAAACGCGTCGTAGATCGCGTTGCCGGTCAATACCGCCGCCAGCGGCAGGGTACCGCCGGTCAAGCCTTTCGACAGGCACAGAAAATCGGGCGTCACCGTCGCTTGCTCGCAAGCGAACAGGCTGCCGGTGCGGCCAAAGCCGACGGCAATTTCGTCGGCGATGAAATGCACCCCGAACGCGTCGCAAAGCCGGCGCAGGCCGGCCAGATAATCCGGGTGGTACATGCGCATGCCGCCGGCGCATTGCACCAGCGGCTCGACGATGACGGCGCAGGTTTCCGCCGCGTGACGCTCCAGCAGATGGCGCAATTCCACCAGCCGCCGCGCGGCGGTCTGCGCCGGCGATTCACCCGGCTCGCCGAGGTAGGCGTCGGGCGAGGGCGCCAGGATCGGCGTCAGCAGCAACGGCGCGTAGGTCTTGCGGTACAGCGCCACGTCGCTGACCGAGAGTGCGCCTAGGGTCTCGCCGTGGTAACTGCCGCTCAAGGCGATGAAGCGGGTCTTTTCGCCATGGCCCCGATTGAGCCAGTAGTGGAAGCTCATCTTGAGCGCCACCTCGATCGCCGCCGAGCCGTTGTCGGCGAAGAACACCTTGTCGAGGCCGGGCGGGGTGATGGCGCACAGCTGTTCGGCCAGCTCGATCGCCGTTTCATGGGTGAAACCGGCGAAGATCACATGCTCCAGTGTGCGCGCCTGCTCCGCCAGCGCGGCGGCGATGCGTGGGTTGGCGTGACCGAACAGGTTGGTCCACCAGGAGCTGATGCCGTCGAGGTAACGCTTGCCGTCGGCATCGACCAGCCAGGCGCCCTCGCCACGGACGATCGGCAGCATCGGTACGCCGTGGGCGTGGTCGTGCATCTGGGTGCAAGGATGCCAGACGTGCGCGAGGTCGCGCGCGGCCAGCGCGGCGTTGCTGCGCGTGGGAGTCAGGGTCATGGCTTGCTATGATCGTCGGCATTCGTCCGGAGCTCAAGCGCATGACCCCTGCAGTGCGCCGCCAACGCGGCTTTACCTTGATCGAAGTTCTGGTGGTGGTGGTGATCCTCGCCATCCTCGCCGCCGTGGTGGTGCCGCGGGTGATGGATCGGCCCGGTCAGGCGCGCCAGTCCGCCGCGCGTCAGGGCATCCAGTCCGTGATGACCGCGCTCAACATGTACCGGCTCGACACCTTCGCCTACCCCAGCACCGAGCAAGGGTTGGCCGCGCTGGTGCAAAAGCCGGCCGGTCTGCCGCAAGGCGCCAACTGGAAAGGGCCGTATCTCGACCGCGTGCCCAATGATCCGTGGGGCAAGCCCTACCTCTATCTGCAACCGGGCAGCCACGGCGAGGTGGACGTGTACACGCTGGGCAGCGATGGCCGGCCCGGTGGCGAGGGCGAAGCCGCCGACATCGGCAACTGGACGGATTGACCGGTCTGCCGCGATGCGCGCGCGGGGATTCACCCTGATCGAGTTGCTGGTGGCGATTGCCATCATCGCGGTGCTGGCGCTGGCGGTCGGGCTCGGCTTGTCGGGCCTCGGCGGCACACGCGAACTGGAGCGGCAAGCCGAGCGGCTGCAAGCGCACCTGGCGTGGGCCTGCGAAACGGCCGAACTCGATGGCCGCAGCGTCGGTTTGCGCCAGACCGAACAGGGCTACGCGTTTCTTGAGCGCCGCCCGGATGGCTGGCGGACGCTGCGCAAACAGGCGGCCTTGACCAGCTATCGGCTGCCGGCCGGGGTCGAGCTGCGGCTGCAACGCGATGGCGCGTGGCTGCAACCGGCGCCGGCGTCGAGCAGCGGTGCGGCGCCGCAATTGGCCTGTTTTCCTTCCGGTGACATGACACCGTTTGTCGCCATTCTGCGCGGGGATGGCGCGGATCGCCGCTATCGACTGCGTGGTGACGCCGCCGGTGCGTTGACGCTGGACACGCTCGATGTCGCGCCCTGATCGCCAGCGCGGCTTCACCTTGCTGGAAGTGCTGGTGGCGCTGGTGGTGCTGGCGTTGGCGCTGGTGGCCCTGACCCATACCGCAGCCGGCGAGACCGACGCCTACGCCAAGCTGCGTGACCGCACCCTGGCATCCTGGGTGGCGTCCAATGCGCTCACCGAGACGCGCTTGCAAGCCGGCCTGCCGGCGCTGGGCGAGCGCGACGGCCAGGAAGAATTCGCCAATCGACGCTGGCACTACCGCATCACCGTCGCCGCCACGCCGGCGGCCGGCATTCGCCGCTTGCGGGTAGAGGTGTACGCCCCGGCCGATGCGGAGCGCGTGGACGCCACGCCCCTGTTCACGCTGGACGGATTCGTCGGCAACGGGCTGTCACCATGACGCGGCGGTGGCGCGGGTTCAGCCTGATCGAGTTGCTGGTCGCGGTGGCCATCTTTGCCGTTGCCTCGGCCATGGCCTGGGCCGGTGTGGCCGCGGTGGCGCGCACGCGGGAGCGGCTGGCGGCCGAACAGGACGCTTTCGCCGCGGTCACGCGCAGCGTCGAACTCATGGCACGCGATCTTGAGCAAGCGGTGGTGCGGCCAGTGCTGGACAACAACGGCGTCAGCCGTCCGGCCTTGATCGGCGACGCCACGCACATTGAGTTCAGCCGCGATGGCTACCTCGGCGCGCCGGGTGCGCTGCAATCGAGCCTGGAGCGCGTCGCCTGGCAACTGGACAATCAGCAACTGATCCGCCTGCGCTGGCGGGTGCTCGACCGCGCGCCGACCAGCGTGCCGCTGCCGCGCACACTGGACCATGACGTGCGTCATTTGAACCTGCGTTATCTCGATCACGCCGGTCACTGGCAATCGCGCTGGCCCGCACCCGATCAGGCCGATCCGGCGGCGTTGCCCCGGGCGGTGGAGTTTCGGCTCGACTTCGCCAGTGTCGGCGAGCTGCGGCGCGTGATCGAACTGGTCAACAGCCAGCCAATCCGCGACACGTCCACCGGCGGCGAGCCATGACGGCGCGGCGGCAGCGCGGTGTGGCGCTGTTGGTGGCGCTGTTGGTGGTGGCCTTGGCGACACTGCTGATCGCCGCATTGCTTGACCGCGGCCAACTGGCGCTGGCGCGCAGCCACAACGTGCTGCGCAGCGAGCAGGCAAGCGCCTACGCGCGCGGGCTCGAATCCTATGCCGCCGCAGTGCTGGCGAGGGATGACAACGGTATCGACACACGCGACGATCTGTGGGCGATGCCGCTGCCGCCGACGCCGGTGCCGGGCGGTTTGATCGGCGCCACCATGGCCGATCGCAACGGTTGTTTCAACCTCAACAACCTGGTCATCGATGGCGTGCCGCAAACGCTATGGATCGCCCGCTACCGGCGTTTGCTGGTCGCACTGAAACTCACGCCGACCATTGCCGATGCCACCGTCGACTGGCTCGACCCCGACAGCAACGCCGCCCCCACCGGCGCCGAGGCCAGCACCTACGGCAACCGCGAGCCGGCGTATCGCGCCGCCAACCGGCCTTTCACCGACGCCTCCGAGCTGCGGCTGGTCGCCGGCATCGACGGCGCCGCGTGGTCGGCACTGGCGCCCTACGTTTGCGCCTTGCCGACGCCAACCGTACTCAACCTCAACACCGCCCCGGTGCCGGTGCTGATGTCGCTGGCCGACGGCATCACCGCCGCCGTCGCGGCGCGCGTGTACCGCGATGGCCACGCCGATTGGCAAGATCTCGATCAAGTTGCCGCCGAACTCGCTCGCGCCGGCGTGGTGCTCGACCCGGCCGCGCGCCGCGGCCTGGGTTTTCGCAGCGACTATTTTCTCGCCCGTGCCGGCATCCGCCTGGACGGGATCGAGTTCAGCTATCAAAGCCTGCTGCAACGGCGTGCCGGCATCCGCGTGCTTGAGCGCACGCGTGGCTTGTAGGCGGTGAACACGCCGGGTGGCGTCTGCGTGGGTGGCGTGGCCTCGATCTTGTCCGCATGCGGCGGCGAACTCCCGTAGAATCGTCGCGGCATGCCTATCCGACTTCTGCTCCGCCTCACCACCGACGGCTCACTCGACTGGCTGGCGCCGGCCACCAGGGCGAGGGGGCGCGCCGCGCCACCGCCGGACCTGCTGGCCAATGCCGGTGAGGTGGTGGTGCTGGTGCCGTCCGAAGACGTGTTGCTGACCACCGCCAACCTGCCCCGCAGCAGCGCCGCCAAGTTGGCGCGCGTGCTGCCGTTCGCGTTGGAGGATCAGGTGCTGTCGCCGGTGGAAGACTTGCACTTCGCGCTGGGAACGGTCGACGATGCGGGCCGCCACGGCGTCGCCGTGGTGGCCAAGGCCGCCATGGACGGCTGGTTGGCGCGCTTGCGCAGCGCCGGCGTGCAAGCGGACATCCTGTTGCCGGACTGTCTGGCTGTGCCGCAGCGCGACGCCGCGCCAGCGCTGTTGCTGGAAGACCAGCGTGTGCTGCTGCGACTGGGTGTGCAACAAGGCACGGCCTGCGCGGCCGCCGATGTGGCCGCGTGGCTGCCGGCGACGCGACGCGGGCACGCCATCGACGCGCTGGCTGCGGTGGGCGCCGAGCGCAATGCGCTGGGTGCCGAGCTGGCGCTGAACTGGCACGCCGATGACGCCGAGTCGCGCGGCAGCGCCACGCTGGACTGGCTCGCGCAGGGCGTGGGCGTGGTGCCGGCCATCAACCTCTTGTGCGGCGACTACGCACCACGCCATCGCCGCGCGCCGCAACATCGACTGTGGCGACTGGCGGCATTGTTCGCGCTGGCCGCAATCGGCATCGGCCTCATCGGCCACGTGGTCGAGGTGGTCCGACTGGGTCAGGCCAGCCGCGCCGCCGACAAGGCGATCCAGACGCTGTTCGCCGAGAGCTTCCCGAGCGCGCCGCTGGTGCCCGATCCGGTGGCGCGGATGCAAAGCGAGCTCAAACGCCTGGGCGGCAGCCAGCAAGGCGGCGGCCTGATGCCGCTGCTGACCCGTATCGCGCCGCTCTTGGTCAGCCAAGACCACCGCCTGCGGTTGGACGGGCTGGAATACCGCAACGACGCGCTGGAATTGTCGTTGCATGCGCCCACGTTGGCGATCCTCGATCAATTGCGCGAGCGCCTGGCGACGCTCGACGGCGTACACGCCGAACTGGCCACCGCCAGCCCCGATGCGGATGGCATCGATGGCCGCCTGCGGGTGCAGGAGGGCAGTCCATGACTGCGCCTGTCAAAGCGTGGTGGCGGGCGCGCGAACCGCGCGAACGACAGATTCTGGGCATTGGCGGTGTGCTGCTGGTGCTGATGCTGGGCTGGGCGTTCGTGTGGTTTCCGCTCGACCGCGCCGCCCAGTCGCTTGCGACGCGACTGCAAACCCAGCAACGGGATCTGGCCTACATGCAGCGCGCCAAGGCCGAGTTGCTGCATCTGCGCGCCGAAGGCGGCAAAGGCCGCGTGCAGCGCGGCGGCCAATCCCTGCTGGCGCTGACCGATGCCAGCGCGCGCAAGGCCAAGCTCGGTCCGGCCTTGAAGCGGATCGAGCCACTGGACGAAAAACGCGTGCGTATGGAGTTCAGTGGTGCCGGCTTCGATGCGTTGGCGGCGTGGCTGGACGACCTGCAACATCACTACGGCATCGTCACCCTCGATGCCTCGATCAGCCGCGCCGGCAGTGACGGCGTGGTGGATGCCCGCCTCACCGTGCAGGAACCTTGACATGCGCTTCATCCGTATCCTGCTGGCGATCCTCGCCGCGCTGCTGCTGCTGGCGGTGGTAGTGTTGTGGACGCTGCCGGCATCATTGGCCTGGCGCTACGCCGCGCCGCGGCTGCCGGCGCTGCAACTGGAAGGCGTCAGCGGCACGATCTGGGGCGGACATGCCGCTGCCGCCAGCGTGGTGGGGCAACCGCTGGGCCAGCTCGACTGGCAGCTGGGTGTCGCGCCGCTGTTCCATGGCGAGATCAAAACCCAGGTACGTCTGCAAGGTCCGCTGTGGCAGGCAACGGGTCTGGTCAGCCGGCCATGGGATGGCGCCATCGACCTCAACCACGTCCACGTCGAAGCGCCGGCCGCGCCGCTGCAGCAGGCGCTCGGCCTCGGCAGCGTCGAGCCGAGTGGCAAGATCATTGCCGACATCGACCACGCCCGCATCCGTCACGCCTGGTTCGAGGCACTCGTGGCCAAGGCGCAGTGGCGCGACGCTGGCGTCAGTGGCTCGGTACAGGCCAAATTTGGCACGATCGACGCCCGCTTCACGCTGGATGCGGCGCGCCGCGTGCACGGAGACATCATCGATCAGGGCGACGGAGCCCTCAAAGTGAAGGGCGGCTTTCTCGCCCAGCCCACCGGGTACTCACTGGTGCTTCACCTGACGGCGCGCCACGCGGACGACTGGCAGACCCAGGAGGCGCTGCAACAACTCGGACAACGCCAAAGCGACGGCAGCGTGCTGCTGCAAGTGGAAGGCCATTTGATGGGGGTACCAGGGCAATGACACTCGACCTCGACCATGCATTGACGGTGGCGCGCGAAGCCGCCGCAGCCGCCAGTGCCGTGATTCGTCACTACTGGCAACACGGCGTGGCCGAAGAGCGCAAGAGCGATGACACCCCGGTGACCGTGGCCGACCGCGAAGCCGAGGCGGCGATCCGGCGCGTGCTGCTGGCGGCGTTCCCGGATCACGCCATCTACGGCGAGGAAGGTGGTCGTCAGGGTGACGGCGCCGCTTTGTGGCTGGTCGATCCACTCGACGGTACCCGCAGCTTTGTGCGCCGCACGCCGTTCTTCTCCACCCAGATCGCGTTGATGCTGGATGGTGAGCTGGTGCTCGGGGTGTCATGCGCGCCGATTGCCGGCGAAACCCTGTGGGCGCGGCGTGGCGGCGGCGCCTGGTTCAATGGCGAGCGCGTGGCGGTGGCCGCGACCCACCAACTGGCGCGCACGTCGTTGTCAATCGGCAACGTCAAGACACTCACCCGTGGCGCCGGCTGGGCCGAACTCGGCCAGCTGATCCAGGACGTCGAACGTTGCCGCGGTCTGGGTGATTACTGCCATTACCATCTGCTGGCGCGCGGCGCGCTGGACGTGGTGGTGGAGTCCGACGTCAACATTCTGGACATCGCCGCGCTGGCGGTGATCGTGCGCGAAGCCGGCGGCGTATTCACCGACTTGAGCGGCGCGGCGCTGGATCTGCACACCACCAGCGTGCTCGCCGCCGTCCCCGCCTTGCACGCGCCGGTGCTGGCGCGCCTGGCGGGGGCGCGTTGAGGCCATTTCCCGGATTGCGCTGCGCGGCATCCGGGCTGCCGCGCCGGCCGGTGTGGCGGCGAGGCGTTACAATCGGGGCATGCCCGTCCATCCCAAGATACTGGCCCGTCGCGCCACCACCCACAGCCGATTCCTCCAGACCGAGCAGGTGGACCTCGAATTCAGCAACGGGGTCCGCCGCACCCACGAACGGGTGATCAGTTCCGGCCTCGGTGCCGCCATCATCGTGCCGATGCTGGATACGGATACCGTGCTGCTGGTGCGCGAATACGGTGTCGGTCTCGATCATTACGAGCTCGGTCTGCCCAAGGGACGCCTCGACCGTGACGAGACGGCGGAGCAAGGCGCCAACCGCGAACTCAAGGAAGAGGCCGGTTATGGCGCGCGTCGGCTCAAGGTCATCGGCGCCTTGTCCTTGTCGCCCGCCTACATGTCGCACATGGCGCATGTGGTGCTGGCCGAGGACTTGTACCCCGAAAAGCTGCAAGGCGACGAACCCGAGCCACTCGATGTGGTGCCGTGGAAATTGTCCGAGTTGCATACCTTGATCGCGCGTGACGACGTCACCGAAGGGCGCAGCATTGCCGCCCTGTTCATGGCCCGCGAGTATCTCGCCGGCCGCTATCGGCCCTGATGCCGGACGCAACACCCGTCGCATGTCGCCACCCGTGCGACGGCATCCGAGCCCCTTGCAGAATTTGAGTAGACCATGAGCACACTGGAAAACCTGCTGCCCGATGTCGGCAGCATCGCCCGCGCCGCCGGCGCCGCCATTCTCGACATCTACGCCGGCAGCTTTGCAGTCGAGCGCAAGGACGACGATTCGCCGCTGACTGCGGCGGATCTGGCTGCCCATCGCGTGATCCTCGACGGCCTCGCCGTGCGAACCCCGGGCTGGCCGGTGTTGTCGGAAGAATCGGCCAGCGAGATCGCCGTCAGCGAGCGTCGTTCGTGGTCGCGTTACTGGCTGGTCGATCCGCTCGACGGTACCCGCGAATTCGTCAAACGCAACGGCGAGTTCACCGTCAATATTGCCCTGATCGAAGGCGGTGAGGCGGTGCTGGGCGTGGTGCTGGCGCCGGTCACCGGCGAGCTGTTTGCCGCCTGCCGCGGCGCCGGCGCCTACATCGAAGCGCGTGCCCACGCGATCCCCGAGGCACTGTCCGTCAGCGCGCCGGCGACGCCGTTGCGGATTGC
>DASSXP010000120.1:0-14732 GCA_035703755.1 Rhodanobacteraceae bacterium | reverse complement strand
AGAAGCTTCTATGGATCTGATGATCGAAGCGCGGGTCGTGCGGTTTGGGGGCTTCCGGCTGGATACGGTGACCCGTCAGCTCACGGCTCCCGATGGCAGCGATCTGACGCTTGCTGGCCGAGCCTACGACGTGCTCGCCATGCTGATCCGGAACCGACCGCGGGTGGTTGGCAGGGATGAGATCCTGGCCGAGGTATGGGCCGGGCGCGTGGTGGAGGAAAACAATCTCACCCAGGCCATATCCCAGTTGCGTCGGGTATTTCGCAACCAGGGCAGGGGAAGCGATCCGATTCTTACCGTCCCGGGACGCGGCTACAGCTTTGTCGCCGAAATCGAGGAGCTGGATGCGTCGGCCATGCCCGAATCCGCGCCTCCCGTTCCGGACCGAGTCCAACCCGAACGACCCGCGGTTGCTCGCCCCCGGCGTCGCCCATGGGCCACGCTGGCCGCATTGCTTGCCATGTCGCTGACAGGTGCGGTTCTCTGGATGTGGCCGGCACCTGATCTGACGCCAGGACCGGGTGCGACGAGTGAGCCGGTACCGCTGGCGGTACTGCCTTTTCGTGCTTCTGAAAGCGAGGATGCGCAACGCGCCTTGGGCATCGGTATCGCCGAAACCGTCATTGCGAGACTGAGCCGCAGCGACGGCCTGCGTGTGTTGTCACTGGGCTCCACGCAGGCAATGACCGCGCCGGATACCGACCCGCTCCAAGCGGGTATTGCCCTTGGTGCAAGATACGTGGTTGCCGGCGAATTTCAACGCATCGGGAAGCGGACCCGCGTCAGCGCGAGATTGCTGCAGGTGTCCGACGGACACAGCGTGTGGGAAGACAATTTCAATCTTGAACCACACCGGATTCTCGCCGTGCAAGCGCCGATTGCCGAGGGCGTTGCGTCGGCACTGTCCGTCAGTTACCCGGCCACGACTTACCGCAGTGCTTGCGATGGCGATGACCCGCAGGCCCATGCGGCATACCTGCGAGGCTTGTATCTTGTCAATCGGCCCAATCCGCGCACCGTCGAGGCCGCCGCAGCGGCATTCGGGACCGCCCTGCAACGTGATCCCGGGTGTGCCAAGGCATGGGCCGGCCTTGCGCAGTTGCACCGGGCCAAGGTGATGGTGGCCGACGCCGATCCGGAACTCGAGTTCCCGCGTTCCGATGCGGCGATTGCCAAGGCACTGGCGCTCGATCCGGATTCGGCCGAGGCCTATGCGGCACGTGGTTTCAACCAGTTCTGGTACCACTGGGACTGGCCGGCGGCAGAAGCGTCGCTTGAACGCGCGATCCAGCTCAATCCGAACGAGCCGTTCGCACATTTCGTCCTGGCGCACCTGTTGAACAATACCGGCCAGCACCAGCGTGCACTGGTGCAGGCACGCATCGCGGTCGAGCTTGATCCGCTGTCGCCGATCGTCAATACCCTCGTATCCTGGTTCGAGGATGCAGCCGGGCAACGCCAGCGATCGGCCATGCGCCTGGACCGCGCTCTGGAGCTTGAGCCGGATTTCTGGGTTGCCTTGCAGAGTCGTGCCATGCGGGAACTTGCCGCAGGCGACAAGGAAAATGCCAAACGCCTTGCCCTGCGTTCTGTGCAATTGACCGAACGCAGCACCCGGTCGCTGGTGTATCTGGCCATCGTCCATGCCCGCAGCCAGCGTCCGGACGAGATTCGCAAGTTGCTGGACGAAATGCACGAGCGGGCAAGTGCCGATTATGTTCTGCCGAGCACGATGGCCTTGCTGCACGTCATGTTGGGCGAAAAGCAGCAGGCGCTGGATCTGCTCGAAGAAGGGTATGCCCATCACGACATCGGGATGGCGTTCCTTTCGGTATGGTTCGCCGATCTTGCGGGTGAGCCGCGTTTTGACGCCTTGCTGCAGGCTATGCACTTGCCTTCTCCGGTCGCGGATAGATCGACGGTACTCTGACGTCCAGTTCTCTTCGCGCATAGCAACATGTGGACCGGCATGTCCATGCGCGATTTCAGCGCCACGCGCGGTTTGCGCGGCGGTGAAGCGCGCAGAATGGTTGGTACATCATTGCCGGATGGCTTGCTGTTTCGGGCTCACCTCGATCCCCAGCGCGCGGCGCACCGGCGCGTAGCTTTGGCGATGCTCGGGGCAGGGGCCGTGTTCGGCCAGCGCGGCGAGGTGCTCGCGGGTCGGGTAGCCCATGTGGCGGGCAAAGCCGAAGGCGGGGAATTGGTGATCAAGCGCCAGCATGTGGCGGTCGCGGCAGACCTTGGCCAGGATCGAGGCGGCGCTGATGGCCGGTTCCAGTGCGTCGCCACCGACGATGGCGCGCGCCGGGCAGGGCAGGTCGACGGGCAGGCGGTTGCCGTCGATCAGGGCGAACTCCGCTGCCACGGTGAGTCCGCGCAGGGCGCGCGACATGCCGGCCAGGGTGGCCTGAAGAATGTTGAGGCGATCGATTTCGCTGGCCTCGATCAGCACCACGCAATGCGCCAGCGCGTGTTCGCGGATCAACGGAAACAGTGCTTCGCGGCGCTTGGCGCTGAGCCGTTTGGAGTCGTCCAGGCCGGCAATGGGCCGTGCGGGGTCGAGGATCACGGCGGCCACGGCGAGCGGTCCCGCCAATGGGCCGCGCCCGGCTTCGTCCACGCCGGCGACAAGCAACGGGAGCTCAGTCATGACGGGCATCGAGTGGCGATGGCGCGGACGTTGCGCCGAGGGGTGACAGCAAGTCCAGGATCGCTGCGGCGGCATGGTCGGCGGCGTGGCCGCCATCGAGCGGACCGCGCAACTGCTGGTGCAGGCGGGTGAACTCGCGCGCCATCGCCGCGCGTCGGGGCGCATCGCCGAACAACGCCAGCAGCGCCGCGGCAAGCTTCTCGGCTTGGCAGTCGTCCTGCATCAGCTCGGTGACCAAAGGGCCGCCGGCAAGGAAGTTCGGCAGCGAGTAATAATCGGTTTTCATCAGCCCGAAGGCGCGCACGATGCGGTAGGTCAGCGGCGCGATGCGGTAGCAGACCACCATCGGAGTCTTGGCCAGCAAGGTCTCCAGCGTGGCGGTGCCGGAGGCGACCAAGGCGACGTCAGCGGCGGTCAGGGCGAGTTCGGCCTGGCCATTGAGCAAGCGGGGCGCGCTGGCCGCGTCGGCGCGGCTGCCGTCGCGCGCCAGCAGCGCGCTCAGCGCGGCGTGGCAGTGCGCGTTCGCCGCCGGGATCACGATCTGCAAGCCCGGCGTGACGGCCGCTACCCGTGCCGCCGCGTCCAGGAAGACCGGGCCCAGTCGTTCGATTTCGCTGCCACGGCTGCCGGGCAGCACAGCCAGCACCGGTGCCTCCGCGGGCAGGCCCAGTGTCTGGCGGGCGCCGTCGCGGTCGGGTTCCATGGCGAATCGGTCGGCTTGCGGATGGCCGACGAAGCGCGCGTCGACGCTGTGGCGTGCGTAGATCGGCGGCTCCATCGGGAACAGGCACAGCACGCGGTCGGCGCTGGCGCCGATCCTGGCGGCGCGGCTCTCGCGCCACGCCCATACCGAGGGGCTGACGTAGTGGACGGTCGGGATGCCGGCGTGCTTCAGGCGTTTTTCCAGACCGAGGTTGAAGTCGGGCGCGTCGATGCCGATAAAGGCGGCTGGGTGCTGGGCAATGCAGCGCGCGGCCACCTGACGGCGCAACCAGAGCAGGTCGAACAGACGCGGCAGCACCTCCACCAGGCCCATTACGGCCAGTCGATCCGACGGAAACCAGACGTCCATGTCGGCCGCCGCCATGCGTGGCCCGCCGATGCCGGCGAAGCGGGCTTCCGGCTGGCGCTGGCGGATGGCGCGGATCAGGTCGGCGCCCAAGAGATCGCCCGATGCCTCGCCGGCGACGAGCACGAACAGGGGGGCCGTTGATGCGGCGGGGACGGTGGTGGTCATCGGCAGATGATAGCGGACAGTTTTGTGCGCGCCGGCGCTGGCAGGGGAATGGCGTCGGCACTACCGAGCAGGTGCGTCAGTGGCAGGCGTTGCGGTGGAATCATCGTTCCAGGTGGCGTCGGGCAGGTGCTCGTCCAGCGCCTTGCCGGGTGCGCACTCGGGAGAGTAATAGCCGGCAGACATCCAGCCCTGCGTCGCGCGTTGTTGATAGATGTCGCGGTAGTAGGCGCGGCCGTTGCGTTTGGCGACGGCCGCGGGAACGCCGAGCAACGTGCCTGCGCGATACAGCCGCTGGATGGCCTGGCACTCGGTACGTGCTTCATCGTGCCATTCGCCGCGGATGTGCATGCTCTCGTGCACGAAAATGGCGAAGCTGATCAGCTCATCCCGGTTGGCGCTGGCCGGATGGTGCAGGTAGTCGATCAGGCGCGAGCACCACGGGTGCTGGAACACGATGGCGCCGGTGGCTTCGTTGGCATGACCGGCGGCGAAGACGTTGCGGTCCAGAAAGCTGTCGAACAGGGTGTTGCAGTGCACGCTGACCTTGTTGGTTCCGGCGAGGATGCGTGCCTTTTGCAGCAGTATGTGTTCGAGCCGGGCGCGCTCAAGCGCCGGGTAGGCGAAGACCGTGCCGAGGGCCAGCATCAAGCCGATGTAGGGCAGGTCGATCGCTGCGCGACCGGCGTACCCCGTGCGACCGAACAACCCGGCGCGAAGCTCGCGGAGTGCGAGCCAGAAAAAGAAACCGGCCATGATCCATAACAGCATGCGGCGGTATCCGGGCGGGCGCAGTAATCACCACAGCGACGGCGATCAAGACGGAGTATAGGTCAGCCCGGCGTGGCCGTGCGCTGCGTTTACCAGGTCTGCCGCGTGGGCAGCAGACCTTGCAGTTCGGTGCTGCTCAGGTTGCGCCATTGGCCGGGTTTGAGCGTGCCCAGCTTGACGTTGATGATGCGCACGCGACGCAGCTGGGTGACGCGGTAACCGAAAGCGGCCGCCATCAGCCGAATCTGCCGGTTGAGCCCCTGGGTCAGTACGATGCGGAAGCCGAACTTGGCGATCCGCGTGGTGCGGCAGGGGCGGGTCAGCTGGCCGTGAATACGCACGCCGCGCGCCATGCCGGTCAGGAATTCGGCCGTGACGGGCTTGTTGACGGCGACCAGATACTCTTTTTCGTGGTGGTTCTCGGCGCGCAGGATGTCGTTGACGATGTCGCCGTTGCTGGTCAGCAGCAGCAGACCTTCGGAATCCTTGTCGAGGCGGCCGATGGGGAATATGCGTTGTTCGTGGTCGATGAAGTCGATCACGTTGCCGCTGACGCTTTGCTCGGTGGTACAGGTGATGCCGACCGGCTTGTTGAGCGCAATGTAGACGTGGCTGCGGCCGCCAGCGCGGAGCTTGCGCTCGGCCAGCCTGTGGCCATCGATCAGAACGTCGTCGCCGGGCTCGAATGGCGTGCCGATACCGGCCACGACACCATTGACCTTGACGCGACGGGCGGCGATCAGCCGGTCGGCTTCGCGGCGCGAGCAGTGCCCGCTTTCGGCAATGTGCTTGTTGAGGCGCATGGGTCTGTGCGAGCCGCCATGGGTGCTCAACGCACCAGCGAGCGCTCGCTCTGGGCGATGAAGTCGAGGAGCCGCCGCACGGCGGTGTCATCGCCCGCCTGTGCGGCGATCTTGGCGCGGGCGTCGTTCAGCGGCAGGCCGGACAGATACAGCGTGCGGTAGGCGCGTTTGACCGCGGCGATTTGCTCGGCGCTGAAGCCGCGCCGCTTGAGACCTTCGCTGTTGATGCCCTTGGGTTTGGCAAAGTTGCCGGCCACGGTGACGTAGGGCGGCACGTCACGGTTGATCACCGAACCCATCGAGGTGAAGGCATGGGCGCCGATCTTGCAGAACTGGTGCACCAGGGTGAAGCCGCCGAAGATCACGTGGTCGTCGACCAGCACATGGCCGGCCAGCGAAGCGGCGTTGGCGAAGATGATGTTGTTGCCGACGAGGCAATCATGGGCGATGTGCACGTAGGCCATGATCCAGTTGTCATCACCGATGCGGGTCACGCCGCCGCCATCGGCGGTGCCGCGGCTGAAAGTGGTGAACTCGCGGATCACGTTGCGATCGCCGATGATGAGTTCGCTGCGTTCGCCGTGGAACTTCTTGTCCTGCGGTTCGCTGCCGAGCGAGGCGAATTGCCAGATGCGGTTCTCGCGGCCGATGCGGGTCGGCCCTTCGATCACCACATGCGGGCCGATCCAGCAATCGTCACCGATCTCGACCTCGGCACCAATCACGCTGCCGGCGCCGATGCTGACATTGGCACCGATGCGGGCATGGCTGTCGACATGAGCGGCCGGGTGGATCATTCGGCGCTGCGCTCGGCGCATAGAATCTCCGCACTGGCGACTTCGTTGCCGTCGACCAGGGCCCGGCTTTCAAACAGGCCCATGCGGCGCAGCATGCGCTTCTGGGTGATTTCCAGCACCAGTTGGTCGCCGGGTTTGACGATTTGCGAGAAGCGCGCCTTGTCGACCTTGACCAGGTAGTACAGCGGCGAAGTGGGCGACTGGCCGGTGGACAGTTGTACCAAAAGGCCGGAGGCTTGCGCCATCGCCTCGATGATCAACACGCCCGGCATCACCGGGTTGCCGGGGAAATGGCCCTGGAAGCACGGCTCGTTGACGGTGACATTCTTGATCGCGGTGAGTTTGACGCCGGGCTCGCAGGCGATCACCCGGTCCACCAGCAGGAACGGGTAGCGATGCGGCAACATGCCGAGAATGTCGGTTACTTCCACCGGCATCGGTGGCAGGCTTGCAGTTTGGCTCATGGTTTCGATTCCGTTTCCAGCCGCGCCACGCGGCGCGCCAGTTCGTCCAGTTGCTTGATGCGCACGGCGTTGCGGCGCCAGCGCCGGTTTTGCTCCAGCGGCGTGCCGGAAGAATACTCGCCCGGCTCGCGGATGGAATGGCTGACCAGGCTCATGGCGGTAATCGTAACCCGGTCGGTGATTTCAATGTGGCCCAGGATGCCGGCGGCGCCGCCAATCAGACAGTAGCGGCCAATGTGGGCGCTGCCGGCGACGGCAGCACAGCCGGCGATGGCGGTGTGGGCGCCGATGTGCACGTTGTGGGCAATGTGCACCAGATTGTCGAGCCGGACATCTTGTTCCAGTACGGTGTCGTCGAGTGCGCCGCGGTCGATGGTCGAATTGCTGCCGATTTCGCAGTCATCGCCAATCACCACGCCGCCGAGCTGCGGCACCTTGAGCCAGGCGCCTTGATCGAAGGCGAGGCCGAAGCCATCCGATCCCAGCACCGCGCCGGGGTGGATCAGCACCCGCTGGCCGAGCCTGACGCGGGTCACCAGAGTGACGCGCGGCAGCAGCCGGCAGTGGGCGCCAACCACGCAATCGGGGCCGACGTGGACCTGCGAAACCAGTTCGGCACCGGCGTCGATGCGGCTGCCGGATTCGACCACGCAGAATGGCCCGATGACTGCGTCGGGGTGGATGCTGGCATCGGCGGCGATCACGGCGCTCGGGTGTACGCCGCGCGGGCCTGGATGGTGTGGCTCAAACAGCGCCGCGATACGGGCGAAGGCCGCCATTGGATCGTGCGCCACCAGCTTGGCGCTGTGACCGGTGCCCAGGTGCGCTTCGGTGACGATGGCGGCGCCGGCCTGGCTCGATTCCAGTGCAGACAGATGGCGCTTCGAGGTGAGAAAACCGAGTTCGTCCGCGCGCGCGCGAGCGAGCGGGGCCACGCCATTGATGCGAATCGACGGGTCGCCATGCAGCGGCAGGGCGAAGCGCTGCGCCAGTTCACCCAGCAGCCAGGAAGGGGATGTCATGGCGGTGTCGAGCCGGTCGCTTGCTTGCGCAACTCGGCCAGCACGGCGTCGGTGATATCGATGCGTGGGCTGGCATAGATGACCGGGCTCGGCAGTACCAGATCGAAGTGGTGGCTGCGGGCGTACTCGACCGCAGCATTGCTGATGGTTTGCCAGCTCTTGTCGAGTTCTTGCGCGCTGCGATCCTTGAGCTCCGCCTGCATCCGCTCGCGCGCCCGGCGGACACTGCCGGCGAGGACGTCAATCGCTTGCTGGCGCTGGGTGATCTCGCTGGCGGAGAGCTGGGCGCGGGAGGCGGTCAGATCCGCCTTGAGGGCTTCCAGTCGCGTCTCGTCCTTGCCGAGACTGGCGTCGCGGCTGGCGAATTCGCGTTGCAGGCGTTGTCGCGCTTGCAGTACCTGGGGGGCTTGGTCGAGCAGGCGTTTCATGTCCACGTAGCCGATGCGGGTGGCGGGTTGTTGCGCTGGGGTTGACGAGGCGGCCGCTGCCAGCATGCATGCCAGCAGCGCTGCCAGGGGTTGTCGCCATGCCGCCCGCATATGCCCATTCTCCCGGTTCGGCCCGTGTGCCGGCGCGCCATGCGCCGGGTCCATCTTAACCGTTTAGAACTGGGTGCCGAAGGTGAACTGAATGCGTTCGAAGTAATGGCGGTCCGAATCCTTGTAACGCAGCGGCTGCGCAAAGCTGATCGAGATGGGACCCACCGGCGCGCGCCATTGCAAGGCAATGCCGGCCGAGGCGCGGAGGTCCTTGGAATCAAAGCTGTGCGCGTCCTTGAACACGTTGCCGAAATCGACGAATGCGCCGATGCGCGCGGTGCCGCTTTCCTCCAGCGCGCGGATCGGGAAGTACAGCTCCGCCTTGCCGAGCACCTTGAAAGAGCCGCCGATCGGTTGCGCGTAGTAGGAGCCGGAGCACTTGTCGTTGGCGTCCGGAATGATCGGGTTGCCGTCGGCATCGGCGCCGATGCAGACGCGCGGGCCGAGGGTGTTGTCCTGGAAGCCGCGCACGTCGCCCACGCCGCCGGCGAAGTAGTTCTCCCAGAATGGGTAGCCGCGGTCCTTGTCGCGGCCGTAGGTGTCGCCGTAGCCGACGGTGCCGGAGGTGTACAGCACGAAACCGGCCGGCAAGCGCCAGTAGTGGTTGATGTTGTAGTACAGCTTGCCGTACTGCACGGTGGAACCCGGCAGGGCGATCTCGGCCGAGACATACTGCGCACCACCACGGGTCGGCAGGAAGTAGCGGTCGCGGGTGTCGTGGCCCCAGCCGAGATTGGCGGTCCACGAGTGGATGGTCTTGTGGTTCAGCTCGTTGATGTAGTCGATCAGCACATCCGGGGTGCCGCCGACGAAGGTGTTGATGCGCTGGCTGCCGATGCCGAGACCGACGCTGACCGAGTCGGTCTCGCTGATCGGCACGCCGAGCAGGGTCGAGAACGAACGCACGCTGTAGAGATAGTTGGCGAGATTGGCGTCGCCGCGGTCGAGCTTGCTCCATTGCAGGTTGTAGGCCAGGCTGACGCCCGAATCGGTGAAATACGGATCGACGTAACCGACGTTGTACTGCTCCATGTAGGAGCTGCGCTGGACGTTGGCGTTGAAAGCGCGGCCGGTGCCGAGGAAGTTGTTTTGTGACACCGAGAAGGTGCCGATGATGCCGTCGAGCTGGGAGTAGCCGACGCCAACCATCAGGCTGCCGGCCGATTGCTCTTCGACCTTGATGTTGAGATCGACCTGATCGTTGCTGCCGGGCACCGGCTTGGTGTCGATGTCGACGCTCTTGAAGTAGCCGAGGCGGAGCAGGCGTGCCTTGGAGCGGTCAATCGCGGACTGCGCGTACCAGGCGCCTTCGAGCTGGCGCATTTCACGCCGGATGACCTCGTCCTCGGTGCGGGTGTTGCCGTTGAAATTGATCCGCCGCACGTACACGCGCGCGCCCGGCTTGACGTAGAAGCTGACCGCGACTTCGTGTTTCTCGTTGTCGAGCTTGGGGATCGGGGTCACTTCGGCGAAGGCGTAGCCGATATTGGCCAGCAGGCCCTGGATGGTGTTCTTGGTCACCTCGATCAGCGCCCGCGAGAAGCGCTGGCCCTTTTTGACATAGACCACGTTGTCGATGGTCTTCTCGGGAAGCACCAGATTACCCAGCAGCTTGACCTCGCTGATGTGGTAGATCTCGCCCTCGTTGACATCGGCGTCGATGTACATGGCGCGCTTGTCGGGGCTGATCGTCACCTGGGTGGAGTCGATCGCAAAGTTGGCGTAGCCGCGGTTCAGGTAGAAGTTGGACAGTTTTTCGAGGTCGCCGGACAGCTTCTCGCGCGAGTACTGGTCGTTCTTGCTGTACCAGGAACCCATGTTGGTGGTGCCCGATTCAAAGCTTTTGCGGATCAGGGCATCGGGGTAGGCGTAGTTGCCGACGAGGTTGATGTCCTTGATCTTGGCTGCCTTGCCTTCCTTGATGTCGATGTCGAGGGTGACGCGGTTGCGGTCGAGCTTGATCACGTGCGGTTCGACCGAGACGTTGTACTTGCCACGGTTGTAGTACTGGGTGATCAACTCCTGGGTCATGCGGTCCAGCGACAGGCGGTCGAAGGTCTCGCCTTCGGCGATGCCCATGCTCTTCAGGCCCTTCAGCAGGTCTTCGCTCTTGATGTCCTTGTTGCCGCGCAGGGTCAGCTTGGAGATGGCTGGCCGCTCGGTGACGTGCACCACCAGGATGCCGCCCTGGCGATCCAGCTTGATGTCGCTGAAGAAGCCGGTCCGGAACAGCGCCCGGATGGCCTTCTGGGCGTCGCTCTCGGTCAGCGTGTCGCCTTTTTGCACCGGCAGGTAGGTCAGCAAGGTGCCGGCGGAGATGCGCTCCAGGCCGTCGATGCGAATGTCGGTGACGACGAAAGGATCGAATGCCGCGTACGCTGGGGCGGTGAGGCAGGCAAACAGGATCAGTGCGGCGATACGTTTCATCGTCGATTCCGGAAAAAGGTGGATCGCAAGGCGAAAAAGTCGAGCGCCGGGCTCAGGAAACCAGGCGCAGGATGTCATTGTAAAAAGCCAACCCCATCAGCGCCGCCAGTAGCGCCATGCCAAGATACTGGCCGGCGATCATGGTGCGTTCGCTCACGGGACTGCCCTTGATTATCTCGATAAGGTAATACAGCAGGTGTCCGCCGTCCAAGAGCGGGATCGGCAACAGGTTCAGCACCGCCAGGCTGAGCGAGATCAGACCGAGGAACTCCAGGAACCAGGCCAGGCCCATGTGGGCGCTGGTATTGGCGACCTGGGCGATGGTAATGACGCCGGACAGGTTCTTGGTCGAGGCTTGCCCGGTGAGCATGCCGCCGATCATGCGGAAGGTGGTGGCGGCCTTGTCCCAGGTGGTGGCAAACGCGGCGCCCAGGGCGTGCAGCGGCCCGTAGCGCAGGGTGGCGCGCTCGGTGTCGGGTGGCGCAATGCCGATGATCCAGCGCGCGGGGCCGGCGTCCGGGTGGCGCCAGGCGGCCGTCACGGTAACGCCGAGGCGCTGACCGTCGCGCAGGATGGTGAAGTCCAGCGCGGGCGATTTGGCAGCATGTTTGCCGATGATGGGGCCGATTTCAGCAAAGTTGGCGATTTTCTCGCCATTGATGGCGAGGATGCGGTCGCCGTCGCGCAGGCCGGCTTGGGCGGCGGGGGAATCCGCCATCACCTTGGCCGCAATGGCTGCGGGTGGCGACAGCTTGAGACCCAACTGGCCGAACGCTTGCTCCATGCCGGTATCGGCCGGCAGCTGTTGCAGCGGCAAGGTCACGTCGCGTTGCTGGCCGGCCGCGTTGCGCAGTGTCAGCGTGGCCGGGTTGCGCAGCAGCAGGTCGTCGGTGAGGGCATCCAATGCGCCGGTCCAGGTGGCGACCGGAGTGCCGTCGATGGCCAGGATGCGGTCGCCGGCGGCGACGCCGGCTCCGGCCGCGATGCCGCTGGGCTGGCCCAGAATCGGGGCGAAATCCGGCTTGCCGACGCTGAACATCAGCCAGAAGGCGGCCACCGCGAAAATCAGGTTGAACGCCGGCCCGGCCGCCACGATGGCGATGCGCTGCCACACCGGCTTGCCGGTGAACTCCTGCGCCGCCTCGCCCGGTTCGACCTCGCCTTCGCGGGCGTCGAGAAACTTCACGTAGCCGCCGAGCGGGATCATCGCGATCCAGTACTCGGTGCCGTCGCGGCCGCTGCGCTTCCACAGCGCGCGGCCAAAGCCGACCGAGAAGCGCAGCACCTTGACGCCACAGCGGCGCGCGACCCAGAAATGGCCGAACTCGTGGAAGGTCACCAAGAGTCCCAGGGTGACGATCAACCACCAGACGGAACCGAAAAATTCGCTCACAATCAAGGCATCCGGCAGGGGCTGGCCTGCGTCATGGGGTGTAATGGCGCTCAATGATACGGTTTGCCGCCGATCGCGCCGTTAAATCACGCTGAATCAGACCGTCAATATCGCGCACCGGTTCCGCCGCCACGGCGTTCAAAGTGGCCTCGATCACCTCGCTGATGGCGAGGAAGGGCAGGCGCTGGTCCAGAAAGGCGGCGACCGCCACCTCGTTGGCGGCGTTGAGCAGGGTCGGTGCATCCCCCCCCTCGCGCAGCGCGGCCCAGGCCAGCGGCAGGCAGCGGAAGGTGTCGGTGTCGGGTGCCTCGAAGCGCAGGGCACCGAGCGCGGCGAGATCGAGCGGCGCGACCCCGGCCTCGATCCGTTCCGGCCAGGCCAGCGCCTGTGCCAGCGCGGTGCGCATGTCGGGGTTGCCGAGTTGCGCCAGTTGCGAGCCATCGGCGTATTCGACCAGCGAGTGCACAATGGAGTCGGGGTGGACCACGACCTCGATGCGTTCGGGCGCGGCGCCGAACAGGTGGTGGGCCTCGATCACCTCCAGCCCCTTGTTCATCAAGGTGGCCGAGTCGACCGAGATCTTGCGCCCCATCGACCATTTGGGGTGGGCGCAGGCTTGATCGGGCGTCACCTGAGCCAGCGCATCGCGGCGGCGACCGCGGAACGGGCCGCCCGAGGCGGTCAGGATCAGGCGCTTGACGCCGGCGCGGTCGAGGTCGGGGCGGCCGCCCGGCAGGCATTGGAACAGCGCATTGTGCTCCGAGTCGACCGGGATCAGTTCGCCGCCGCCGGCTTCGACGGCGGCCAGCAACAGCGGCCCGGCCATCACCACCGATTCCTTGTTGGCCAGCAACAATCGTTTGCCGGCGCGCGCAGCCGCGAGGGTCGAGGGCAGGCCGGCGGCGCCGACGATGGCGGCCACCACGGTGTCGCAGGCGGATGAGGCGGCCGCGGCATCGAGCGCGGCGGGGCCGGCGCCGATGTCGCAGTGGACGCCGCGCTCGGCCAGGGCGGCGGCCAGCGCGTCTTGCTGCGACGGGTCGGCGATCAGTGCGAGATCGGGGCGAAAGCGGACGCACAAATCCGCCAGCGCGGTGACGTTGCGATGGGCGCTCAGGATCGATGCGCGAAAGCGTCCGGGATGGCGCGCGATCACGTCCAGTGTGCTGCTGCCGATCGATCCGGTAGCGCCGAGAACGGCGATCTGTCTCATGGGCCGAACAGCGCCAGGCAGGCGGCGAATACCGGCAACGCGGCCAGCACGCTGTCCATCCGGTCCAGCACGCCACCGTGGCCGGGGAACAGGGCGCCGGAATCCTTGACCTGGGCGTGCCGCTTCAACAGACTCTCGAACAGGTCGCCGACGATCGAGGCGACCACCGTGAGCAAGGCGATCAGCACCAGGCCGGCAATGCCGGCCGCGCTGGCATCGAGCAGCCAGCCGCCCACCGCCGCGACCAGCGCCGACAGCGCCAGTGCGCCGACCACGCCGGCCCAGGTCTTGCCCGGACTGACGCGCGGGGCCAGCTTGCGCTTGCCAAAGTGGCTGCCGGCGAAATAGGCGCCGGTGTCGGCACCCCAGATGATCAGCAGCGCCAGCAGCAACCAGCGGCCGTAGCTGCCGTGCGCGACCAGCCATTGCAGCGCGCACCAGGCCGGGACGTGGGCCAGCAGGCCGGCGACCAGCTTGAGCCCGCTGTTTTCGCGGGTCGGTGCGGCGGCAAAGCTGAAATGGCGTAGCCACAGAAGGCTCAGCAGCCACCAGCCGGCCCCGATGGCGGCCAGACCGAGCCACAAGGCGGTGCTGCCAAAGTGCCACAGCGTGGCCAGCAGCGCGGCCAGCAGCAAGGCCAGCAGGGCGCGGGTCGCGCTGCCGCCAAAGCCGGCCAGGCGCGACCATTCGTCGAAACCGACCAGAAAGACCAGCGCCGACAGTACGGCCATGCCGGCCGGCGGCAGCCAAATCACGGCGGCGACCGCAAGCGGCGCCAGAACCAGAGCGGTGAGGGTGCGTTGTCGTAGCATCAGCGGGCGTCCCCTGTGGCGTTGGCCGCTTGCGCGCCGGTCTTGCCATACCGTCGCTGCCTGCCGGCGAAATCCTCCAGCGCGAGGCGGAAGGCCTCGGCATCGAAGTCGGGCCACAAGGTATCAGTGAAATGGAGTTCCGTGTAGGCAAGCTGCCACAGCAGGAAGTTCGAGATGCGCTGTTCGCCGCCGGTGCGGATCAGCAGATCCGGCGGCTCCTGCCCGGCCAGGCACATGAAACGGGCCAGCACGGATTGGTCGATATCGGTGGCGGCGAACTCGCCATTGCCGGCGGCCACCGCAGCCCGCCGCGCGGCCTGGGCGATGTCCCAGTGGCCACCGTAGTTGACGCAGACGTTGACGACGAGCTTGTCGTTGGCCTCGGTGCGGCGGCCTGCCGCCGCCATGCGCTGACGCAGCTTTTCGCTGAACGCGGCAAGGTCGCCGACAAAACGCAATTTGACGCCGTAACCATGCAATTCATCGACCTCCTTGTCGATGGCCTTGACGAACAACTCCATCAAGCCGGCGACTTCGTCCCTGGGCCGCTGCCAGTTTTCGCTGGAGAAGGCGAACAGGGTCAGCGTGCCGATGCCCTGGCGCA
>DASSXP010000115.1:0-9201 GCA_035703755.1 Rhodanobacteraceae bacterium | reverse complement strand
CAATGATTTGGGCGGCACCTGTCTGCGCCGATCTCACGCGCGCGCTGCCTTGAAAGACAGCCAGTCTGTCGGCGTCAGCGCGCCCGCGATCTCGACGCAGACAGGTGCCGTGGCGTTTGTGCCACTTTATCAGCGTTGCCTAAAGCTGGCTAAAGAACACGCACGCGCCTGACACCGCGCCGAGCCGTTACGCCCCGTGCTTGACGGGGGAGCCCATGCACGAAATGTCAGGCTGCACGCAACGCAAGCTTGGTGACCCGATCAAGGTTGACTGTTTTGCGGGCAGCCCAAAGGTCGTAGTTGTTCTGCATGGACAACCAGCTTTCGGGGCTGCGGCCAAGCGCCTTGGACAAAAGCAAGGCCATCTCGGGAGTGACCCGACTTGAGCCATTCAGCACACGACTCAAGGTAGATGATGCAACCCCAAGCGTTGCAGCGAGCTCGCGGCCGCTGATGCCATTGGGTTCAAGATAAATACCAGTGATGAAGTCGCCAGGATGTGGAGGATTGTGCATGCTCATTAGTGATAGTCCTCGGAGTCAAGAACGTACACATTGCCATCTGTGAACTCAAACGTAAGTCGCCAATTGCCATTGACCGAAATCGACCATCGGCCTTTCAGCTTGCCTTTGAGGGCGTGCAAGCGAAAGCCGGGGACGTCAAGATCTTCGATGCTTTGCGCGGTGTCCAATGCGGCCAGCTGTAGGCGAAGACGCTTGACATGCGAGGCTTGAACGCCCGCTGCATTGCCGGTGGCATAGAGCCTGGCAATGCCCCTGTGCCGGATCGTTTTGATCATGGCGCAGCATGGCATATTGATGCGCGATGCGCAACATCGTGCAATCGGACAATGGCTTGGGCGGTACCTGTCTGCGCCGGTGTGAAGGGGTGATTTTGTTGCCGCCTACGGAGTGGAGGTGGCGGTGGCGGGCTGGGGTTGGATCAGGGTGGCGCTTTCGATCACCACCAGGGGTTCGGGTACATCGCCGGTGAATGGCCCCAGCGCCATGGTTGGCAGTGCGCCGATTTTGTCCACCACGTCCATGCCCTGGATGACCTTGCCGAATACCGCGTAGCCGGCGGTCAGGCCGTTGCGGTTGCTGACGAAGTCGAGGCGGCGGTTGGCCACCAGGTTGATGAAGAATTGCGAGGTCGCCGACTGGGTGACGTCGGGCGCACGGGCGGCAGCGATGGTGCCGCGCAGGTTGCTCAAGCCATTGTCGGCCTCGTCGGGGATGGCCGGTTGGGTGCGCCGTTCCTTGAGCTCGCGGTCGTAGATGCCGCCCTGGATCAAAAAGCCCTTGATGACGCGGTGGAACACCGTGCCGGCGTAGAAGCCCTGCTGCACGTAGGCAAGAAAGTTGGCCACCGTGCGCGGTGCCTTGTCCGGGTAGAGTTCCAGCGTGATGTCGCCGACGGAGGTTTTGACCAGTACCCGTGGCGGGGCGGCCGCGCTGCTGGCGGCGGCGGGTGCGGCCTGCGCCACGGCGATGGCGGGAACCAGCAGGAACAGCACGAGCAGACAGCGGATCATGGCGGTGCGCGAGTGGGGGCGAGTGCCGATGATACGCAATTGGGCCGATGCGACAAAACCGCACCCTTGGGCGTGACGGCGGTTGTGTGGCGGTGCCGGCTAGAATGGCCCACGGACGCCGCGTTGGCGTTGCCGCTGGAACTGCCTTGTCCGCCATTGCCATTCCACCGTTGCCGCGTTTGCCCGCCGCCTTGCCGATGTCGGGGCTGTCCCGTGAAGCGAAGCGCTCGTTGCGGCAGCTGCTGGAGGACGATGCCCGTGCCTTGGCGCTGGCGTTCGCCGCCGGCGCGGATGCCGGCAGCCTGGTGCAACGGCGTGCGGCCCTGGTCGACCGCGTGGTGATTCATGTGGCGCAGGCCTGCCTCGGCGCGCCGGCCGGGCCGGATGCGCAGGGCTTTGCGCTGTTCGCGGTGGGCGGCTATGGCCGGGGGCGGCTGTTTCCGTACTCGGATGTCGACCTTCTGGCGTTGTCGCAAGCGGCGCCCGACGCCAGCTTGACGCGCGGGCTGGAGCGCCTGTTCGCCTGCCTGTGGGACATCGGCCTCAAGCCCGGCCACGCGGTCCGCGAGGTGGCGGCGTGCCGGCAACTGGCGGCGGCCGATGTCAGCGTCTACACCAGCCTGCTGGATGCCCGTCGGCTGGTCGGCGATGCGGCGCTGGGCGCTGCAATTGCCGCGATCATCGATGATCCGGCGCTGTGGCCGCCGCCCCGCTATCTTGCCGCCAAACAGGCCGAGCAGCAGGCGCGCCACGCGCGTTTCGATGACACCGCGCACAACCTCGAACCCAACCTCAAGGACGGCCCGGGTGGCTTGCGCACGCTGGACTTGCTGCGCTGGCTGGGCAAGCGGCTGCTGGAAGCCACGGGCATCGAGGCCTTGGTGGCCGAGGGCCTGCTCGATCCCGCCGAAGGCGCGGCGATGGCCACCGCCGAGGCGACCTTGCAGCGCTATCGCTATGCCTTGCATCTGGAAGCGGGGCGGCCGGAGGAGCGCTTGCTGTTCGATTATCAGCGCGCGTTGGCCGAGCGGCTCGGTTTCAAGGATCAGGCGCGCGACCCGAGCCTGGCGAAAAGCGAGCCAGTGCTGGGTGTCGAGCAATTCATGCAGGGCTATTACCGCGCCGCCAGCCTGGTGGATCGACTGGGCGTGCAATTGACCGAACGCTACACCGAGTTGCTGGAGGCCGATCCCGCTGCGCAGATCATCGACGCCGACTTTCAGCGGCGCGGGCGGCGCCTGGAAACCCGCGACCCGGACTTGTTCATGCAGCGCCCGGCGGCGCTGGTGCAGGCTTTCTCGCGGCGCGTCGATCAGCCGGAGCTGACCGGTTTCAGCGCCGAGACCATGCGCCAGATCCAGCACGCGCTGGCCCATCACGGTGCCGCGCTGGCCACCGACCCCACCGTGTTGGCGGCGTTTCTGCGCCTGCTGCAACGCGGCGCACCGGCGGTGGAAGGGCTGTGGCGGATGAACCGGCATGGCGTGCTGGGCGCGATCCTGCCGGCCTTTGCCAAAGTGGTCGGGCGGATGCAGTACGACTTGTTCCATGTCTACACCGTGGACGAGCACACGCTGCGGGTGATGCGGAATCTCGCCTGGTTTGACAACCCGGAGGCGCGTGCCGCGTTCCCGCTTGCCTGCGCGGTGTTCGAGTCGCTGGACAAGCCGGAACTGCTGCTCCTGGCCGGCCTGTTCCACGACATCGCCAAAGGTCGCGGCGGCGATCATTCGGTGTTGGGCGAAACCGACGCGCGGGATTTTTGCCAGCGCCTCGGCCTGCCCGATGCCGATGTCGATCTGGTCGCCTGGCTGGTGCGCTGGCACTTGTTGATGAGCGTTACCGCGCAGCGGCAGGACATCACCGATCCCGACGTGGTGCAGCGGTTCGCGCAACAAGTGGTGGATTGGGAGCGACTGGATCACCTGTATCTGCTGACGATTGCCGACATTCGCGGTACCAGCCCGAAACTGTGGAACGCGTGGAAGGACCGGCTGCTGGCCGATCTCTACGTCGCCGCCCGCTACGCCTTGCGCAGCGACGTGGCGCTGCCGCTGCGGGCCGATCAACGGGTGCGCGAATGCCGCTTGCGGGCGCAGGCGTTGCTGGCCCACGACGGTTTCCAGCCGGAGCAGGTGGCGCAATTGTGGGCGGATTTCCCCGATGCCAGTTTTCTGCGCCACCGCCCCGAGCAGATTGCCTGGCAAACCCGCGCGCTGGCCGCGCACGCCAGGCTGCCGGTGGTGGAAGTGCACCATCTGTCTGTGCGCGGCACCACCGAGGTGTTCGTCTGCGCGCTCGACCGCGATGGTCTGTTCGCGGCGATTACCGCCACCCTCGACCGCTTGCGCTTCTCGGTGGTCGAGGCGCGCATTTTGAGCTCGACCACCGGCCGTGCGCTGGATACTTTCCTGCTGCTCGATGCCGACAGTCAGGCGCCGGCCGACAGCTGGCGGGCCAGTGAACTGCGCGACCGGCTGGCCCAGACGCTGGCCGAATCGCCCTATCGCAGCCGGCTGGTACGGCGCAGCCTGTCGCGTCGCTTGCGCCACTTCCAGATGGCGCCCCGCATCGAGTTCACCGACGATCCTGCCGCCGCCCGCACCCAGTTGGCATTGGTGTGCAGCGACCGGCCCGGTATCCTTGCCATGGTCGCGCAAGCCTTTCGTGATGTGGGCGTGCGCGTGCACGACGCCCGCATCGCCACCTTCGGCGAGCGCGTCGAGGACTTTTTCCAACTGACCGACCGCGATGATCGCGTGTTGAGCGAGCCGCTGCGACAGGCGCTGCGCGACACCCTGATCCAGCGCATCGAACTGACCAGCGGAGCCAGCGACATTCATGCACCCACTTGAACCCCTGATCGACGCGGCATGGGAACGCCGCAGTGAAATCATTCCCGCCAGCGCCGAAGTCGAGTTGCGCGCAGCCGTCGGCAGTGTGCTGGACGCGCTGGAGAGTGGCGCGGCCCGCGTGGCCGAGCCCGACGGGCAGGGCGGCTGGGTGGTTCACGCCTGGCTGAAAAAAGCCGTGCTGCTGTACTTCCGTCTGCACGGCAATCAGGTGGTCGATGGCGGCCCGGCGCTGGCCTTCGACAAGGTGCCGCTGCGATTCGGTCATGGTCAAGATGCCAGCGTCGCCGAGCTCGGCGCGCGGGTGGTGCCGGGCGCACTGGTGCGACGCGGCGCCTTCATCGGCAAGGACGCGGTGTTGATGCCGAGCTACGTCAACATCGGCGCCCATGTCGGTGCCGGCAGTATGGTCGATACCTGGGCCACGGTCGGCTCCTGCGCGCAGATCGGCGCGCGCGTGCATTTGTCCGGCGGTGTCGGCATCGGCGGCGTGCTGGAACCCTTGCAGGCCAATCCCACCATCATCGAGGACGACTGCTTTATCGGCGCGCGTTCGGAGGTGGTGGAAGGCGTGGTGGTGGAGCGTGGCAGCGTCATCGGCATGGGCGTGTTTCTGGGCCAGTCCACCCGCATCTATGACCGCGCCAGCGGTGCTGTCAGCTATGGCCGCGTCCCCGCCGGCAGCGTGGTGGTGGCCGGCAGCCTGCCGGCAGCGGATGGCAGCCACAGCTTGTACGCCGCTGTCATCGTCAAGCGTGTCGACGCCAAGACCCGCAGCAAAACCGGCATCAACGAGCTGCTGCGCAGCGACTGACCGCGCAGCGGAACCCGCATTCCGTCATTCCATGCGTGGCGCAGCGTCCGCGCCGTCATTCCGCGCGCAGCGCAGACGCGAAATCCATGCCGCCCACCATCAATTCGTCGGTGGCGCCGGCAAAGTGTCGGGCGCCATCGCGCCACCGGAAATGATGAAGGCCATGGCCTGGTCCATGGTCCAGTCGGTCGGCGTCAGTTCTTCCACCGCCATCACTTCGAGGTAGCCGCCGGTGGGATTGGGCGTGGTCGGGATGAACACCGCCGCCATTTCGCGGCCACTGCCTTCCTCGCGCATCAGGCGGGTGACGAAGCCGACCACCTTCATGCCCTTGCGCGGGAACTCCACCAGCACCACGCGCTGCACGCCGCTCGGCTTGTGCTGCAACACCGCCATCAGTTTCTTGGTGCCGCCGTAAATCGTCTGCACCACCGGGATGCGCGCCAGCAAGGCGTCGAAGCCGTCCAGCAGGCGTTGCCCGATCACGCGATGGGCCAACCAGCCGAGCGCGTACAGCGCCGCCAGCGTGATGACCAGTGCCAGCACGTAGGCCACCCACTCGCCGTTGAGCGTGGCGGCGACATCCGGCGAGGCCAGCTGCACCGCGCCGGCGAGTGCCGCCACGATCGGTGCGCCGATGCCGACCAGAATGCCCAGCACGAACTTGAACACCAGGAAGGTCACCCACAACGGGATGAAGGTCAACAGGCCGGTGATCAGATAGCGGCGAAGGCGCAGCGGTGCCATGGCAATGTTTCGAATGGGCGAGCGGCCATTATGCCGGCGCGCGGCGGTTGCGCCACCCGCGCTGCACCGCCGCCAGCGCCACCAGCAGCCATACCAGCAGGTTGATGTAGACGCCGACGGCGGCAATCGGCAGCAGGTAATCGGCCGCGAGCGCGTGCGCCAGTTGCCAGGTGCCGACGGTGTACATGCCGATGGGAAACACGATGTCCCAGGCGTCGGTCTCGTAGCGCAGCGGTACACGTCGTTTCAGGTGGCGCCAGGCTTCGAGGATCAGCAGCAAGGGAATCCACCAACTTGCGGTGGCCCAGAAAAACACCGTGAAGCCGAGCACGAACGGCACCAGGCTGTGCAGCGGCCCCTGCGCCGGCGCGTGCAGCACCAGCAGGCTGCCGGCCAGCGTGGTGATGGCCAGCGCGCCCATGTTGATCCAGTACGGCGGCGTGAACTCGCGTGCACGCAGCGGGAAAAACACCATCCGGTACACGATCAAGGTGATGATCAGGAGGTACAGCGCCGCGCCCAGCATGTACAGGCACAGGCCGAGAAACATCAGGCGCTCGGGATCGTGCAAGCGCGCCGCCAGCAAGGTGATCGACACCGCCAGCGATTGCGTTGCCACCACCGCCACCAGCCAGCCACCGTGGATCGAGCGGGTAAAGCCGGGCTTGATGCGCGCGGTAATGGCGGCGACAAAAAACAGGTAGATCAGCAGCAGCCACAACACGGCACCCCAGGCGGTCAGCAGCATCGCGGCGCCGAGCGCGCCCAGCACCTCCAGACACTGGCTGGCGAGCACGCAGGTGCCGGCGGCGAGGGTCAGGAAACCGGCGCCGCGGGAAGGGTGCATGAAATCGGCCAGCACCGCGCGCCGGTAGGCCAGCGCGCGCCACCCGCACAAAGCCAGCAACACCACGTACAGCACGCTGTTCAGCGCCAGCAGCGCCAGCGCCAGGCGCGGCCAGCCGTGCTCGGCAGCGTCGATCGAAACGATGCCGGTCGCCATTACCGCGGCGAAGCTGCCGGGCTCCAGGTGGCGGACGCGGGTGGACAGGCGTGCCAATAGGCTCATGACGGAGGATTATGGCGCGCTGTGACTTTTTTCGCCGCCGGGCGAATCACCCGGCATGGACATACTCTTGACCACTGAAGCGGATCGCCCACGCCAGCAGGCCTTTGTCGAACTGCTCGATGCGCATCGGGGCATCGTGCGCAAGATCGCGATGCTCTACGCCGGAAACCGCGATGAGCGCGAGGATCTGGCGCAGGAAATTGCCGCTCAGTTGTGGCGCTCGTTTGCACGCTTCGACCCGGTGCGGGCGAAGTTCTCCACCTGGATGTATCGCGTTGCACTCAATGTCGCGATCAGCCATGCGCGGCGGCGTGCAGAAACAGGGCACACCGATCCGTTGGAAGACTGGCACCTCGACAGCGTGGCCGACGGCACGGCAAATGATGAACCCGATCCCCGGCTGCTGGAGCTGCGGCGATTCATCGGCCAGCTCGATGCGCTCAACCGGGCCTTGGTGCTGCTTTACCTCGAAGACCGCAGCTACGCCGAGATCGCCGAAGTGCTGGGCCTCAGCACCACAAATGTCGCAACCAAGTTGAATCGCATCAAACACACGCTGCGAAAGCAGCTGACCCAATCCGAACCAACAGGAGCATGACCATGGAACTCGACGACATGAAACACGCCTGGGCAGAGCTCGCATTGCGCCAGGACGGGATCGAACAGCTGCTCAAGGCCGATCAGCGTGATCGGGGCATGGACCGCGCGCGAACAACCCTGCGTTGGAGCCTGGCCGGTGCCGGCATAGAACTGCTGGCATGGATCGTGGGCACCGCGCTGGCCGCGAGCTTCTGGGTGCACGAGCGCCATACCACCCATTGGTTGTTGATGGGATTGCTGCTGCACGCCTACGGCATTGCCGGCATCTGGGCGTGCGCCACCGATCTGCTGCTGTTGACCCGAATCTACCTGTTCGATGCGCCGGTATTGGTGCTGCAGCGACGGTTGGCGCAATTGCGCCGCTTCCGCGTCGTTTCGACTCTGGCGCTGGGCCTGCCGTGGTGGCTGCTGTGGGTGCTGGCGACCTTCGTGCTGGCGCGCGCACTCACCGGCGCTGACCTGTACCTGGCCGCGCCGGGCTGGTTTTGGATCAGCCTCGCCTTTGGAGCCGTTGCCGTGGGCGCCAGCGTGTGGCTGGCGCGGCGTGTCGCCGCCACGCCGCAACGCGCGCCGTTCTGGCAACGCATCATCGACGACTTGAGCGGCCGCAACCTGAAGCGGGCTGCCCGCGAGATGGATGCACTGGCCCGCTTCGGCGCCGACTGAGCGCCACCGCGCTGCCCCGCTGTCATCCCGCGCGCAGTTGCGGGATCCACGGGCGGGGCAGCGCAAGGGATGGATTGCGTAACTCGATTTCCGTTCACGCGGTATGACGCGATGGGAGGTCGTGCATCATCTGGCACCATGGCGGCGTTGAATCTGGATCTACGGTGAATGGCGCTCACGGCGCAGGCTGGTGATCGAAGCGCGTGGTGGCGTGGGTGAGCCACTGGCAGTCGCCGAACGCGCAAAGCCGAAATCGTGGAGAACAACAGTGGGTGACAATCAAGCGTGGTTGCAGCGGCGTTCCAATGCCTTGCCGCGGGGGCTTTCCACCGCGTTGCCGGTTTGCACCGAGCGGGCGCTGAACGCCGAACTGTGGGATGTGGAGGGGCGCCGGTACATCGATTTTGCCGCTGGCATCGCCGTGCTCAATGTCGGCCATTGCCATCCGCGGGTGATGGCGGCGGCAGCAGAACAATTGCAACATTTCACCCATACCGCCTTCCAGGTGACGGGCTACGAGTCCTACGTGGCGCTGGCCGAACGCTTGAACGCGTCGGCGCCGATCGCCGGCACGGCCAAGACACTGTTCCTGTCGACCGGTGCCGAAGCGGTGGAGAACGCGGTCAAGATCGCGCGCGCCGCCACCGGCCGTTCGGCGGTGATTGCCTTCTCGGGTGCCTTCCACGGCCGCACCTTGCTGACGCTGGCCTTGACCGGCAAGGTGGCGCCCTACAAGCAGGGCTTCGGG
This sequence comes from Rhodanobacteraceae bacterium, assembly GCA_035703755.1. Classification (GTDB taxonomy): domain Bacteria; phylum Pseudomonadota; class Gammaproteobacteria; order Xanthomonadales; family Rhodanobacteraceae; genus DASSBG01. Next base: position 171 of record DASSXP010000115.1, on the reverse strand, counting down.
CCACTGCCGCCGGAGGTTTTCCACGTGCCGTATCCGTGCGATTACCAGGGCGTCACCACTGCCGACAGCCTGGCGGCGCTGGAGCGCCTGTTCCACGACGACGTGGCGGTTGAGCGGGTGGCCGCGATCATCCTCGAACCGGTGCAGGGCGAAGGTGGTTTCCATCCGGCG
>DASSXP010000112.1:0-6936 GCA_035703755.1 Rhodanobacteraceae bacterium | reverse complement strand
GCTGTACGGCGGCACCATCGCCCACGGCCTGCACAAGAACCGGCCGATCACCATCCAGCAGGTGTTCGAGGCGGTCGGCGCGCACGGCGCCGGCAAGATCGACGACGCCGAACTGCGCGCGGTGGAATGCGACGCCTGCGGCGGCGCCGGTGCCTGCGGCGGCCAGTTCACCGCCAACACCATGGCGATGGTGCTGACCACCTTGGGCCTGTCGCCGATGGGCTTGAACGACATTCCCGCCACCCACCCGGACAAGCTCACTGCCGCGCGCCGCTGCGGCGAGCTGGTGATGGAGTGCCTGCGCACCGGCCGCACGCCGCGCGCGCTGATCAACCGCACCTCGCTGGCCAACACCGCGCGCATGGTGGCGGCCACCGCCGGCTCCACCAATGCCGTGCTGCACACGCTGGCGATTGCGCGCGAGGCCGGCGCCGAGTGGTCGCTGGAGGATTTCCAGCCGGCCACCGAGCAAACCCCGGTGATCGCGGACCTGCTGCCCTCCGGCCGCTACACCGCGGTGGAGATGTTCGATGCCGGCGGCGCCGCCCGCGTGGCGCAGGAGCTGATTGCCGCCGGCATGCTGCAGGACGCGCCCACCGTCACCGGCCGCACCTTGTTCGAGGAAGCCGCCGCCGCGCCGCGCTTCGAGCAGCAAGCCGTGATCGCCAGCGTGGCCGCGCCGCTCAAGCCGCACGGCGGCTACTCCATCCTCTACGGCAACGTGGCGCCGGACGGCTGCATCCTGAAGATCCCCGGCAAGAACAGCGCCGGCCACGGCACCACCCGTTTCGAAGGCACGGCCCGCGTGTATGAGAGCGAGGAAGCCGCCTTCGCCGCCGTGCAGGAAGGCCGCATCCAGAAGGGCGACGTGGTGGTGATCCGCAACGAAGGCCCGGCCGGCGGCCCCGGCATGCGCGAGATGCTCGGCGTCACTGCCGCGCTGATCGGTCGCGGCCTGGGCGACGACGTGGCGCTGATCACCGACGGCCGTTTCAGCGGCGCCACCCACGGCTTCATGGTCGGCCACATCGCGCCGGAAGCCGCGCGCGGCGGCGCCATCGCCCTGCTGAAAGACGGCGACACGCTGGTGATCGACGCCATCACCCGCGAAATCAGCACCAGCGCCGAGCTCGCGCAGCGCCGCCAGCACTGGACGCCGCCCGCGCCCAAGGTCACCCGCGGCCTGCTGGCCAAGTTCGCCCACCTGGTCGGCTCCGCATCCGACGGTGCCACGACCCAGGTCCATCCCGTTACCCCGCAATCCTCCACTCAAACATCCACTGAACCCAACCCTCAAGGAGTTCCCGCATGAGCACCAACCCACTCGCCAATGCCCGCGTCGCCGTTCTCGGCTTCGGCAGTCAGGGCCGCGCGCACGCCCTCAACTTGCGCGATTCCGGTTTCGACGTCGTCGTCGGCACCCGCAAAGACGGTCCCTCCTGGGCCCGCGCCTACAATCAGGGCTTCGCTGTGGTCGAACCGGCCGAAGCGGTGCGCGGCGCCGATCTGGTCGCCGTACTGACCCCGGATATGGTGCAGCCGGCGGTCTATCGTGACGCCATCGAGCCCAACCTCAAGCCCGGCGCGGCACTGTTGTTCGCGCACGGCTTCAACGTCCACTTCGGGCAGATCACCCCGCGCAGCGACATCGACGTGGTGCTGGTCGCACCCAAGGGCCCGGGCGCGCTGGTACGTACCGAATACGAGCGCGGTCGCGGCGTGCCGTGCCTGTTCGCGGTGCAGCAAGACGCCAGCGGCCAGGCCGAAGCCAAGGCCCGCGCCTACGCCGACGGCATCGGTGGCGGCCGCGCCATGCTGATCGAGACCAACTTCAAGGAAGAGACCGAGACCGATCTGTACGGCGAGCAGGCCGTGCTCTGCGGCGGCGCCAGCGAACTGGTCATCAAGGGTTTCGAGACCTTGGTCGAGGCCGGTTACCAGCCGGAAATCGCCTACTACGAAGTGATGCACGAGCTGAAACTGATCGTCGACCTGTTCTACGAAGGCGGCCTCACCAAGATGCTGGAGTTCGTCTCCGAAACCGCCCAGTACGGCGATTACGTCAGCGGCCCGCGGGTGGTCGACGACGGCGTCAAGGCGCGCATGAAAGACGTGCTCAAGGACATCCAGGACGGCACCTTCGCCAAGAACTGGACCGCCGAATACGCCGCCGGCCTGCCCAACTACAAGCGCTTCAAGCAGGCCGATCTGGAGCATCCGATCGAGCAAGTCGGCAAGCGCCTGCGCGCGCGCATGCCATGGCTGCAACCGGCGGTCGCCGCCCCCGCCGAACCACTGAAGAAGGTTGGCTGACGCCAAGGGGCCGCGCCACTTGGCGCGGCCCGACCACCCACATCGCATTGCCGGAGCACCACCATGAAACGCTTCCACATCGCCCTCGCCGTCAAGGATCTCGACGCCTCCGTCGCCGACTACAGCCAACGCCTCGGCCAGCCGCCGCAGGCGCTGGTGATCGGCACCTATGCCATGTGGCGCACCGACCAGCTGAACCTGTCGATCCGCCACGACCCGGAACACGCCGGCCAGGTGCTGCAGCTCGGCTTCGAGGACGACAGCGCCACCGAATTCAGCAGCAGCACCGACATCAATGGCTTCGAGTGGCAACGCTTCTCCACCCTCGAACAGGACCTGCAAATCATCTCCCGCTTCGGTGTGCCGGTGCACCCGGCCGAAGAACGCGAACTGATCCGCAACTGACGGGCAAAGCCCGTCATCCCGGCGCAGGCCGGGGTCCATGTTCAATGCAAAGGAACTCCATCGTGACACCTCGTTCACCGAACACCCTTGCCGCTTCCGGCACCCATCCCCTCGCCGGCCGCACCCTCAGTGGTGCCGAGGTGGTCGTGCAGATTCTCGCGGACGAAGGCCTGGACGTACTGTTCGGCTACTCGGGTGGTGCGATCCTGCCGGTGTATGACGCGGTGTTTCGCTACAACGCCGCGCATGCCACGGATGCTGGCCGTGAACCAATGCCCCTGATCGTGCCCGCCAACGAACAAGGCGCGGGCTTCATGGCTGCCGGCTACGCCCGCGCATCCGGCAAGGTCGGCGCCGCCATCGTCACCTCCGGCCCCGGCGCCACCAACATGGCGACACCGGTCCGCGACGCCATGGCCGACTCGATCCCGATGGTGCTGATCTCCGGTCAGGTGCCGACCCACGCGCTCGGCAGCGACGCCTTTCAGGAAGCGCCGGTCAGCAACATCATGGGTGCCTGCGCCAAACACGTATTCCTGGTCACCGAAGCGGAGCAGTTGGAAGCCACTCTGCGCACCGCGTTTGAGATCGCCCGCAGCGGCCGCCCCGGCCCGGTGGTGGTCGACATCCCGAAAAACGTGCAAAACGCCCAACTCGTTTTCAACGGCGACAGCCGGCTGCCGATTCCCGGCTACCGCAAGCGCCTCGCCAACATCCAGCAGGCCCGTCTGACCGATGAAGACTGCCAGCGATTCTTCACCGCGCTGGCCGCGGCCAAGCGCCCGTTGATCTATGCCGGCGGCGGCGTGATCGCGGCCACCGCCGCACCGGCGCTGGCCGCCTTCGTCGACGCATTCAAACTGCCGGTCACCACCACCTTGATGGGCCTCGGCGGATTCGACGGCACCCATCCGCTGGCGCTCGGCATGCTCGGCATGCACGGTACCGCACACGCCAACTACGCGGTGGAGGATTGCGACTTTCTGTTGGCAATCGGCGCGCGCTTCGACGACCGCGTGGCCGGCAACGCAGCCAAGTTCGCCCCCAACGCCCGCTTCATCGCCCAGCTCGACATCGACCCGGCCGAAATCGGCAAGGTCAAGCGCGTCGACTGGCATCACCTCGGCCCGCTGGCCGACGCCCTGCAACGGCTGACGCAGTACGGCCAAGCCAACGGCGCGCTGCCTTCCCTTGCCGACTGGCACGCACACATCGCCCGGCTCAAGCACACACACGCCATGAACTACGCCCGTGACAGCGAGCGGATCCAGCCACAGGCGGTGCTCGAAGCCATCAACCGCATCGCCGTCGGCCGCGCCATCGTCGCCACCGGCGTCGGTCAACACCAGATGTGGGCGGCGCAATACCTCGACTTCACCGCGCCGCGCCACTGGCTCACCTCCGGCTCGATGGGCACCATGGGCTTCGGCTTGCCGGCCGCCATCGGCGCCCAGTTCGCCCACCCGGAGGCACTGGTGATCGACGTCGACGGCGACGGTTCCATCCGCATGAACATCGGCGAGCTGGAAACCGTCACCACCTACGGCCTGCCGGTCAAGGTGCTGCTGCTCAACAACCACGGCGACGGCATGGTGCGGCAGTGGCAGAAACTGTTCTTCAACGGCCGCAAGGCGAGCTCGGACAAAAGCCTGCACAAGAAGGATTTCGTCAAGGCCGCCGAAGCCGACGGCTTCACGTGGGCCCGGCGCCTCAGCGACAAGGCGGACATCGACGCGACCATCGCGGCCTTCCTCGCCTTCGACGGTCCGGCGTTCCTCGAAGTCGAAATCGACCCGGACGCCGGCGTCTACCCGATGGTCGGCCCCGGCGCCAGCTACGCGCAAATGATCACCGGCGATTTCATTCCCTCGCGCAGCGCCCCGACCGCGCCTGCGGACGTTGCCACCACTTCCATGTTCTGACGCGCTGCCACCAACCCGGAGAACACCATGCGCCACACCCTGTCCATCCTGCTGCAAAACGAATCCGGCGCGCTGGTGCGCGTGGCCGGCCTGTTCGCCGCCCGCCACTGCAACATCGACACCCTGACCGTGGCCGCCACCCACGACCCCAGCGTGTCGCAATTGACGCTGGTATTGCACGGCAGCGCCGCGATGCTGGATCAAATCGTGCGCCAGACCCGCAAACTGGTCGACGTGCTGGACGTCAACACGCTGTCGCTGGTCGCCAACGATCACGCGCCGCTGGCACTGGCCAGCAACCCGTGAACGCCCGCCCGGCCATGCTCGATACCGACGCCGCGCTCGCCGCGGAGCTGTTGCACCGTGCGCGTCAGGCACGCGTGTACGAGGTGGCCATCGAGTCGGCACTGACACCGGCACCGCTGCTGTCGACCCGGCTGGGCGTGGAGGTGCTGCTGAAACGCGAAGACCAGCAACCGGTCTTCTCATTCAAGCTGCGCGGCGCCTACAACCGCATGGCGCAACTGAATGCGCTCGAACGCGCGCGTGGCGTGGTGGCGGCCTCCGCCGGCAATCACGCCCAGGGCGTGGCGCTGGCGGCAGCCAGACTCGGCATCCGCGCCCACATCGTGATGCCGGTCACCGCACCCGAACTCAAAATCGACGCCGTGCGCCGCCTCGGTGGCCGCCACGTCGAGATCGTGCTGGCCGGCGACAGCTACTCCGACGCCCAGGCCGCGGCCGATCAACTGTGCGCCGAACGCGGCGGCAGCTTCGTGCATCCCTTCGACGACCTCGACGTCATCGCCGGTCAAGGCACCATCGCGCTCGAACTGCTGCGCCAGCGCGCAGACGGCCTGGCTGCGGTATTCGTGCCGATCGGCGGCGGCGGCCTCGCCGCCGGCATCGCCAGCGTGATCAAACAACTGACACCGCAGACAAAGGTGTTCGGCGTACAGGCGGCGGACTCCGATGCCATGGCACGTTCCCTCGAAACCGGCATGCGGGTGCAGCTCGATGATGTCGGCCTGTTCGCCGACGGTACCGCAGTCAAACAAGTCGGCACCCACACACTGGCGCTTTGCCAACGCCATCTGGACGGCATTCTCCGCGTCGACACCGACGCCCTGTGCGCCGCCATCCGCGACATCTACCAGGAAACCCGCAGCGTGCCCGAGCCCTCCGGCGCGCTGGCGCTGGCCGGACTCAAGCAATATGCCGCGCGCCATGCCGGCACCGATGGCGCCCTGGTCGCGGTGGTCTCCGGCGCCAACATGAACTTCGACCGCCTGCGCTTCGTCGCCGAACGCGCCGAAGTCGGCGAGCAACGCGAAGCCGTTTTCGCCGTCACCATTCCCGAGGAGCGCGGCAGCTTCCGCCGCTTTTGCACCGCCCTGGGCCGCCACGCCATCACCGAATTCAACTACCGCATCGGCGACCGCCGCAGCGCGCAACTCTTCGTCGGCGTGCGCATCGCCGACAGCACCGAACGCGACGCCCTGGCCAGCGCCTTCCTGGCGCAGCGCTTTGACGTACTCGACCTCACCGACGACGAACTGGCCAAACAGCATCTGCGGCACATGGTCGGCGGCCGCTCACCGCTGGCCCGCGACGAACGCTTGTATCGTTTCGAGTTCCCCGAACGTCCCGGCGCCCTTACCCGCTTCCTCGGCCACATGCACCCAGACTGGAACATCAGCCTGTTCCACTACCGCAACCAGGGCGCCGACTACGGCCGCATCCTGGTCGGCATCCAAGTCACGCCCGGCGACGAGCCGGCATTCCAGCGCTTCCTCGACTCCCTCGGCTACCCCGCCATCGACGAAACCGACAACCCCGCCTACCGCCTGTTGCTGTGCGCCTGAAGAACCGCAGGACACCCCCCGCATCCATCACCGCATCGCCGCTTGCCCAAAGCATTGCTCCGTACAAGCCGAAGCGGCCGCCGCCTTGGAACCAGCGCCACGAAGACACCGCAAAGTACGCACAGATACACCGCGCTTCCGCGCCCACCACCCGATATCCGCTTACAACCGCGAAATAACACCCGCCGTTCAGCAACACCCACCCCGTAACCCATTGATCCCACAGGCACCAAAACTTGACCACCCCACCCAAAACCCCGCAAAATCCCCACTACACCCCACTTCTGGGGTCTACTTGGCGTTAGGTGGCAAAATCGTGCATTCACGCAAGCATCCCACTCGGCAGTTCAGCTTGGCGCTCGTCATGTTAAGTTGTCTGCTCGCGGCGAGCTGCACACATGAGTCGTTCGGCCTCAAGATGGAACCAAAAA
>DASSXP010000083.1:0-2507 GCA_035703755.1 Rhodanobacteraceae bacterium | reverse complement strand
CAATGATTTGGGCGGCACCTGTCTGCGCCGATCTCACGCGCGCGCTGCCTTGAAAGACAGCCAGTCTGTCGGCGTCAGCGCGCCCGCGATCTCGACGCAGACAGGTGCCGTGGCGTTTGTGCCACTTTATCAGCGTTGCCTTAACAGCCCGCTGTCCAAGCGTAAACTTGAGACAATGGAAACTGGTTTACGTAAATCCAGGCCTGTTCGGCACGCGGTGATACGTCCCGGCGCGCACACGGATACACCCGGGGAGACGGTGGTGTATCGGCACGATGTTGTTGGCGTTCGAATTTTCCACAATCTTTGAGCCTGCTGGCGGTATCGGGATGATGCGGTTGCACGGCATAATCGACCGATGGAAACCGCTCATTTGCTCAAGACGGCGTTGATCTTTCTGCTGGCTGCGGTGCTGGTGGTGCCGCTGGCGAAGCGCTTCCGGCTGGGCGCGGTGCTGGGTTACCTGATCGCCGGCGCGGTGATCGGGCCGAGTGGTTTCAAGCTGGTGCACAATCCGGACAGCGTCGCCTCGGTGTCGGAACTGGGCGTGGTGTTGATGCTGTTCGTGATCGGGCTGGAGCTGTCGCCACGCCGTTTGTGGCTGATGCGACGGGCGGTGTTTGGTGCCGGCTTGATGCAGGTGCTGGCCTCGGCGGCGGTGATCGCGGCGATGGCGCATTTTCTGTTCCGGGTGGAAACCGTGGCTGGCTGGGTGATCGGCGCGGGCTTGGCGCTGTCGTCCACGGCGTTCGGCTTGCAGGTGCTGTCCGAGCGCAAGGAGCTCAATCAGCCGCAGGGGCGTTTCGCATTCTCGGTGCTGCTGTTTCAGGATCTTGCCGCCATCCCGTTGCTGGCGCTGGTGCCGTTGCTGGGCGCGCACGCGAGCACCGAGGCGATCGGTTGGCAAGGCGTGGCGCGGGTCATCGGCACCATTCTGGTGGTGGTGATTGGTGGCCGCTATCTGCTGAAGCCGCTGTTTCGCGTGGTCGCGCGCACCAACATTCTGGAGGTGTCGGTGGCGGCTGCCTTGCTGGTGGTGTTTGGCACCGCGTGGCTGGTCAGCCTGGCCGGGATCTCGATGGCACTGGGCGCGTTCCTGGCCGGTTTGCTGTTGGCCGATTCGGAATACCGCCACGAGATGGCCTCGCACATCGAACCGTTCGAGGGCTTGCTGCTTGGCTTGTTCTTCATCGGCGTCGGCATGACGCTGGATTTGTCGTTGCTGCTGGCGCAGCCGTTGACGGTGTTGCTGCTTCTGGGCTTGTTGCTGGTGACCAAGGGCGTCTTGTTGTGGCTGACCGGGATCGGTCCGGGACACCTCGGCAAAGCCGACGCGCTGCGTGGCGCGGCCTTGTTGGCGGGGGGTGGCGAGTTTGCCTTCGTGGTGTTCGAGCTGGCGGCGCGGCAGCATCTGTTTCCAGCTTCGATGCACCGCTTGCTGGTGTTGGTGATCGGCCTGTCGATGGCCTTGACGCCGCTGCTGGTGGCCTTGGTAGCGCGCCTGCTGGCGGCGAACCAGCCACGCTCGCCGGCGCCGGCGTATGACCAGATCAACGATGAGTCGCCGCGGGTGATCATCGCCGGCTTCGGCCGCGTCGGGCAGATCGTGGCGCGGGTACTGCGCGCCCGCGGCATACCGTTCGTGGCGCTGGAAAACTCCATCGAGCAGGTGGAGAACTCGCGCCGCTTCGGCGGCAGCTCGATCTACTACGGCGATCCGGCCCGCCAGGACTTGTTGCGCGCGGCCCAGGCGGACCGGGCCGAGGTGTTCGTGCTGGCCACCGACGACCCGCAAGCCAGCGTGGTCACCGCGCGCACGGTGCGGCGCATGTATCCCAAGCTGCGCATCGTGGCGCGGGCGCGCAACCGGCAGCACGCGTTCCGGCTGATGGATTTGATCGAGCCGGAACACGTGGTGCGCGAAACGTATTTTTCCAGCCTGGAAATGACCCGCGACGTGTTGCAGCTGTTGGGTGAGTCGCCGGCGCGCGCGGCCGGGCAGGTGGAGGAGTTTCGCCGCCACGACGAGGCGCTGTTGAAGACCCAGCAGCTGGTTTACGACGACGAGGCAAAGCTGGTGCAGACCAGCCTCGAAGCGAGGCTCGAACTGGAGCAATTGCTGCGCGCCGACAGCGCCCGTGGTTCGCTTGACAAACCGGGCGATGGCCATTGACGTGACACCATCCGTGCCGGTCGAAACGCTGACCAGTTTCGACCGGCAAACCCGCATGTCCGCGCGCGTGCAGCGACCGACGACGACGCGGGAACTCGAAAACCTGCCGCCCGATTGTCCGCGCATCGCCCGCGGCGCGGGGGTGTCCTACGTGGCGGCGAGCTTCGACCGCGAAGCGGTGAGCCAGTCCGTGCAGGGCCTCGATCGGGTGCTGGACTTCGATGTCGCCAGCGGCCGCCTGCGCGTTGAAGCCGGGATTTCGATCGCTGCGGTGCAGCGCATCGCGCTGCGCCACGGCTGGTATTTGCCGATTGCGCCGGGGCACGCGCGCGCC
>DASSXP010000361.1:0-3050 GCA_035703755.1 Rhodanobacteraceae bacterium | reverse complement strand
GCCCGCGTCGGTCAGTCGCCGCCGCAGGGATCGCACGCTCAGGTTCAACTGTTCGGCCACCTGCTCGATGCGCGGCCGCTCGCGGCACTGCGTCCGCAGCAGGCGCTCCACGGCCACCACGATTTCCTGTTCGGATTCTTGTTCGTCCTGTTGGCGCTGACAGATTTCCAGGGCTTCGCGGCTGGCCAGCGGGTTGTGGCCGGGCAGGGGCGTGGCCAGCCAGCGAGCCTCGAAGATCACGCGGGTGGCGGCGGCGGCGAAGTGTGGCTGGGTGCCGAGGACATCCGCATAGCGGGTCGCATACGCTGGGGCGGGATAGGCGAGATCCACCCGCAGCAGCCGAAATGCCGGCCCGATCAATGCTTTGGCCAATTGCAGGGAACTCGCGATCATCTCCTCGCAGAGGAAAGGCAACACCTGTGGATCGTCGTACCGTGGCCACACCACCAGGGCCGCCTTGCCGTTGCCGGCATCCTCGAAATCCATGTCCAGCAGCGAGCCGCTGACCTCGTGGTTGGCAACGCCTTGTTGCACGGCTTCGCCGAACGTGGCCGAGGTCATCATCAGCAGCCCGAGCAGGCCGAAGGCGCTCAGGTTCTCGCTGCCGCCCACCGCCAGGCCGAGATGGGGCAGGCCGCAGGCTTCGATGGCGCGTACCAGCAGCGTGCGGACCTGCCGGTAAGACAGGCGGGCATGTGGATCGAACACGGTGTCGCGAGTCAGCCCGAGGGCGCCAAACCATGGCCTGCAATCCACCCCCAGCGCTTCGGCAAATCGCACGACATGCACCACCACGTTGGGGCGGAGTACGGCGAGGGTCTGGCGGAGATCTTCCGATGCCGACGGTGCGATGCGCATGTCCATCCGGGCACCATACGCGGGTGGCCAGGCGCCCGCACGCTGCATAGCAGCTTGACCGGCTCGAAGCGTGGCGCGTAGTGCCTTGCTGACGGCGTACAGCCCTGCCTTGCCGTGATCGGGCGGCTGTGTTTGAATCGGAGCAGATTACGAATTTGGCGCGGCAATCATGGCCGACATGATCGATGTGGATGGGTACCGCCCGAACGTGGGCATCGTGCTGTTGAATGGCGATGGGCGCGTGTTCTGGGCGCGGCGCGTGCGCCGCGATGGCTGGCAGTTCCCGCAAGGGGGCATGCGCAGCGACGAAACGCCGCTGGAAGCGATGTATCGCGAGCTGGAAGAAGAGACCGGGCTGACCGCCCGGCATGTGGATGTGCTCGGCTCGACCATGGGCTGGCTGCGCTATCGCTTGCCGCATCAATACCTGCGGCAACACCAGCGGCCGATGTGCGTGGGCCAGAAGCAGGTCTGGTTCCTGCTGCGCTTTCTGGGCGACGAGGCCCACTTGCGCCTGGACGCCAGTGAAAAGCCCGAGTTCGACAGCTGGCGCTGGGTGGATTTCTGGTACCCGGCGCAACATGTGGTGGCCTTCAAACGCGATGTCTACGAGCGGGCGTTGCGCCAGTTCGTGCCCTTGGTCGAATCCGCCTGTCAGGTGGCGCTGGAGACCTCGTCGCGGCAGGCGGCTGGCTGAATCGCTGATTCGAATACAGTTGACAACCATTCGCATTTGCGTTCCAATGCGACGCATGATCGTCTGCGTCTGCAATTCCCTGAGTGAAGCCGATATCCGCCAGCAAGTGGCGGAAGGTGTTCGCAACTTCGATGCGCTGCGCAACCGCACCGGGTGTTCGGGCAGTTGCGGTTGTTGCGAAGAGGTTGCGCGCGAAGTGTTCAGCGATGCCTTGTCCGAGCGCAAACCGTTCCTTCCGGTGCGCGTGTCGCAAGCTGCCTGAAGGCGAGAACCATCCCCATTTTCATTCCGTCATGGCGTGCGTGAGCGCGCTATAGTCGCGCTGTTTCCATCGTGCGAGGCGACTGATCATGAAGGGCGATGCCAAGGTCATCGAGTTTCTCAATACCGCGCTCACCAATGAGCTGACCGCGATCAACCAGTACTTCCTGCATTCCAGGATGTATCGCAACTGGGGCTACAAGGAGCTCGCCGAGCACGAGCACCACGAATCCATTGACGAAATGAAGCATGCCGACATCCTGATCGAGCGCGTGCTGTTTCTGGAAGGGCTGCCCAACCTGCAGCGCATCGGCAAGTTGCTGGTCGGGCAGACACCGCGGGAAATGCTCGAGTGCGACCTCAAGCTGGAATTGAAGGCGGTGCCGGACCTGCGCGCGGCGATTGCGCACTGTGAAGCGGTGGCGGATTACGTGAGCCGGGACCTGTTCAAGACCATCCTGCAATCGGAAGAAGAGCACATCGACTGGCTGGAAACCCAGCTGGCGCTGATGGATCAGCTCGGCGACAGCGCCTACCTGCAACAGAAGTTGGGCGATTGATACGGCGAGCAGGTGCTCTTGTCGTCAGCGCGCACTCAGGCGCTGGCGGCGGCCCCGTCAAAGCTGTAGTTGAGCGACCGTGCCGGGTGTGCCAGCGAGTTGCCTTGCACGAAATCGACGCCGTGGCTGCGCAGGCTCTGGATCAATGACTCGTCCTCGATTTGCGGCGCAATCACCGCCATCTTGCGGGCGTGCGCAATCGGCACCAGGGCGCCCGGATTGGCGCTGATGGAGGCGGCAAGGCGCAGGTAATCGAAGGCGACGGCATCCAGCAGCTGCGCCGTCTGCAAACTGCGATCCGCCCCGCTCAGGCTGAGGCCTACGCCCAGAGCCTTGAGTCGCGGCGCGGCGTGCAGCAATTCGCGCGGGGAATCGCTCACGTCATCGCAGCGGAAATCCAGCACCAAACGGGTGCTGCGGACGCCATGGGCTTGCAAACGGGAGGCCAGCCAGGCGGGATAGTCGCGTTCCTTGAGACTTTCGCTGCATTGGCTGATGAACAGACGCAACGGGCGCGTCTGTCGTTGATGGTTGGCCAACAGTTGCAGGCCCTGGTCCAGTGACCAGCGGTCGAGTGCGGGGATCAATCCGCCACGGCGCGCCACCGGCAGCAATTCCGCGGCGGTGTGCACAAAGCCTTCGTGGTCGCGCATGCGCAACAGCGCCTGGTACTG
>DASSXP010000308.1:0-4912 GCA_035703755.1 Rhodanobacteraceae bacterium | reverse complement strand
GCTTTCTGGCCCGACGTTTCGGCTGGTTCACGCGCCTCGGTGCCTGGCTCGACCCGGCCGCCGACAAGTTGATGTTGATGGTGGCCTACCTCAGTCTGGCCTGGGTGGGTGTCACCCCATGGTGGCTGGCGGCGCTGGTGGTGCTGCGCGATGTGGTGATTGTTGCCGGCGCGCTGGCCTACCGTTGGCTGCGGGGTGCGCTGGAAGTGGCGCCGAGCCGTCTGTCCAAGATCAATACCCTGGTGCAAATCCTCTACGTGTTGGTGATTCTGATCGATTTCCAGCCGTTGCTGTACCTGAATCCCGCGCTGCTGGGCTGGTTGGTGGCGGTGTTGACCGTCGCCAGCGGCGTCGACTACGTCGTCCGATTCGCCCGCAAGGCGGCACGCAAGGAATCTGAAGCATGATTGACAACGAGCTCGCCTGGCGCTGGCAGATGCTGGCCCTGACCGCCGTCATCGCACTGGTATTGTGGCTGTTGGCGCCGGTGCTGACGCCGTTTGCGCTGGCGGCGATGCTGGCCTATCTTGGCGATCCGCTGGCCGACCGGCTGGAAAAGCTGCGGCTCAATCGCACGCTGTCCGTCAGCATCGTGTTCGCCGCCATGTTGCTGGTGGTGATTGGTGCCTTGCTGCTGCTGGTGCCCTTGATCGAGCGCCAGATTGCGCGCCTGATCCGCTCGCTGCCCGACTATGCCCTGTGGTTCCAGCAACAGGCGGCGCCGTGGCTGAAGCAGCGTTTCGACCTCGATGTCGGTGCCTTTGACATGAACGGCATCGTCAATCTGCTGAAGCAGCACATTGGCTCGGCCGGTGGCGTCGCCGCGATGGTGCTGACGCAGGTGTCGAAATCGGGTCTGGCACTGGTGGCGTGGCTGGCCAATCTGCTGCTGGTGCCGGTGGTCACTTTCTATCTGTTGCGTGATTGGGATGTGCTGGTGGGGCGTGTCCACGACTTGTTGCCGCGCTCGCTGGAGCCGGTGGTCAGTCGCCTGGCGGGGGAATCGGACACCGTGCTCGGTGCCTTTGTGCGCGGTCAGTTGCTGGTGATGCTGGCGCTGGGCCTGGTGTACGGTGTTGGCCTGTGGCTGATCGGCCTTGATGTCGGCCCACTGATCGGCATGATTGCCGGTCTGGTCAGCTTCGTGCCCTACCTCGGCTTTATCGTCGGCTTGATCTCCAGCCTGATTGCGGCACTGGTGCAGTTCCACGACTGGCAACATCTGGTGATGGTGCTGGTGGTGTTTGGCATCGGTCAGACCCTGGAAGGCTACGTGCTGGTGCCGCGCCTGGTCGGCGACAAGATCGGCCTGCACCCGGTGGCGGTGATTTTCGCGGTGCTGGCCGGTGGGCAGTTGTTCGGCTTTCTGGGCGTGCTGCTGGCGCTGCCGGTGGCGTCGATCATCATGGTGCTGTTGCGCTACGCGCACCAGCGTTACCTCGACAGCTATCTGTATCGCAACGGCGAGCAAGTAACGCTGGCGGCGGATGCGCCGGAGGCGGCCGAGGACATCGCCGATGCAGCAACGACGGCTGCGGTGCCCGTGGCGGAGCAGCCTGCGACAGCCGCGTCCAAGCGGGCTGATTCCGATGCCGCGCACTGAGCAACTGCCGCTGGGCCTGCGCTGGCCGGCTTGGCAGCGCTTCGAACACTTCGAGCCGGGTGACAATGCACTGGCGCTGGCGAGCTGCCAGCGCATGGCGGCGGGCGCGGAGCCGTGGCTGTTGCTGAGTGGGCCGGCCGGCGTTGGCAAGACGCACTTGCTGCTGGCCACCTGTCAGCAGGCCACCAGCCTGGGCGCGGTGGCGCAGTATCTGTCGCTGCGCGCCTTGCCGCCAAACCGCAGTGCGGCGATCCGCGGCCAAGGTGGCAGCGCACTGGTCGCGCTCGACGATCTGGACGCCATCGTTGGTGATCGTGAGGCCGAACACGCATTGTTCGACCTCTACAATCGCTGCCGTGCCGACGGGGCGCGACTGCTGCTGGCGACCGCGGCGCCGCTGGCAGCGCTCGATCTGGTGCTGCCCGATCTCGCTTCGCGGCTGGGTGCCATGACGCAACTGCCATTGCTCGGGCTCGATGAATCGGCACGCCGCATGCTGACCCGCAAGCGCGCTGCCGCGCGCGGTATCGAGCTCGACGACAGTGTGCTCGACTGGCTGTTTCGCAATCACGCCCGCGATCTCGACAGCCTGGCGGCGCTGATCGACCAACTCGACCGCGCCACGCTGGCCGAACACCGTCGCGTCACGATTCCGTTTCTGCGCCAGTTGCTGGCACGCGCTTCCATGCGGTCATCGTGACCCATGCGCCCACGGGATTGTCCATGAGACGATCAGTGGCGCGGGGCGCGGACAGGCCGAAGGCAATTCGCCGTGCGCGCGAAAGCGTCGCGTTTTATTCGACCAGCGGCCGGCGTGCGTACAGAAAGTGTTGGCGCCAGTAGGGTGCGTCGAGGCGGTCAAGGCGGACTTCGCCGCCGGTGTTCGGGGCGTGCACGAAGCGGCCGTTGCCGACGTAGATGCCAACGTGGTCGACCCGCTTGCCGCGGCCGTGGAAGAACACCAGGTCGCCGGCGGCGAGTTGGTCGCGCTGGATGCGCGGCGCGTCGATCTGGCTCATGGCGCGTGAGGTGCGTGGCAGGGTCAGGCCGGCGGCGGTGCGATACACGTAGCCGACCAATCCGCTGCAATCGAAACCCGTCTTCGGCGTATTGCCGCCCCAGCGGTAGGGCGTGCCGACCAAACCGATGGCACGAAACAGCACGTCATTGGCTTCGGCCGTGGGCGGTTTGGCGGGGGCGCTGGCACACCCGGCCAAAAGCAGCAGTGCCGCCGCGAGTGCGGCCAGCCGGATGCGTGCGTTGGGTGTGGCCGAATCCCGATGGAACATCAACTTTCCCGGCAAAGTGCTTGCCGAGCTTAGCAAAATGTCGGTGCGGGGACAAAAAAAGGCCGCGATATGACTCGCGGCCAGGAGGAGGAATCCGGGGCTTGAATCAGCCGGCCACGAGGGTCAGCCGCGGCCGTTCGGTGACCATCGGGGCGGCGTCGATGCGCGCGGCTTCCTCGGTCAGGCGTTCGGTGAACTCACTGGTGCGGCGGTGTGCGGCGGTGATGATGCTGTCGGGGATTGCGTCCATGGCGGCCAGTTCGGCGAAGATGCTCCGCAATTGCGGGCTGAACTCCGGGTCGCGGCGGGATTCATCCAGCGCGGTAATCAATGTGGCCAGCCAGTCGGCGCCGGGGGCGCGCAGGGCAAGCAGGACTTCGGCGTTGGTGCTCATGGGGCAATCCTTCCGTTTGTACACCGAAGTACATGCAGAAAGGATGCCAACTGCGGGCGGACTCAGGCTGGATGGGTGAATTCCGTGAGCAATCCATCAGAAATCCAGCGTTGCAGCAGGCCGGCCAGGCGTTCGGGGGCTTGTTCGGGTGTCAGGCCAGCCCGCAGCAGCGCGGTGCCCAAGGCCGACAGTGGACGCTGGGCGGCAGCGGCGGACCACGCAGCGGCCTCGTCGCGGTCAAGTCGGCGCCAGTGGGCTGTGCCGTCCTGCCGCCAGAGCAGCCAGTAACCAAGGTTGCTGCGTGCGGGCGAGGGCGGCGTGCCGGCGCGGATAGCGGTGTAGAGGGCGTCCACATTCCAGTGGCCGCGCAGCAGCCGTTGCGCGGAATGGAGCCGCGGGCGCAGCAGCGGCCACGCCTCCGGCGCCTGTTCCGACAACTGGGCCAGCGTCGCGCTCTCGGCATCGGCCGCGTCAAACACTTCGCCCAGCGCCCATTCGAAGGCGGCGAGCTCGGCGTACCAGGCCGGTCGTGTGTGGCGCGCGCGCAGCCAGGACGCGAAGTGGCGGCCGAACCAGCGGATCGACGGCGTGTCGGAAGGGTGGCAGGCGATGTACGCATGGGCCAGTGCATCAAAGCGTGGCGGGCCGATGGCGGCGGCCAGTTGGGCAAAGTCTTGCCGCAGTACGTCCAGCAGGCGCAGTCGATAGGCATCGACGTAAACGCCGAGCCGGGTTGGCGCGTCGGCGTGGCTGTCAGCATGGATCGGCAGGCGCGCGGTGGCGTCGCCATTGACGATGGCGCGCGCAATGCCTTGTTGCCACGCGCGCAAGGCGGTTGGCGTCGCCATCAGGCGGCCTGCAACTCGCGGGCGGCGATGGCGCGGGCCCGTGCGAGCTCTGCCAGCAAGGCCTCCAGCGCCGGAATGTTGTCGTCGCGCTCGATCATGGTCGGTATCGGGCCGAAGCGGGCCACGGCTTTGGCGTAGAGCTGCCACACCGCGTCGCAGACCGGGGCATCGTGGGTGTCGATCAGCAGCGCGCCCTGGCGCGAATGGCCGGCGAGGTGAATCTGGCGGATGCGCGCGGCGGGCAAGGCCGCGAGGTAGGTGTCGGGGTCAAAACCGTGGTTGTGGGCATTGACGTAGACGTTGTTGACGTCGAGCAGGATGTCGCAGTCGGCGCGCTGGCATACGTCGGCCAGAAACGCGGCTTCGGACAATACGTCGTCTTGGCAGGTGACGTAGCTGGAGACGTTTTCCAGTGCGATGCGGCGGCCCAGAAAGTCCTGTACTTCACCCACGCGGGCGGCGACGTGGCGCGCCACCGTCGGGGTGAACGGCAGCGGCAGAAGGTCGTGCAGATTGCGCCCGTCGAGGCCGCTCCAGCACAGGTGGTCGGAAATCCAGTGCGCACGGCAACGCCGGGCCAGCGCCTTGAGGGCATCGAGATAGACCATGTCGAGCGGGTCGCTGCCACCGATCGAGAGCGACACGCCGTGCAGCACCACCGGGTGCTCGGCGCGGACCGCGCGCAGCACCCGCCTCGGATTGCCTCCGGCCACCAGGACGTTCTCGGTGATCACCTCGAACCAGTCGACGCCGGGGCAGGGCGCGCCGGTGATGCGCG
>DASSXP010000237.1:0-20805 GCA_035703755.1 Rhodanobacteraceae bacterium | reverse complement strand
GCGCTGCATGGACTGCGGCATCCCGTTCTGCCACCACGGCTGCCCGGTCTCGAACATCATCCCGGACTTCAACGACCTGGTTTACAAGGGCGATTGGAAGCGCGCGTTGCACAGTCTGCTCTGCACCAACAACTTCCCCGAGTTCACCGGCCGCATCTGCCCCGCGCCCTGTGAGGCGGCCTGCACGCTGAACATCGCCAGCGACGCGGTAGGCATCAAGTCGATCGAGCACAAGATCATCGACAAAGGCTGGGAGGAAGGCTGGGTGCTGCCACAGCCGCCGGCCGCGCTCACTGGCAAGCAGGTGGCGGTAGTCGGCTCCGGCCCCGCCGGGCTCGCCTGCGCCCAGCAGCTTGCACGCGCCGGCCACGCCGTCACCGTGTTCGAGAAGAACGATCGTATCGGCGGCCTGCTGCGCTACGGCATCCCCGATTTCAAACTGGAAAAGCGCCACATCGACCGCCGCGTGGCGCAGCTCGAAGCCGAGGGCGTGGTGTTCCGTACCGGCGTCTACGTGGGCAAGCCGCAGGACGCCTGCGGCATCAACCAGCGCGACAGCATCACCCCGGCCGAGCTCGACAAGCAGTTCGACGCGGTGGTGATCGCCGGCGGCTCGGAAACCCCGCGCGACCTGCCGGTGCCCGGCCGCGAACTGGCCGGCGTGCACTTCGCCATGGATTTCCTGCCGCAGCAGAACCGCGTCAATGCCGGCGACAGCCTGACCGAACAGCTCAGCGCCAAGGGCAAGCATGTGGTGGTGATCGGTGGCGGCGACACCGGCTCGGACTGCGTGGGCACCTCCAACCGCCACGGCGCGGCCGCAGTCACCCAGTTCGAGCTGCTGCCCACTCCGCCCAAGCAGGAGAACAAGCCGCTGGTGTGGCCGTACTGGCCGCTCAAGCTGCGCACCTCCAGCTCGCACGAGGAAGGCTGCCAGCGCGACTGGTCGGTGGCCACCAAGCGCTTCAACGCCGACGCGCAGGGCCGCGTGAAGAGCCTCACCGCGGTGCGGCTGGAATGGAAGGACGGCAAGATGAACGAGCTGCCCGGCAGCGAGTTCGAGATCCGCGCCGAGCTGGTGCTCTTGGCGATGGGCTTCACCGCGCCGCGCGCCAGCGTGCTCGACGCCTTCGGCGTGGACAAGGACGCCCGCGGCAACGCCAAGGCCGTCACGGAGGGCGAGGTCAGCTACCGCACCAGCGTGGACAAGGTGTTCGCCGCCGGCGACATGCGCCGCGGCCAGTCGCTGGTGGTGTGGGCCATCCGCGAAGGCCGCCAATGCGCGCACGCGGTGGATGCGTTCCTGATGGGGGCTAGCCTGTTGCCGCGCTGATTTGGCTTGGCGCCGCACCGCGTGCGGCTTGCTCCAAGCGCGATGAAACCGCAAACTGACCCGAAACGGGTGGTTTGGAGCAATGGCAACTTTCATTCCGGTACGCAACAGCTGCCTGCCGCGCATGACGGCGGGCGAGCGACGCACCAGCGAGCGGTTGGCGCAAAAACTCGAAGACGATTATCTCGTCTGGTACGACGTGCCCATCGGCCTGAGGCAGCGGCGACCGGATTTCGTGCTGCTGCATCCGCATCGCGGCTTGCTGGTGCTGGAAGTCAAGGACTGGAGGGTCGAGACCATCGCCAAGGCCGACCGCGAGAGCTTCACGCTGCTCACATCGGAAGGAGCGGTGGTCAAACCGAATCCGCTGCAGCAAGCCCGCGTCTGCGCGCTGGAAGTGACGGTGGTATTGGAGCGTGACCCGCAGCTGCGCCATCCGCAAGGGCACCGCCATGGCGGCAAGCTGGCGCTGCCGTGGGGCTACGGGGTGGTTCTGACCAACTTGACGCGCAAGCAATTCGATGCCGGTGAACTCGACAATGTGCTGCCATCCCATCTGGCGATTTGCCAGGACGAGATGTACGAATCGGTTGATCCGGAAGCCTTTCAGCAGCGCTTGTGGGCGATGTTCCCGCAGGTCTATCCGGTCGCCCTGACGCTGCCACAACTCGACCGCATCCGTTGGCACCTGTTTCCAGAAGTGCGAGTGCAGCCCGGCAGTGGCCAATTCGGCTTGTTCGACGGGACGCCTGACGACGTGCGGCAGTTGCCGATCCCCGACCTCATCCGGGTGATGGACATGCAGCAGGAACAGCTGGCCCGTTCACTCGGTGACGGCCATCGGGTGATCCACGGGGTGGCCGGCTCCGGCAAAACCATGATCCTGGGCTTTCGTGCCAGCCACCTTGCAGCGGCCACCAGCAAGCCGATTCTGGTGTTGTGCTACAACAAGACCTTGGCCGCGCGGCTGGAGGATCAGCTTGGTCGGCGTGGCCTGTCCGAGCGCGTGCAGGTCTGCAACTTCCATCGTTGGTGCCGGCAAATGCTGGTTTCCTACCACGTTGAATTGCCGCTCAACGGTTGTGAGGACTTTTTCGACCAGCTGGTGACACGGGTAATTCGCGGCGTTGAACGCGGGCAGATTCCGCGGCACCAATACGCCGCCATCCTGATCGACGAAGGCCACGATTTCGAGCCCGAGTGGTACAAGCTGATTGTGCAGATGCTGGACCCGGCAACCGACTCCCTGCTGGTGATGTACGATGACGCGCAGAGTATTTATGGCCAGCGCGAGCGCCGCAAAGTGACTTGGAAAAGCCTCGGTATCCAGGCCGCGCACGGCAGGACCACGATTCTGCGCATCAACTATCGCAACACGATCGAAGTGCTGGCGGTGGCGCGTATTGTGGCCGGTCACCTGTTGGATGAACGTGAGGGTAGCGACGAGGAGGTGCCGTGTGTCGCGCCGGAAAGTGCGGGGCGTCACGGCCCGATGCCGGAGCTGTCTCGTTTCGGCGATCAATGGCGGGAGATGACGGCGCTGACCACCGCCTTGCTGGAACAGCATCAGAAAGGCATGCCGTGGTCGGAAATGGCGGTTATCTACCGAAGCACGTTTGCCGGCAAACGGCTTGCAAAGGCCTTGGCGGATTGCGACATTCCGCATGCACTGGCCGTCGGTGCCGGCAAGGGCACGCTGTTCAAGACGGATGGTTGCGTGAAACTCGTGACCATGCACTCAAGCAAGGGTCTGGAGTTTCCGTTCGTGATCATCCCCGACCTTGGCAGCATGCCGGCGCAGGGACAAGACGAGGCCGAGGAGGCGCGGCTGCTGTACGTGGCCATGACACGCGCCACTGAGCAGCTGTTGATGCTGCATCACAGCGAATCGGTGTTTACGGAAAAGCTGCGCGCCGGAATCCAGGGGCTTGGCGATTCGTTTGCGGCCTGAAGCGGGACAGGCCAGTCTGATGTCATGCGAAGACCGTGCAGTTGATCGAGATCAAGGACGGCAGGCGCTGCGCGAACGACACTTGTTCGCATGAACGAGTTCTATCCGTGGATCTTGCTGCTGCACCTTGCTTGCGCCATCGTGTTCGTGGGAGCGGTGGCGTTCGAAGTGCTGGTGCTGGAAAGCCTGCACACGAAGTTCGATCACGACACCATGGAGCGGATCGAGACGGCCGTGATGGGGCGGGCCCGGCGTTTCATGCCGTTCGTGGTGGCCTTGCTGTTCCTGAGCGGCTTTGCCTTGTTCGACATCCGTTGCGATGGCTTCGAATGCCTTGGCACCCGCTTCGGCAACTGGCTGCTGCTCAAGGTGACGCTGGCGTTCGGCGTGCTGGTGGTGTTCGCCAGCGCGATCATTGCCGGCGCGCGCGGGCGCATGAACCCGTGCCGCTTCCGCAACACGCACCGCGTCATCCTGACGATGATGGTCGGCATCGTGTTCCTCGCCAAGACCATGTTCACGCTATGACGCGGGGTTGCGTGGAACCTGCGTGATCGGAATGCCGAGATCGCGGCCGCGGGGATGGTCGCCGAGACCAAGGCCCATGCGCATGCCTTGGCCGATGCGCTCGGCGTAGTCGATCATCTGCGCCGCGCCGTCGTTGTCGAGCACTTCCGGCACCGTGGCGCGCCACAGTTCCAGCCAGCGTTCGAAATGGCTGCGGTCGATGCCGAGCGGGCGGTGCATCGCCAGCGGGTTGCCGCGATAGCTGCCGGCGCGTAGTGCTACCGAACTCCAGAATGACGTCAACAGACGTTTGTGTTCCGGCCAGTCCTCGACGATGGGGTTGAACACGGCGCCGAGTTTGGGGTCGGCGCTGACTTTGTCGTAGAAACGGTCGACCAGGCGCGCCAGACTTTCATGGCTGATCGGTGCGCGTGGGGGCAGGGGCGTGTTGTTGTCGGCAGGCATCCGGCCAGACTAGCGCAAGCGCCGGCAACACGCGCTGACTTGCATCAACCATGGCGGTATCGGTGGCGTTATCATGCACGCATGACCCACGTCGTTACCGATAACTGCATCGCCTGCAAATACACCGATTGCGTCGAAGTGTGTCCGGTGGATTGCTTTCACGCCGGCCCCAATTTTCTCGTGATCGATCCCGACGAGTGTATCGATTGCACGCTGTGCGTGGCCGAGTGTCCGGCCGAGGCGATCTTCCCCGAGATGGATGTGCCGGCCGGTCAGGAGCACTTTCTCGAAATCAACGCGGAGCTCGCGCCCTTGTGGCCGGTGTTGTCCGCCCGCATCGACCCCTTGCCTGATGCGGATGCCTTGAATGGCACGCGCAACAAGCTGTCGATGCTGATTCGGGATCTGCAAGGCTGATCGAGGCCGAAGCCGCCGGGTCAGCGCGGCTCGTTGTCTGCGGCGGTGGCTTCTTGAGCCGCCGCCGATGGCGCGGCGACAGCGTCTTCCGCATCGAGCAGGGGCAGGATCGCGGGGCTGTCCAAGTCGTCGAACTGGCCGTGGCTGGTGGCCCAGAAAAATATCGCGACCGCGACGGCGGCCAGAACCAGCCCGATTGGAATCAGGATCAAGAGCGCGTTCATGGGGCGTCTGATTGCCGGCCACGGGTGTTGATGCGCAGCGAGTTCAGCACCACCGCGAGCGAACTCAGTGACATGCCGATGGCCGCCAGCCACGGCGGCACCAGACCGGCGGCGGCGAATGGGATCGCGGCCAGGTTGTAGAGCAGCGACCAGCGGCGGTTTTGCCTCAGCACGCGCTGGGTGTTGCGGGCGGTGTCGCAGGCTGCCACCAGGCCGGCAAGACCGCGACCGAGCAGAAGGTCGGCATGCTGGCGGGCCAGCTCGGTGGCGCCGATCAGGCTGACCGAGGCATCGGCTGCCGCCAGTGCCGGCGCGTCGTTGCTGCCATCGCCAATGGCGATGGTGGCGTGACCGTCGCCTTGCCACTGGCGGATGGTCGCCAGCTTGTCGGCCGGGGTCTGTCGCGCGCGCCAGTCGTGGACGTCCAGCGCAGCGGCAACGCGCGCCACGCGGGTCGGGCTGTCGCCACTGGCGATATGCGGGGTGAAGCCGTGCGCCTTGAGTGCGCGGATGGTACTGGCAGCCTCCGTACGCAGTTGCTCGTGGATCGGAAAGCGTGCCAGCACGCCGTCGTCATCGGCCAGCAGCAAGGCGTCGTCGCTGCTGCCCGGGGCTGCGAAACCGGCGCGGCCGAGTCGTACCCGGTGGCCGTCGATGCGCGCCTGCACGCCGTTGCCGGCGAGGGTTTCCACCGCATCCGCGTGCGGCAGTCCGGCGGTGGGGTGCAGGCGGGCTATCGCCTGCGCCATCGGGTGCCGGCTCTCGCGTGCCAACGCGGCGGCCCAGGCGATGGCTTGTTCGTACGCGATGCGCGGGGCGGTTTCGATGGCGCTGGCATCAATGTCGGGCTCGGTCAGGGTGCCGGTCTTGTCGAACAGGGCGTGGCCACCGTCGGCGAGGCAGTGCAGCGCGCGCGGCCGGGTCAGTTGCACGCCGGCGCGGCTGAGTACGGTCAGGGCACGGGTCAAGCTGGCCGGCGCCGCCAGCCCGAACGCGCAAGGGCAGGCGACCACGATGACCGCCACCGTGGCATCAAAGGCGCGGCCGGGATCGAGCCATAGCCAGAACAGGGCGGTTGCCAGCGTCAGCAGCAGCACGCGCCAGACAAAGCGGCGCGCGCTGGCGTCGCTGTCGGCCCGGGTGGCATCAGTCTCGGTGGCGGCCTGTTCGGACAAGGCCGCCAGTTGTGCCGCCGTGCCTTCACCGGGATGGCGCGTGAGCGCGAGTTCCAGCGGCCCTTCCAGCACCAGGCTGCCGGCCCGGATGGCGGCGCCGGCGCTGTGGCTGACCGCCGCCGATTCGCCGCTCCACAGCGACTCATCCAGGGCGACACGGGCATTCAGCAGGGTGCCGTCGGCGGGAACCACGCCGGCCTCGGCCACATGCACGCGGTCGCCGGGTGCCAGTTCGGCCACCGCGACGACTTCCAGCGTGCCATCGGCGAGGCGGCGTTCGGCCACCAGCGGGGTGGCGTCGAGTGCTGCCTCGCCCACCGCGCGCTGGCGGTGCCGCGCGCGCAGCTCCAGGTGTCGGCCGATCAGCAACACGAACACGAACATGCTGACCGAGTCGAAGTACACCTCGCCGTTGCCGTGCACGGTGGCAATCACGCTGGCGCTGAAAATGGCCAGCACCGCGATGGCCACCGGCACGTCGATGCCGGCACGCCCAGCGCGCAGTTGCTGCAAGGCGTGGCGATAGAAGGGCAGCGCGGCGTAGCTGACCACCGGCACGGCGGACAGAAGCCCCAGCCAGCGGAACAAGTGGAATGCGTCGGCGCCCAGACTGGCGGCGTCGGACAAATACAGGACCAGCGCAAAGCTCATCGCCTGCATCGCAAACAACCCGGCGACCAGCAGTCGGCGCAGGGAAGCGGATGCGTCGCGGCTGCGTTGGTCATCGAGCTTGTGCGCGGGCAGTGGCTCGGCCGGGCAGCCGCTGGCGGCGCAGTGTTCCAGCACGGCAGTGAGGCTGGTTTGGCTGGTATCGAGCACCAGCCGCAGCCGACGCGCCACGATGTCCGGCCGCACCCGCGTCACGCCGGGCAGCGCGCACAGGGACTGTTCCAGCCGCAAGGCGCGACGTGGGTCAGCCAGTGCGGGTACCCGCAGGCCCAGCTCCGCGCGGCCGTCGTGACGTGGCCGCAGGGCCTGTGCGGCCAGCGCGGGACGCGACCACAACGCCGCCGCGGTGCTGCTCATGGTCCGGCGCTGGTGGAGCGGCTGCTGGTGGGCACGCCAAGCAGGCTTTGCGAATGATGCGTTGGCGTTTCGTCGTAACGCAGGCTGACCGCAATCATCCAGATGCAACCGGCCATCGAGGCGATGAAAATCACCACGCTCAGCCACAGAATCGGCTGGCGGTACCAGGCATGGCCGTCATGGCGCGGCGTTGGCGGGTGCATGATCCGGCTGCGACAGGTGGTAGACATAGGCCGCCAGCACGCGAATCTGCGGGTCGCTGAGGCGCTTGTCCCAGGCGGGCATGTGGCCCTGGCGGCCGTCGGCGATGGTCTGCTCGACGGTGGGGCCGCCGCCGTACAACCACACCCGATCAGTGAGGTTGGGTGCGCCCAGCGCCTGATTGCCCTTGCCGTCCGGGCCGTGGCAGGCGGCACAAGTGGCGAACGCCGGCTTGCCGAGCGCGGCGCTGGCCGAGTCGTGCGGCGAGCCCGACAGGCTCAGCACGTACTGCGCCAGGTTCTTGACCGTATCGCTGCCAAGGCTGGCCCAGGGCGGCATCACGCCGCTGCGGCCACCGTGGATGCTGGCGTAGATTGCATCGCCGCTGCCGCCGTAGAGCCAGTCGCCGTCGGTCAGGTTGGGCGCGCCAACGACATGATTGCCCTTGGCGTCACGGCCGTGGCAGGCCGCACAATTGTCTTCGAACAGCACCTTGCCGATGCGCGCGGTGGCCGGATCGCGGGCGAGCTGCTCGACGGGGTACAACGCGAAGCGCTTCATCAAGTCGTTGAGCGGCGCCTCGACGCGGGCTTTTTCTTCCGCCAATTGCTTGTGCGACGACCACTCCAGCGTGCCTTTGTGGTTGCCGAAACCAGGGTAGAGCACGAGATAGATGAAGGCGCTGACAAACATCGCCGCCGACATCACGATCCACCAGAGCGGCAGGTCTGCCAGACCTTCGCGGACGGTGCCGTGGGCCCACACATGGCCGGTGGTGCCGTCGGGCAGCTTGGGCACCTTGGCGCGCGGCGCCCACAGGAACAAGGCGAAGGTGATGCCCATGTTGAGCACCACCAGGAACATCACCCACAGCGACCAGCCGGTACTCATGCGTGTTTCTCCTGCGGGATGGTGTTGTCGGTGGCGTCAGCATCCTCCATCGGCAGGCTGGCAAGGCGGTCGAAGGTCGGCTTGTGCGACTTGTGCCAGGCCCAGATCCAGATGCCGATGAAGGCCAGCATGATCAGTGTGGTGAAGACGCCGACGATTTGTCCCCAGATCGGGTTCATGGTGCCTTGCTCCCGCTGCTGGCGGTGGGCTCGTTGTCGATGCCGAGGCCTTGCAGGTAGGCGATCAGAGCATCCATTTCGGTCTTGCCGGCCACCGCGGCCGGCGCGCCGTCGATATCCGCCTCGGTGTAGGGGTCGCCCAGGCGCTTGAGCACCCGCATGCGCGCCTGCATATCCTTGCCGTCGATGGGGTTTTTCGCCAGCCAGGTATAGGCCGGCATGTTGGATTCCGGCACTACCTGACGCGGGTCCATCAGATGCGCGCGCTGCCATTCGTCGCTGTACTTGCCGCCGATGCGGGCAAGATCCGGGCCGGTGCGCTTGGAGCCCCACTGGAACGGGCGGTCATAGACCGATTCGGAGGCGACCGAGTAATGACCGTAGCGTTCGGTCTCGAAGCGCAGCGAGCGGATCATCTGCGAGTGGCACAGATAGCAGCCTTCGCGGACGTAGACATCCTTGCCGGCGAGGCGCAGCGCGTCGTAGGGCTTGACGCCCTGGGTCGCGTGCACCTTGCTGGCCTCGATGAACAGCGGGGTGATTTCCGCCAAACCGCCAAGCGACACCATCACCGCAGTCAGGATGCCGAGCAGGCCGGCGTGTTTTTCAATCGCTTCAAAATGTTTGTAAGCCACGTCGTGCTCCTCAACCGGCCGCCGGCAACGGCGCCGGGGTCTGGTTGTGTACCGGCTCGGGGATCGGCACCGGGATCGGCTTGATGATGCGGGCGCGGGCGTCGGCGGCGGTGTGCCACAGATTCCACGCCATCACGCACATGCCGGACAGAATCAGCACGCCGCCAAACCAGCGCACCGCGTACAAGGGCTTGATGGCGATCAGGCTGTCGAGGAAGCCGTACATCAGCGAGCCGTCCGGGTTGGTGGCGCGCCACATTTCGCCTTCGGTGACGCCGGCGATCCACATCGCCAGCACGTAGAACAACGTGCCCATGGTGTGCAGCCAGAAATGCACGTTCATGCCGCGGTGCGAGTGCATCGCCGGGCGACCGAGTGCGCGCGGCGCCATCGCGTAGAGCGAGCCGATGGTGATCATCGCCACCCAGCCGAGCGAGCCCGAATGCACATGGGCGATGGTCCAGTCGGTGTAGTGCGACAGCGAGTTGACGCTCTTCACCGCCATCAACGAGCCTTCAAACGTGGCCGCGGCGTAGAACACCAGCGACAGCACCATGAACTTCACCGCCGGATCGGATTTCAACTTCGACCACGAGCCCTTGAAAGTCATCAGGCCGTTCGCGGCCGATCCCCAGCTCGGCATCAGCAGTACCAGCGAGAACGCCATGCCGACCGACTGCACCCAGTCCGGCAGGGCGGTGTACATCAGGTGATGCGCGCCGGCCCACATGTAGACGGAAATCAGCGCCCAGAAATTGACGATCGAGAAGCGGTAGCTCCACAGCGGCTGCTGCGCCTGGCGCGGCACGAAGTAGTACATCATGCCGAGGAAGCCGGCGGTGAGGAAGAACGCCACCGCGTTGTGGCCGTACCACCACTGCACCATGGCGTCGACCACGCCGGAGTAGATCGGGTAGGACTTGGTCCACGATACCGGGATGGCCAGATTGTTGACGATGTGCAACAGGCCGACGGCAATGATGAAGGCGCCGTAGTACCAGTTGGCGACGTAGATGTGCTGGATGCGCCGCCGCGCCAGGGTGGCGAAGAACACCACGCCGAAGCTGACCCAGACGATTGCGATCAGGATGTCGATCCACCATTCCGGCTCGGCGTATTCCTTGCTCTGCGTCAGGCCCAGCGGCATGGTGACCATCGCCAGCACGCAGATCAGCTGCCAGCCCCAGAAAGTGAACTCCGCCAGCTTGCCGAGCGCGAGGCGCGTGTGGCCGGTGCGCTGCACCACGTAGTAGCAGGTGCCGATCAAGGCGCTGCCGCCGAAAGCGAAAATCACCCCGAAGGTGTGATCCGGGCGCAGATGACTGAAGGTGATGAAGGGCAGGCCGAGATTGAGCGCCGGCCAGGCCAGCTCGGCGGCGATGTAGACGCCGACGGACATGCCGATGATGCCCCAGACGGCGGCGGCCAACAGGAACTGCCGTACAACTCGGTCGTTGTAGGTTTCGATACGCTGGTTGGGCATGGGGCCTCCGGTGTGAACAGCCGATTGTCGCCTGAATTGGCTTAACGCACCTTGATTTGCGTCAAGACGCGCGTGCCGGTGCGTCGGCTTGGGCTTCGGGCGCGGCCAGTTGGAAGGCGTCCAGTGCCAGACAGGCGCGTTCAATGCGCGCGATGACGGGCCAGGCGGCCACGTCCAGCCCCCAGCGGCGTGCGTTGTAGACCTGCGGGATCAGGCAGGCATCGGCCATGCCGGGTGTGTCGCCCTGGCAAAACTCGCCGGTATCCGGGTGATTGGCCAGCATCGCCTCGAAAGCGCTCAGGCCGTCGGCGATCCAGTGCCGGGTCCAGGCCAGACGGGCGTCGTCATCGGCACCCAGCTCGCGTTCGAGATACTGCATCACACGCAGATTGGCAAGTGGATGGATATCGCAGGCGACCACCATCGCCAGGCCACGCACGCGAGCGCGCTCGCGCGGGTCGAGCGGCAGCAAGGGAACCGGTTCCGGCGCGTATTCATCCAGATACTCGATGATCGCCAGCGACTGGCGAATCACCCGCCGACCATCGACCAGCGTCGGCACCAGATGCTGCGGGTTCAACTCCACATACTCGGCGCGGTGCTGCTGGCCGCCATCGGCCAGCAGATGCACCGGCTCGATGGTGTAAGGCAGGTTCTTGAGATTCAGCGCGATGCGCACGCGATACGCGGCGCTGGAGCGCCAGTAGCTGTACAGGACGAAATCCTGGGGCATGGGGCTGGCCTCCAATTGGACGGAAGTCAAAGCCTACGCGCATTCACGCCGGCGTTGAAGCGGTTTGCCGTTGCCGGCCTGTGCGGAGACAATGGGCGTTTCGTCAGTTTGGCGACACCACCCCGGGAGAGCGGCATGAACGTTGGGCGCATGATGGATCTCGATCTGGCCGGCAAGCGGGTGTTGATCCGCGAAGATTTGAATGTGCCGATTGATGCCGGGCGCATTACCTCGAGCCAGCGGCTGGAGGCGGCGCTGCCCACCTTGCGGCTGGCCCGCGATGCCGGCGCCCGGGTGATGGTGTTGTCGCATCTGGGGCGGCCAAAGGAGGGCGAATTCCAACAAAGCGAGTCGCTGGCGCCGGTCGCCGCGTGGCTGGCTGCGGCGCTGGGCTCGCCGGTGCGCTTGCAGCGCGACTATCTCGATGGCGTGGAGGTGGCACCGGGCGAGGTGGTGCTGCTGGAAAACTGCCGCATGAATCCGGGGGAGAAGTCCGACGACGCGGCCTTGGCGCGCCGCTATGCCGCGCTGTGCGATGTGTTCGTGATGGACGCTTTCGGCACCGCGCACCGTGCCCAGGCGTCCACCCATGGCGTGATTCGCCACGCGCCCGTGGCGGTGGCCGGCCCGCTGCTGGCGGCCGAGCTCGATGCGCTGGGCAAGGCGCTGCTGGAGCCGGCCCGACCGCTGCTGGCTATCGTCGCCGGTTCCAAGGTATCCACCAAACTGACCTTGCTGGAAAACCTGGTTGGCAAGGTCGATCAGCTGATCGTCGGCGGCGGCATTGCCAATACCTTTATTGCCGCGATGGGCCACAAGGTTGGCACCTCGCTCTGCGAGCCGGATTTGCTCGAAGCCGCGCGCCGGGTGATGGCCGCCGCCGCCGCCCGTGGCGCGGAGGTGCCGATTCCACTCGACGTGGTGGTGGCGCCGGCTTTTTCCGCCGATGCGCGCGCCACGGTCAAAGCCGTTGATCAGGTGGGCGACAATGAAATGATTCTGGACATCGGGCCGCAAACCGCGGCTCGCTACGCCGAGATGATCGCCCGTGCCGGTACGGTGGTGTGGAACGGTCCGGTTGGGGTGTTCGAGTTCGATGCCTTCGGTCAGGGTACCGAGGTGCTGGCCCGCGCCATCGCCGCTTCGCCCGCGTTTTCCATTGCCGGTGGCGGCGACACCCTGGCGGCGGTGGACAAGTACGGCATCGCCGACGACGTCGGCTACATCTCCACCGGCGGCGGCGCCTTCCTGGAGTTTCTGGAAGGCAAGGAACTCCCCGCAGTGACGGCGCTCAAGGCTCGCGCCGGCGGATGATACGAACCGCTTGGGTGGCGTGCGATACTCCGTCAAGGTGAGCGGGAGTGCGGCATGTCGGCGGCGGGAAATACGTCGGCCCCGGATTCCGGGGCAAAGGCGGAAACGGGCGAGATCACGCGCCTGCTGGTGGCGGCCCGCGCGGGTGACAGCCAGGCCGAACGGGAGTTGGCGCCGGCCATCTACCGGGAGTTGCACGCGCTGGCGCATCGGCAAATGGCATTGGCGCGGCCCGGCTCGGCATTGCAAACCACCGCCTTGCTGCACGAGGCCTGGTTGCGTGTCGTCGGCAGTGGCGTCGAGTTCCCGCACCGCAATCAATTTTTTGCCTATGCCAGCACGGCGATGCGCAATATCGTGATGGACGATGCGCGGCGCCGTCTGGCCCACAAGCGCGGTGGCGGCGCGGTGCACCTGTCGTTGACAGTGGAGATTGCCGCTGACAACGACGACCCCGAGCAGATGTTGTTGCTGGACGAGGTGCTGGATTTGTTGCAGAGGCTCGATCCACGTCTGTTGCAGGTGGTGGAGCTGCGCGTGTTCGGCGGCTTGAGCGTGGAGGAAACCGGGCAGGCACTGGGCTTGTCCGACCGCACCATCAAGCGGGATTGGCGCCGCGCCCGGGCGTTCATCGGTGAGCGCATGGGCCAGGCGGCCGGCTGAAACCATGCAGCCGGAACGCTTTCAGCGCCTGTGTCAGT
This sequence comes from Rhodanobacteraceae bacterium, assembly GCA_035703755.1. GTDB lineage: Bacteria > Pseudomonadota > Gammaproteobacteria > Xanthomonadales > Rhodanobacteraceae > DASSBG01. The sequence continues at coordinate 7,570 of DASSXP010000237.1, read as the reverse complement.
TGTTCGATGCGGCGGTGGAGCAGCCGCAAGCCGGGCGCGCGGCCTATGTCACTGCCGTGTGCGCCGACGATGCCGAACTGGCGGCGGCTCTGCACGGCATGCTGGTGGCCGATGCGCGCAGCCAACCCTTGCTGGATCAGCCCTTGCCCTTGCCAGCCTTTGCGGCGGCCAGCGCACCGGCAGCAGCGGACGATCTGGTGGGGCCGTATCGGCTGGTGCGCCGCATTGGCGAAGGGGGCATGGGCACGGTCTGGCTGGCGCAACGGGTCGAAGGCGGTTTCGAGCAACGCGTCGCGCTGAAGCGGGTGCGGCATGAGCTGGATACGCACGACTGGCGCCGGCGTTTCAGCGCTGAGCGGCGGATCCTGGCCGCGCTTGAGCACCCGGCCATTGCCCGCCTGCTCGACGGCGGCTTCGATGCGCAGGGCGCGCCCTGGTTTGCGATGGAATACGTCGATGGCGTCTCGTTGCTGACGCATGTGCGTGCAGTCAACCTTGATCTTGACGCGCGGCTTGTCTTGTTCTGCAAGATCTGTGCAGCGGTGGCCTATGCCCATCGGCGTCTGGTGGTGCACCGCGACCTGAAACCGGACAACATCCTGGTCAGCCGGGAGGGCGAGGTCAAGCTGCTGGATTTTGGTACCGCCGGGCTGCTGCACGCCGCTGTCAACGAGGGCGACATGGAGTCCGCCCTGCTGACGCCGACGCTGCTGATCGCTACCCCCGATTACGCCGCGCCGGAGCAATTGCGCGGCGATGCCGTCACCACGGCCACCGATGTTTACGCATTGGGTGTGATTTTGTATGAGCTCCTTGCCGAGGTCAGACCGTACACCTTGCCAGCGGGGTCTGGCGCGGCGCTGGCGGATCGCCTGCGCGAGGTGTGCGTGCCACCGCCGTCACGGCACGCTCGGATGGCGTGGCCGCGACACCGGCGCGACGATCTGGATGCCATCGTGCTGAAAGCCATGGCTTTCGACCCGTTGCAGCGTTTCGGCTCGGTGGAAGCGCTGGTTGCCGACCTTGACGCGGCGCGGACGGATCGGCCGGTGCTGGCGCGGTCGCTGGGACGTGCGGCTCGCGTTCGCCGCTACCTGCGTCGCAACCGACTGGGTGCGGCGCTCGCCGGCACGCTGCTGCTGTCGCTGTTGATCGGCATGGCGGGGACGCTGTGGCAGGCGCGCCAGGCCCGCGCTGCCGCCCATCGCGCCGAGCTGGCGCTGGCGCGCGCCACCGGGGTGCAGAACTTTCTTCTGCAAGTTTTCGATGCCGGCCAGCCCCACGCCGGTGACAACAGCATTGCCACCGAACGCGAGCTGGCGGATCGCGCGGTTGCCAGCCTCGACCGCCTGCTGGCCGATCAGCCGGATACCCGCATCGACATGCTGGTGGCGGTCGGCAATGTGTACCGCAAGCTGGGCTTTTTCGAGCGCGCGCGCAAGCTGTTCGAGCGGGCGCTGGGAGAGCTCGACAACGTGCCGGCGGCACCGCTCGATTTGCGTCGTGTTGATGCTTTGCTGGGCCTGGGCCGGGCCGAGTTCTACCTCGATGCGTTCGCCAACGCTGTCACGCACTTGCGACGGGCGGACGCGCTGGCTTCCGCCGCGCCGGCGCCAGCGCCATTGCGCGCCCAGATCGCTTACGGGCTGGGTTCCAATCTGAGTGCGCTCGGGCAATTTGATGCGGCGTTGACGGCCTTCGCGCAGGCAGAGCCGCTGGCGCTGTCAAACCCGGCCGCGCAGCCGCTGGTGTCGGCGATCCGGATCGAGCGGGCGCTGGTGTGGCGGCGGCAAGGCCGGCTCGATCAAGCGATCAAGGAAGCACAACGCGCGCTCGCGGCCGCGCGGCGCTTTCTCCCCGCGGGCGATACCCGCACCGCCGGCATCCTCAGCACCCTCGGCGCCATGCACCGCCGCGCCGGCCAGCTGCCGCAAGCGGAAGCCTTGCTGCGCGAGGCCATGAGCATCGAGCGCGATGCCTATGGCCAGCTCAAACCGGCGACGGTCAACAATCTGGCCACGGTGTTGCAGGATCGCGGCAAGATCGCCGACGCGGTGGCGATGTTCCGCCGCGCGCTGGAGTTGGCCGCCGAGCGCTACGGTGCGGAGTCCGCCACCACGGCCAGTTACCGGCGCAATCTGGCGCTCTCCGAAGCAGACGCCGGGCAAGGGGATGCAGCCGAGGCCGATTTGCGGCGCGCCTATGCCCGCTATGAAAAAGCGCACCCGGCCACCAGTCCCGGCAACCTCGCCATGCGCGAGCAGCTGGTGCAAGTTCTGATCCGTAACGGCAAGGATGCCGAGGCCAGCCAACGGCTGGCGCAAGTGCTGTCGCTGGCGCCGCGCCTGACGACGCCACGCAACAGCATTCTGCGCCTGGCACGGATGGATCGGGCGCGTCTGGCTCTGCGCGCCGGTGATCGTGCGCGGGCAGGCGATGCCTTGAAATCGGCCGGACAGGATTTGGCGAAGTACGATCTGGAAACCTTCGACCGGGTGCGGCTTGAACTGCTCAAAGGCGATCTTGCCCAGGCCTCGGGCCAGCTCGATCGGGCGCGTCAGGCGTGGCAAGGCGCCTTGCGCCTGGCGCAGGCCGCGCTGTCACCCACGCACTACCTCGCGCGTGCGGCACAGCAACGCTTGCAGTCCCGTTGAGTCGGCCGAGACCAGGTGTCGGCCGTGTGCCGATCAGGATGCGGCGCGAGCCACCGGCAGCCGCACAGCCATGACGGCGCCGCCTTGCGGCCGGTTGGCGGGCTCGATCACGCCGTGGTGCTCATCGACGATGCGGCGCACGATGGCGAGCCCCAGGCCGGTGCCCTTGCGGCGGCGGGTGAAAAAGGGATTGAACAGCAGCGGCAGGTCCTCGGCCGCGAAGCCGGGGCCGCTGTCCATCACACGATACTCGATCCACGGCGTGCCGGCGCTGCCGCTGTTGGCGTGGGTGGCGATCAGCACTTCCGATCCGGCAGGCGCGTGCTGCAAGGCGTTCTCGATCAAGTTGACGTGAACCTGCAACAGACGGTCGCGGTGCATCGAGACCAGTGCATCATCACTGGCCAGCAGGCGCACCGTGACGCCGGCGGCGTCGGCGCTGGCTTGGCAATTGCGAATGGCCTCGGCGAGATGGCTGGCCAGCGGTTCGATGCTGCGTTCCTGCGGCGAGCTGCGGCCGAACTCCAGCAATTCGGTCATCAGCTTGTTGAGCCGGTTGACCTCACGGCGCAGCACTTCGTGATAACGCGTCGTCGGGCGGCCGCTGTTGGCGCCGGCTTCCATCGCATCCAGCGTCGAGGAGATGCCGAACAGCGGGTTGCGCACTTCGTGCGCGACGCCCGCTACCAGTTGCCCCATCGCGGCCAGGGTCTCGCTGCGTTGCAATTGTTGGCGCATGCCTTCGCGCTCGCTCTCGGCCAGTTTGCGCTCGGCGATTTCCGCGCTGAGCTCGGTCACCGACACACGCAGTTTCTTTTCGCTGGCCTCCAGCAGCTCGCGTGAGACCGTGCTTTGCTGCAAGCGCTCCGCCATCTGGTTGAACTGGCCGGCAAGCTGGGCGAACTCGTCCTTGCCGTGGACCGGGATGCGGTGCGTCAGGTCGCGCGCGCCGATGGCTTCGGTGCCTTCGGCCAAGCGCTTCAGCGGACGCAATATGGTGTAGATGAGCAGCAGGCCAACGACGCCGGCAGCGAGAAAATAGCCCGGGATCAGGTAGCGCAGCGTATGGCGCACGTTCTCGATGGCGACGTCGGCGTTTTGCTGCGGGGCGGCCAGATCCTTGATCAGCATGGTCTGGATGTCGTCGTCGAAAATGTCGTCGATCTGGTTCGCCAGCAATTCGAATGCCTCGGCGCGACGGCTGATGTCGGTCTCGCCGATGAGCAGCTTGCGGGCATCTGTGGTGACCTGCTTCTGGATACGCGCGATGGCCTGGCCCAGGGCACGTTCCTGATAGCTCAGCGGCAGGCTGAGATAATGCGACAGTGCGCCGTTTTGTTCGCCAAGTTTTTGCAGCAGTGTCGCGCTGGTTTCGTCGTTGGGGCGGCTGCGAAACAGGGTCAGCCAGAAGCCGACTTCGGCGGTTTCCGACTCGATGTCCTGCAATGCGGTGCGCACCGTGGCGCCGCTGTGCAGCACCCGCGGCACGGCGCCCGCGGCGCGGCCATCCAGCAGGGCGTCGATGGCTTCCAGGTGCCCGGTGGTTTCCCGAAACAGCGCGTCCAGCTGATCGCGCTGGTCCATCAGGGCGTTGCCGTTCGCGGCCAGTTTCTGGTGCCCGGCCATCACCCGTCGGCCGAGCGCCCGCTCGCGCTCGGTGGTGCTGAGCTGCATGTAGATCGTGTAGCGCTTGGTGAAGTCAGCCACATCGTGGATGGCTTCTTCGCGCACGGCGGGCATCGGGTCACTGACGTAGCGCAGCACGCCAAGGGCGTACTCGCCGGTGTTCTTTTCCATTTCCAGCGAGGCGATACTGAACGGTACGCTGACGCTGTCGAGGGTGGCGAGATAACCGGCCACGTTGCCCAGGTTGCGGTAAATGTGGAACATCGCCCCCAGGCCGAGCGCGACGAGGATGGCAAGGCCAAGGTAGATTTTGCTCTTGAACATGGCCGCTCGCCCGCGCCGCTGTCAGCTTGCCGGCACCGAATCAGGCGCAGTCACGTTGACCGGCCTGGATGCCATAGGCTTTGAGCTTCTGGTACAGCGTGCTGCGCGGCACGTCGAGCCGGCGCGCGGCCTCGGCCACCTTGCCGCCTTCTTCGCGCAACACCTGTTCGATATGGCGTCGCTCGACTTCGAGCAGGGTCAGGCTCGTGTCGAGGCGGGTTCCCGCGCGGACATTCTCGGTTGCGGGTACGGGGCCAAAATTGAGCCCGTCGACATCAATGCAGCCGTCCTCACTGAGCAAGGCCGCGCGCTCCAGCACGTTGCGCAATTCGCGGATGTTGCCGGGCCAGGGATAGGCTTCGAGCGCGCTGGCGGCGGCGCTGCTGAGCTCGACCCGCAGCCCGCGGTGTGAGCGCAGCGGCGCCAGCATGCGGTTGGCCAGGAGTTGAATGTCTTGCCGTCGCTCACGCAATGCCGGCATCTGCAATGGAATGCTGTTGATGCGGAAGTAAAGATCGCTGCGGAAGCGGCCTTGCTTGATCTGTTCGGTCAGGTTCTTGTGGGTGGCGGCGATCAGCCCGATGTCGATCTCGCGCTCCTGCACCGAGCCCATGCGACGGAAACGGCGTTCCTCCAGCACTTTGAGCAGTTTGGGCTGCACGCGCGCGTCGACATCGCCGATTTCATCGAGGAATACGCTGCCGCCGTCGGCCACTTCCAGCAGACCCTGCTTGGCGTTGACGGCGCCGGTGAAGGCGCCTTTTTCATGGCCGAAGAGTTCGGCTTCCAGGAACTCCGGCGCGAGGCCGGCGCAGTTGAGGTCGACGAAGGGCTCCTCGGCGCGCGGGCCGTGCTGGTGCAGCCATTTGGCCAGCAGGGTCTTGCCGGTGCCGGTTTCGCCCAGGATCAGAATCGGGCTGTCTGCGGCAGCGACTTTGGCGGCTTGCTCGGCCAGCTGCCGGATCGCCGGGCTGGTGCCGGCGAACGGGTCGATCTGCTCGCGTGTCTCGCGGGTGGCAATGGCCTGTTGCTGGCGCCGCAGTCGGCGGGTGGCGAACTGGCGCTTGAGGATGGCCAGCAGCGTCCCGAGTTCGATCGGCTTGGTCAGAAACTGTTCGGCGCCTTCCTTGACCGCTTCCACCGCCAGATCAATCGAGCCGTAGGCGGTCAGCACGATCAGCGGCACGCTCGGGTCGATTTGCTTGAAGGCGCGCAGCAGGTCGATCGCGGTGCCGTCTTCGAGGCGGTAGTCGATGATTGCAACGTCCGGCGACGCGGCCTGGAACACCTCACGCGCCTTGCGGCAACTGTCGGCGTCGAACACCCGGTAACCGTGGGATTCGAGGAAGTCCTGCATGCCGAAACGGATGCTGTCCTCGTCGTCGACGATCAAAATGCGTTTGCTTGCCACCAGCAGCCTCCCGCGCCTAGTACACGAGCTGCAGGCGCAGCAGCAGGATGTCCGGGTTGTCGCTCTGGCCGCGGCGTTCGCTGTGCACCCGGATGTGATTCAGCATGATACGCAGATGGCTGTTGCGATAGTAGTTGAGGCCCAGCGTGAGGTTCTTTTCGCGGCCACCAAGGATGTCGCCGTGGTCGAGGTCGAGCTGGCTCCAGCGGGCCACCAGTTCCCAGGCGCCGCTTGCCGCTTGCGGTCGCAGCGCCTTGAATTCGCCGTTCTTGTAGCGACGGGTTTCGCCCGTCAGCAGCCAACTGGCGCCAACATGCCAGCCGTCGAGCCTTGCGTTCGGCCGGCCGGCATCGCGTTGGAGGGTGGTATCCATCCACTCTCCTTGCAAGGTGACGGGCCCGTGTTGCCAGGCCGTTTCAAGCCCGGTTCGCCGGGTTCGCTCCACGCCGTCGATGCGGCCGGTGTTGACGAGGTCGGCATCGACCACGCGCGACTCCGGCGCCGTGTCGAAGTCCACCTTGCCACGCGGCTTTTCGAGCACGGCGGCGAGGCCGAAATGCAGCACCGTCTGCTCATTCTGGATCGGCGCCGCGGTGAACCGCGCGGCCACGCCGCGGCCACGGTCGTCACCGTCAATCGACGAGCCGAACAGCATCGCGCCAATCGTGTAGCCCGCCCCATGTCGCTTGAAGCCAACGCCCATCCGCCGCGAGGGCGCGAACGCGTCGGTTGCCATCGAGCGTTCGATGAAGGCGATGTTGTTGGAGCTGGTCAATTCGTCCAGGCCGAACGGAAGCTTGAACTGGCCAAGTGTCAGCTCGCCGCCCTGCCAGCCGTCGTAACTCACGGTGAGGTCGCGGAAGCCGCCGTCCGCCGGTTTCAGCTCGCCTTTGCTGGCGAGGTTGTAGCCGATTTCAAACGCCCAGTTGGAAGCGAACGTTCCTTCCAGACCAAGCACCGAGCGGCGGACGTAGAGGCCATCGTCCAGAGCTTTCACGTCGGGCGAGTTGTGGCCGTAATCGAGGTGCAGGCGGGCACTGGGCTTGAGTTCGAAAGCGGCCGCCGGGCGCGCGCTCGCGCCCAGCGCGACGGCGCTGGCGACAGCCAGCAGCGAGCACTTGAGGCGGTGTCGTTTCATGGTGCGAATCCGATCAATTCGAATGTGGTGCCACGGGCGGGCGCATCGCCATTGTCGCTGACGATCAGCAGGTGGCGGTTATCCAGTACCGCCATGCCCTCGAAATTGTCCGGGCCGGCTGGCAGTGTCGCCAATTGCGTGGTCGGGCAGGCACGGTGGGTTTTGCAGGCGGCGATGTCGAGCCGGCGCAGGCTGGCGACATAGACGTCTTTGGATGGCCCTGGCCGCGAGCGTTCCAGCACCAGCACGGTGCCATCTGGCAGGCGCGCCAGTTCCTTCAGCCGGCTGTTGCCGGCGTATTGCGCGAATGACCAGGACTGTCCCGTGGCATACAGCGTGTGCAGGTCGGCCGCGCCGCCAAGCAGCGGGGATTCCGGCGCGGTCAGGGCGCCGCGCACCGGGTCGGCCAGCACCGAT
>DASSXP010000235.1:0-4326 GCA_035703755.1 Rhodanobacteraceae bacterium | reverse complement strand
CCGTGTCCCGTGCGGCGCACGCTTCCCCACACTTCGCCATCGACGAAACGCTGATCCGGACGCAGTGACCAATGCTGGTTGCCCGCCTGCACCAGTGCGGCAATACCAGCCGAGCCACCCGGCAAGTCGAACAAGTTGGTGTTGGTGAAGACTGCGTTCACGTGCTGCATCCAGCTTTGCGATTTGCTGGTCAGCATATCGGTGAAGCTGCGATACACCTCGGGCGTGATGGCATTGGTGTAGAACTTGTCCCAATCCGGCGCGTAGACCGGGTAGCCGTACCATTCACCCAGCTGAGGACCCAGGAACAGGTTCTCGAAGTAAGCGTCGATCTTGGCAGACATGCGCTCACGTTCATGGCTGGTCACCCACACCTGCGAACGATCGTAGTAGGCGTCGTACGCCCAGTCGGAATCACCGAAGTTGCCGCGCACGCCGATGGTGCTGTTGTAGGCGTCCTTGACCTGGTTGCTGCCGATGTTCTCGTAACCACCCACTTCTTCCGGCGCAAACGCCCACTGCGCAAGCGCCAGCTGACCGGCGTTGGCGTCAACGAAGTAACCGCCATCGTTGGCACCCCACCAGGTGTAGCCGGAACCGACGTTGTAGAACACCTTGCTGTGGTCGAAGATGAAGTTGGCATAGGCTTGGGCGTTGTCACCCAGCGGCATCTTCAGGCTGAGGTAACCGGCGGTGTCCTGGTACTTGTTCTTGAGCGTGGTGTAACCGGCCGTCTCGGTACTGCCACAGTAGTACCCGCTGCCAGGACGATACTGGTACTTCTCCGTGCCATTGAACAGATTGGTGATGCCGTCGCAAGCATGTTCACCCGGATCGATGTAACCGAGATAGCTGAAGTCCGGCAACGAATAGGCCAGGTGCAGACGGTCACGCGAGGCGACGCCATTACCCGACGGGTTGTCCAGATAGGAGTCCGTCCAATTACGCTGATAAGCCCAGATCGGATCGCTGTTGTCGTACTGCAAGCCGAAGATGGCATCCAGCTTGCCAAAGCTGTGGCCGCCAACGAGGGAAATGCGCTGACTGGCGCCACCGCCCTGGCTGTAGCCACCGACGCGAACGCCAAGATCGATACCATCGACCTTTTGCTTGAGGACAATGTTGACCACGCCGGCGATGGCGCTGGAGCCGTAAATGGCCGACTGGTTGCCCGGCACAATATCGATGTGGTCAACCATGGCAGTCGGAATCGACGACAGGTCAACGAAGTTGGACTCGCCGTTGTACAGCAGCGGATAGTCGGCCAGCGGGTGGCCGTCCACCAGGATCAGGGTAAAGCCCGGATCCAGACCGAACAGGCTGAGGGTCTGAGCGCCTTGAGTGAAGGACGCGCTGTCCTGGTTGCCCTGCACACCGCCGGTGGCGAATGGGGTGGACTTCAGCGCTTCATAAACGGACTTGAAGCCTTGCGCCTTGATGTCTTCGGCGGTGATCTGCACGCTGGGCGTGGCGGTTTCGATCTGCGCGCGCGGGATCAGCGAGCCGGTGACGACGATCTTGTTGAGCTCTTTGGCTTTTTTCTGCTCGTCGGTGGCCTGGCTGGCGTCCTGGGACTGGGCGTCCTGGCTCTGGGCCAGCGCGGCGGTGCCGGCCGCGGTTGCCGGCAGCGAGAGATTCAGCGCATCGGCGGCGCGGGCGCCATCGGCCCAAGCCGTCAGCGCCAAGCTGGCGCAAACCGCGGTGGTAAGAAGTTTCACTTTCATTCTGTGTGTTCCCCTAAAGGTCACTGTGTTGGTTAAAGCTTGTAATTCAATGTGTTGAACAACCGACCGACGCGGACTCTTCGGCCTTTCCATCAAACTCTCGTGCGCGGATTGCGTGCAGGCTTGACCGGCCCGGGCGGGCCGTAACATGACCTTAACGCAGTCGCGCACACGTTGCAATACGGCTCGGTACAGGAATTGGGCCGACTGCGTCAGCCAAATCGCGGTACCAGCAGCAACCCCCAGGCCAGCAATACCAGCAGCATCAGCAGGAACACGGCGGCCGAGCCCATGTCCTTGGCACGACCGGCCAGCTCGTTGAACTCCGGGCTGACCTTGTCGACCACCGCTTCAATGGCGGAGTTGAGCAGCTCGGCGGACAACACCAGCAGCGGTGTTCCAGCGAGCAGCAGTTTTTCCACCCCGCCCTGACCCAGCCACAGACCAAGTGGAACCACCACCACCGCCAGATAGAGCTCGAAGCGGAACGAGGCTTCGTGACGCCAGCCGGCGCGCAGCCCCTGCAAAGACCAGATCAAGGCTTTGTAGATTTGTCGCGGACCACGCGATTCGATGCTGGCCATGGATTTCGGGGTGCTCTCGGTGGCGGGATGGGAAGGCGTGACATGCGCGCGGCGCCGATGATGCCACGAAGGCCGATTCAAGCGCGCCTCAGGCGGGAATCAGCCCACTGTCAGCCCCACCCTCGTCATCGCGCAAGGCCTGCCGGGATTCGGCCAGCGCGTGCTCCAGCGCGGCGACCTGAGGCGTGGCGGCATCGACCAGCCCGTCCGGCACCATCACCGCGATGAAGTCCCGTGCCGGCAATTGCCCCACGCCACCGGTCAGGTATTCACCGGCGATGAAGGCCGGGATGCCGACCGACTCCAGCGCGTCCTTGACCAGATGGGCGTCGATCAGGTTTTCGGCGTGGTAGACGGTACGCATGTGGCCACGCTACGCGCAGCGAAGGCGGCGCGCAAGCGCTACACTTCCCCGTTTGCACGCCACCTACAGACCACCATGGCAGACGACGCCGCTACGCCCAATCACTTTATCGCCCAGATCGTCCGCGACGATCTCGCCACCGGCAAGCATGCCAGCGTGCGCATGCGCTTTCCGCCAGAGCCGAACGGCTTTCTGCACATCGGCCACGCCAAGGCGATTTGCCTCGATTTTGGCTTGGCCGCCGAATTCGCTGGCCGCTGCAATCTGCGCCTGGACGACACCAACCCCGGCAAAGAGGATCCGATCTATGCCGAGGCGATCAAGGACGACGTGCGCTGGCTCGGCTTCGAGTGGTCGGAGCTGCGGCATGCCTCGGATTACTTTGAGGTGTTCTATCGCGCTGCGCTGAAGCTGATCGAGGACGGCCATGCGTACGTCGATGACTTGAGCGCCGAGGAAATGCGTGCCCTGCGCGGCACCCTGACCGAAGCGGGGCGCAATTCGCCGCACCGCGAACGCGGCGTGGAAGAAAACCTGGATCTGTTCCGACGCATGCGCGCGGGCGAGTTCGCCGATGGCGCGAAGACCCTGCGCGCCAAGATCGACATGGCGGCTGGCAACATCAACTTGCGCGATCCAGCGATCTACCGCATCCGCAAGCTGGCGCATCAGAATACCGGCGATGCCTGGCCGATCTACCCGATGTACGACTACGCGCACTGCCTGTCGGACGCGCTGGAAGGCATCACTCACTCCTTCTGCACGCTGGAGTTCGAGGACCACCGGCCGCTGTACGACTGGTTCGTGGATCAGGTTGATCTCCCGAATCATCCGGCACTGTGGCAGCCGCTGGTGGATGCCGGCCTGCCGACGGCACCCTCCAAGCCGCGGCAGATCGAATTCTCGCGCGGCAACCTCGACTACACCGTGATGAGCAAGCGGAAATTGCTGAAGCTGGTGCAAGACGGCTTGGTTGACGGCTGGGACGACCCGCGCATGCCAACCCTGGTCGGCGCGCGCCGCCGCGGTTTCACGTCGGCTGCGCTGCGCACGTTCTGGGTACGTGCCGGCATCAGCAAGCAGAACTCGATCATCGACTATGGCGTGCTGGAAGGCTGCGTGCGCGAGGATCTCGATGCCCACGCGCCGCGCCGCATGGCCGTGCTCGATCCGCTGAAAGTGGTCATCGACAATCTGCCGGCGGATCACCAGGAATCACTCGAATTCGCCAACCATCCCAAGGACGCCAGCTTCGGTCAGCGCACGGTACCGTTCGCGCGCGAGGTGTGGATCGAGCGCGACGATTTTGCCGAAGTCCCACCCAAGGGTTTCAAGCGGTTGGTGCCGGACGGCGAAGTCCGGTTGCGCGGTGTCGGCATTGTTCGTTGCGTGGCCGTCGAAAAAGCGCCGGATGGCAGCGTAACCGCACTTCACGTCACGCTGGACCCGGATTCGCGTCACGGCTTGCCGGGCGCAGACCGCAAGGTCAAGGGCACCATCCATTGGGTCAGCGCCCGCCACGCGGTCGACGCCGAGCTGCGCCTGTACGACCGGCTGTTCAAGGTGCCAGCACCGGACGATGACGCGTTCGTCACCCACCTGAACCCGGATTCGCGCCGTATCGTTCAGGCCAAGCTGGAGCCCGCCGCCGCCG
>DASSXP010000208.1:0-20145 GCA_035703755.1 Rhodanobacteraceae bacterium | reverse complement strand
GAACTGACCAAAATTGAAGCTGGAATCGATCGCGCCGCTGCTGCCGTCGTAAATGCGGTAGTGGCCCACACCGCCACCGGCATCGCTCTGGATCGCCATGTCGGCCTTGCCGTCTCCGCTGTAGTCGATGCCGCCATTGGCGCCATTGCCGCTTTCCCCCGTCACCAGATCCCGCACGCCACCGGTGCTGCTCAAGCGAATCAGGGTGTGGGACGGGTCGCCGGGCATCGCGCCATCGCGATAGAGCGCCAGATCGTCGATACCATCGCCGTCATAGTCCCCGATATGGGTCGGATCATCCCCGCTGGTGACGAACGGAATCAACAACGGCGCCATGCCGGGACGACTCGAGCGACGCACCGCAAACTGGCCCGTTGGCCCCGGCGTCCAGGCAATGGCATCAGCGATGCCATCGCCATCGATGTCGCCATCGATCAAGGTGTCGGCAGCAGTACCCAGCTCGAAACTCGTTTCCGCGCCTGCTGCCGTCCCGTTGTTGTCCTTCACGTACCACGTCATCTCGCCAATGACGTTGCGCGCCAGTACGTAGCTGCTGCGACCGCTGCCGGTATAATCCGAACGCACCTTGGTGCAGCTGCCGAGAAGCGGCGCGCCGAAGCCGTTGTCGAACAGCTCATCGTCGGCTTCACCAACGCTGAGCAAGGCGCTGTTGATACTGCCGGTGTCGCCAAGTTGCGTATCCGCAATCGTCAGGGTCCAGGTGCCGTTGGCCTGCGTGCCCGCCAGGCCCGCGAAAGCCCCCGCCAAGCTCGTCGTGCAGCCGCCCCGCAGCACATGCCCCGCTGCTGCGATAGGCATCCGGAGGAACGATATCGGCGTCGGTCAGCGGCGCCGTCATAGCCCAAATGTCCTGCGCCGCGTTGTCGGTAAATTTGTAAAAACCATCAAAATTGCTCGGGTTTCCGTGTTGGATCACCGCGAAACCAATGTTCCCAAACACCACCAGCTGCGCGGCACCACCGGGTGAACGCAGGGTCGCCGTCAGGTCGCCGGCATAGGTGTGCTGAAGATCCATCAGCAACGACACCCGGCCCACGCCGGTGGCAATAGCGGAATCATTGAAACTGACGGTAATGCCCGCAGGGTTGTTGTCAGGTATCGGCCCGGTGCCACCGCCGGCAAAATCCGCTGCCAGCACCGGGCCGGCAAGCGCCGCCAGCAGGGCGCCCGAAAAGAGAATCTCTGCTCGCTTCATGACTTCCCCCCGAGTTATGAATTTGCATCCGACAGGCAAATGCCCGCTAGCCAGGCCCAGCCAACGACCACCGCAACGACGGGCTTGGCTATTCGATGTTCTGTACCTGTTCGCGCATTTGCTCGATCAACACCTTCAACTCCACCGCGGCCTGAGTGCTGCGGGTGTCGACGGCCTTGGAGCCGAGCGTGTTGGCTTCGCGGTTGAACTCCTGCATCAGGAAGTCGAGTCGACGGCCAACCGGTTCGTCCAGCGCCAGTACGCGGCGGGTTTCGCTGATATGGGTGGCGAGGCGATCCAGCTCCTCGTCGACATCGCTGCGGGTCACCTGCAACACCAGCTCCTGTTCCAGCCGACCGGGATCGACCGGTTGCTTGAGGTCGGCGAGACGGGTTTCCAGGCGGGTGCGCAGCGCGGTGCGGATGTCCGGCATGATGCCGCGCACCTCGACAACGATTTTCTCGATGGCGTCGAGCCGCTCGCACAGCAAGGCAGCCAGCTTGACGCCCTCCCGTTCGCGTGTCGCCGTCAGCGCCACCAAGGCCTGATCGAGCACGGCCAGCAAGGCCGCCTGTTGCGCCGCGGCGTCAACCTCGGCCTGACGCAGCACGCCGGGGATGCGCAGCAACTCGCCGAACTCGACCCGCAAACCGGAAAACTTCGGCTCCAGTTCGCGGTGCAAGGTGGCCAGTCGATCGACCAGGGCTTGATCGACGTCCAGCATCGCGCCATGGCCGCCACCGCGCAAGCGCACCGTCACATCAACCTTGCCGCGAGACAAGCGCGCGCCGATGTGCTCGCGCAGCAGTGATTCGAGATTGCGCAGTTCTTCCGGCAGGCGCGGCGAAATCTCCAGATAACGGTGATTGACCGTGCGCAGTTCGCAGACCAGATTGCCGGTCGGGCCGGCCAGGTCGGCGCTGGCGTAGGCGGTCATGCTGCGGATCATGTGACGGTGGTGTCCGGCTGGAAAAGGGCTCAATGGTAAACTGTAACGCCCCGCCTGTCCGAATCGCCCATGTCCAGCGTCACCCGTCCCAGTGCTCGTGCCCACGACCAATTGCGCCCGATCCAGCTTGAACGCCACTACACCCGCCACGCCGAAGGCTCGGTATTGGCCAGTTTCGGTGACACCCGCGTGCTTTGCACCGCCAGCATCGAGGATCGCGTGCCGGCGTGGCTGCGCGGCAAGGGCGAGGGCTGGGTCACCGCCGAATACGGCATGCTGCCGCGTGCCACCGGCAGCCGCACCCAGCGCGAAGCCGCGCGCGGTGGCCAGGGCGGCCGGACGATGGAAATCCAGCGCTTGATCGGCCGCAGCCTGCGCGCCTGCGTCAATCGGCAGGCGCTGGGCGAGCGCGTGATCACGCTCGACTGCGACGTGATCCAGGCCGACGGCGGCACCCGCACCGCCGCCATCACCGGCGCCTATGTCGCGCTGGTCGACGCGGTGCAGGTGTTGATGCAACGCGAAAAGCTCAAGCGCAACCCGATCATCGGCGCCATCGCCGCGGTCTCGGTCGGCATCTACAAGGGCCAGCCGGTGCTCGACCTCGACTACGCCGAGGAGTCGGACTGCGACACCGACTTGAACGTGGTGATGAACGACGGCGGCGGCTTCATCGAGATCCAGGGCACCGCCGAGGGCCACGCCTTCCGCCGCGATGAATTGGACGCGATGCTGGCGCTGGCGGAAAAAGGCATCGCCGAGCTGGTGGGCGCCCAGCGCGCGGCACTGGCCACGGCATGAGCCCGCGTCTCGTGCTCGCCAGCGGCAACGCCGGCAAACTGGTCGAGTTGCGCACACTGTTGGCCGACAGCGGTATCGAGATCCTGCCGCAATCCGCGCTCGGCGTGACCGATGCCGAGGAAACCGGCGCCAGCTTCATCGAAAACGCCATCCTCAAGGCCCGCCACGCCGCCGGCGCCACCGGCCTGCCGGCGCTGGCGGACGATTCCGGCCTGTGCGTGAACCACCTGGCCGGCGCACCCGGCCTGTATTCGGCCCGCTATGCCGGCGTGCACGGCGACAGCGCCGCCAACAACGCCAAGTTGCTGGCGGCCATGGCCGACGTGCCGACGGCACAGCGCACGGCGTACTTCATTTGCGTACTGGTGCTGCTGCGTCACGCCGACGATCCCGCGCCGCTGCTCGCCGAAGGCCGCTGGACGGGGCGCATCCTCGATGCCCCGCGCGGCAACCACGGCTTTGGCTACGACCCCGTGTTCCTGCCCGATGGCGAACAGCAAAGCGCCGCCGAACTGCCAGCCGGCCTCAAGAACCGCGTCAGCCATCGCGGCCGCGCGTTGGCCGCCCTGCGCCAGCGTCTGGCCGAACGGCCGCTTTGAATCATGCCGCTGATCGCCCCGCCGCTGGCGCTGTATGTGCACATGCCGTGGTGCGTGAAGAAGTGCCCCTATTGCGACTTCAACTCGCACGGGCTGCGCAATACGCCGCCGCCTTACGCGGATTACATCGACGTGTTGCTGGCCGATCTCGCGGCCGACCTCACTGATTCCGGCACGGCGACAGCCGGGCGGCCCATCCACAGCGTGTTCTTTGGCGGCGGCACGCCCAGCCTGTTCGCACCCGAGCTGATCGCGCGGTTTCTGGACCGCGCCGGCGTCATGCTTGCATTTACCGCCGATTGCGAGATCACGCTGGAGACCAATCCCGGCACTGTCGAGCACGGCCGCTTCGATGCTTACCTGGCTGCCGGCGTCAACCGCTTGTCTTTCGGCGTGCAGAGCTTCGACGACGACAAGCTCCAGCGCCTCGGCCGCATCCACTCGGCCAGCGAGGCCGAGGCGGCGGTCAAATCGGCACAGGACGCGGGCTACGCCAACATCAACCTCGATCTGATGTACGCGCTGCCGCAGCAGTCATTGACCGGCGCACTGGCGGACGTCGAGCGCGCGATCGCGTTGACGCCCACGCACATTTCGCATTACCAGCTGACGCTGGAACCCAACACGGTATTCGCCGCCAACCCGCCGCCATTGCCAGATGACGACCACGCCTGGGCGATGCAGGAAGCCTGCGAGGCGCGGCTGGCCGCGGCGGGCTACGGCCAGTACGAGATTTCCGCCTACGCGCAACCGCAGCGACGCTGCCGCCACAACACCAACTACTGGCGCTTCGGCGATTACCTCGGCATCGGCGCCGGCGCGCATGGCAAGCTCAGCGACGCCGCCACGGGACAGGTGCACCGCCGCTGGAAGCAGCGCAGTCCAACCGCTTACATGAAAGCCGGCGCGACGCCAGCACGCCTTGGTGGCGACAACGTGGTGCCCGCGGCCGAGCTGCCGTTCGAGTACATGCTGAATGCCTTGCGGTTGATCGACGGCGTGCCGCTGGCGGACTTCGCCGCCCGAACTGGGCTAGACCCATCCGCAATCGCGGCACCACTCGAAGAAGCCCGCCGTCGTGGCTGGCTGGTGGCCGAACCGGAGCGGCTGGCCACCACCGCGCTGGGCCAGCGTTTCCTCAACGACGTGATCGCGCTGTTCATGGCCTGAGCAGTCAGCCGCGCGGTGGCGCCGCCACCGATCAGCTGCCGGCCAGCGCCAGCACATCACCCAGCAACGCTTGCGCGGTCACCTCAGCACCTGCACCGGGGCCGCGGATCACCAGCGGCTGCCGGTTGTAGCGGGTGCTGGAAAAGGCGAACAGGTTGTCGGTGCCGGCCAGATGTGCGGCCGGGTGTTCACGCGACACCACCCGCAAGCCGACCTCGGCGCCACCATCGGCATCGAAGCGCGCCACGTGGCGCAGTACGCCGCCCTGTTCAGCCGCCGCGGCATGCAGGGCCGCGATCACCGGATCGAGCTCGGTTGCCCGCGCGAGGAACTCGGCCAGCGGCAGCTCGCGCAGGGCTTCGGGCACGAGGTTGTTGACCGTGACGCTCTGGGCGCGCAAGGCGTGGCCGGCGCTGCGCGCCAGGATCACCAGCTTGCGAGCCACATCCGCACCAGACAGATCGGCGCGCGGGTCGGGTTCGGTGTAGCCGTGCTGGCGGGCTTCGGCGAGCAGGGCCGAGAACGGCTGGGTGCCGTCGTAGCGACTGAACAGCCACGACAGCGAGCCGGAAAACACGCCCTCGATGCGTTCCACCCGGTCACCGCAGGCATGCAGGCGCCGCGCGGTGGCGATTGCCGGCAAACCAGCGCCGACGGCGGCCGAATCACCGTAGCCCGCACCGCTGACATGGCGCGCATCGGCGACCGCCTGCCAGCCAGCCCACGGCCCGCCGATCGCCGCCTTGTTGGCGGTGACGACGTGATAGCCGGCACGCAACCACACGGCGTGGCGGGCGGCGATTTCGTCCGAGGCGGTGGCATCGACGATCACCCGCCGCTCGGCGCGACGGTCGAGGACGTCCAACAAGGCCGCGTCCAGCCGCGCATCCCCGTCCTCGGCAAGACGGTCACGCAGGCGACGGTCAGCAAGGCGCTCCGGCGCCACGGTCTGGTAACGCGAATTGGCCGCGCCCACCAGTTGCAGGCTGGCCGCGGCGGGCGCGTCGAACAATTTCAGGAACGCACCACCGACCACGCCGGTGCCAAGCAACACCACGGCGGTGGTTGGGGCGTCGATGCGCTGGCGCAGCGGGATGGCTTCGGACAGCACCGCGCTCATGCCGACACCACGCGTTTCGATTCCGTCACCGCCAGCGCGCGCGCCAGGCCGGCATTGAGGTCGGCCAGCAGGTCATCGGCGGACTCGATGCCGATCGACAGGCGCAGCAGGCCATCGGCAATCCCCGCCGCGCGGCGCGCTTCCGGCGCCATCGAGGCGTGGGTCATGGTGGCCGGATGGGCGACCAGGCTTTCGACCCCGCCCAGCGATTCGGCCAGCGAGAACCAGCGCAAGCCGTCGAGGAAGGCGCGGATCGCCGCTTCACCGCCATCCAGCTCGAAACTCAGCATGGCGCCGAAACCGCATTGCTGGCGCGCCGCCAGCGCGTGCTGCGGATGGTTGACAAGGCCCGGATAGTGCACCGCACTGACGGCGGCGTGGCCATCCAGCGCAGCGGCGATCAGGCCGGCGTTTTCCTGGTGTACGCGCAGGCGCGCGTCCAGCGTGCGCAGGCCGCGCAAGGTGAGATAGCTGTCGAACGGCGCGCCGGTGAGGCCGAGGCAATTGCCCCACCATTTCAGGCGTTCAGCGAGGTACTCGTCGCGCGCCACCACCGCCCCGCCGACCACGTCACTGTGGCCGTTGATGTACTTGGTGGTCGAGTGCAGCACCAGATCGGCGCCGAGTTCCAGCGGCCGTTGCAGCGCCGGCGACAAGAACGTGTTGTCGACCAGACACAACGCGCCCGCCGCATGCGCCGCCTGCGCCACATGGCGGATGTCGGTAACCCGCAGCAAGGGGTTGGATGGGGTCTCTACCCACACCAGATCCGGCTTGGCCGCCAGCGCGCCGGTCAGGGCAACCGGATCGGTCAGGTTGGCAAACTCCAGCGTGAAACGCCCCTTCTTGGCCCAGGCGTCCAGCAGCCGCCAGGTGCCACCGTAGCAATCGTGGGCCGCCAGCACGCGGCCACCGGCCGGCACCAGCTCCAGCGCCAGCGCCACCGCCGCCATCCCGCTCGCGGTCACCACGGCCCCGGCGCCGTGTTCCAGCTCGGTCAGCGCATTGGCCAGCAAGTCGCGGGTCGGGTTGCCACTGCGGGTGTAGTCGTAGGCGCGCTTTTCGTTGAAGCCGGTGAAGGCGAAATTGGTGGACAGGTGCAACGGCGGCACCACCGCGCCGTGCTGGGTATCGGATTCGATGCCGGCGCGAACCGCGCGCGTACAGGCAGAAATGTCACTCATGTCAGGCTCCACACTCACGGGCAAAATCGCGCAGGATGGGCGCGAGACGGGCGTGTTCCTTGAGGAAGGCATCATGGCCAGCCGGCGACTCGATCGCCTCCAGGCTGGACGCGGCACCGAGGCGGCGCTGCAATTCACACAGGTCACCCAACGGCACCAGCAAATCGGTGGAAAAACCGACCAGCGTGGTCGGCGTGCGCACGCTGGCCGGGTCGACCTCGTGCAAATCGATGGATTCGGACAGGGCCAGATAACGACCACAGTCGAAGCGTCCAACGAAGCGGTCGCCGTTGTGCTCCAGCCAGTCTTCCACCGGGCGGCGGTAACGACCGTCACGACATTCAACAGCACCGGCAAAGCGCTGTGCAAACTCGTCGCGGCCGCGGTAGGTGGTCAGCGCCAATTGCCGCGCCAGTGACAAGGCTTCGCGCTCGCAGCCATTGGCGAGGCCGAGCTTGAGGATGCCGCGCTGCACCGCGCGCTGCGCACTGGCCAACGGATGCGGCCGGTGCGCGCCGGCGATCAGCAGCAATCGGCCGAGCCGCTCCGGGTGCCGCGAGGCCAGCGCCAGCCCGACCATCGCGCCGTAGGAGGCGCCGATGAAGCCGGCCAGCTGCTCGATGCCGAGCGCATCGGCCAGCGCCACCAGCGCATCGGCCTGATCTTCGCTGGACACCGACGCGGTGCCGAGATCAGCGGCATCCAACCAGTCGATGGCCAGCAGCCGACAGTTGTCGAGGTCAATCGCCTTGCCGGCCCCCACCAGCGACTGCCACCAACCGGGCGCACCCTGCTCGGTGACGACGTCGCGGTTGGCGGAAATGCCACCCTGCACAGCCAGCGTCGGCGCGCCCGGCGCACCCGTCCACCGATAGCGCACGGTCACCGTCCGCATGCCGGCACCGTACTTCGGCTGAATGCGAATCTGGCGCTCGCCACGCACGCCGCTGAACGCCGGACGCGGCGGCGGCAACACGGTTTCGGCGGCAATCCAGTGGCTATCGACCTGAGCGGCTTGCAGTGACATCGTTTCTCTCCTCGGCATCCGATTTCATCGAACTCCCGGGGAGGGCCGGAATGGGTCGGGCCGCAAGCGCCAAGGCTTGCTCCGACTCATCTCTCGGCGGCCAGCAAGGCCTCCGCAGGAGTTGGCACCGTGCAAGCTCTTGCGAACTTGTGGTTGCCCCGGCTTCAAAGGGCCTGTCCCTCAGCCGGTCTCGATGAGTGTGCTGCGCAATGTAACGATGACGGATTGTCATGTCAATAGCCGTATAGACGTCCAGCCATCCATATAACGGATGCTCATGGCGCCGCCAACTGCCCACGCCAAGCCATGCCGACAGCGCGGCGTTACAATCACCGATTGCGTCTGCACCGCCGATCGATGCCCATTGAACCGCCACCGGACCTGTTCACCGCCACACCCGCCTTGCGCCGCGATGGCTACGCCTTTTGCGCCGCCGGCGCGGTGCGGGCTGCACTGGAGCGTGAAACGTCGCTGACCGACTGGGCCACGTTCGCCGCCAGCTGGAACGCGCTCGTCCCCGACCACTATCTCGCCGCCAGCGGCCGCCGTCGCCAGCGGCGGCACGCCGTGTATTCGATCGGCCGCCACGGCGACGCCAACCGCGAAGCCCACCAGCCGCACTACCAGAGCCGAACCTACAACGCCTTGCAGGGCGGCATCGAACGCTGGTTCGAACCGATCCTGCCGCAACAGGCGGGCGGCTGCCTGCAACGGGTCATCCGTCTCGGCCGCGACCTGTTCGGCACACTCGCGCCCACGGTCGAGGCGTGGCGGGTCGAAGCGCACCAGTTCCGCATCGAGGCTCTGGCCGACGCCGCCGGCGAACCCACGCCCGAGGGCGTGCACCGCGACGGCGTCGACTACGTACTGGTGATGATGGTCGACCGCCTCAATATCGACGCCGGCACCACCACCATCCACGGTCTGGATGGCGCCCTGCTCGGCAGCTTCACCCTGACCCGTCCCTTCGATGTCGCGCTGGTCGACGACCACCGCGTGTTCCACGGCGTCACCCCGGTCACGCCGCACGATCCGACGCAGCCGGCCCACCGCGACGTGCTGGTGGTGACCTATCGACACGTCGAACCCGGCAGTAACGGCATTTCAGGCTAAAATGGCCGGTTTTCCACCTGCTTCCCGCCGCGCATGCCCAGCCATCTCACCGAAACCCGCCGTCGGCGCACCTTCGCCATCGTCAGCCATCCTGACGCCGGCAAGACCACACTGACCGAAAAGCTGCTGTTGTTCGGCGGCGCGATCCAGATGGCCGGCAGCGTCAAGGGTCGCAAAGCCGCGCGCCACGCCACCTCCGACTGGATGGCGCTGGAAAAGGAACGCGGCATCTCGGTAACCAGCTCGGTGATGCAGTTCCCCTACGAGGGCAAGATCATCAACCTGCTGGACACACCCGGCCACGCGGACTTCTCCGAAGACACCTACCGCGTGCTGACCGCGGTGGACTCGGCACTGATGGTGATCGACTGCGCCAAGGGCGTGGAAGAGCGCACCATCAAGCTGATGGAGGTGTGCCGCCTGCGCGACACACCAATCATGACCTTCATCAACAAACTCGACCGCGAGAGCAAATCGCCAATCGAATTGCTGGATGAAGTGGAGTCGGTGCTCGGCATCGCCTGCGCCCCGCTGACCTGGCCGATCGGCATGGGCAAGCGCCTGAAAGGCGTATACCACCTGCTGCTGGACGAGGTGCACCTGTTCGAATCCGGCAAGAACTTCACCCGCCAGGATTCGACCATCTTCAAGGGCCTCGACGCGCCCGGCCTCGAACAGGCGGTGGGCGCGGCGGCATTGGCCGAGCTGCGCGAAGAACTGGAGTTGGTGCAGGGCGCCGCGCCGGCTTTCGACCCGGCGGAGTACCTCGCCGGCCGCCTGACGCCGGTGTTCTTCGGCTCCGCGGTCAACAACTTCGGCGTACAGTTGCTGCTGGATTTCTTCGTCGAACACGCGCCCTCGCCGCGCCCGCGCGCCACCACCACCCGTACCGTTGAGCCGACGGAAGAACGCCTCAGCGGCTTCGTGTTCAAGATCCAGGCCAACATGGACCCGGCGCACCGTGATCGCGTCGCCTTCATGCGGGTGTGCTCGGGCACCTACACGGCCGGCATGAAGATGCTGCAGACTCGCACCGGCAAGGAGGTCAAGATCGCCAACGCGCTGACCTTCATGGCCTCCGACCGCGAGATCGTCGAGAGCGCGTACCCCGGCGACGTGATCGGGCTGCACAACCACGGCACCATCGCCATCGGCGACACCTTCAGCGACGGCGAGGCGATCCAGTTCACCGGCATCCCCAACTTCGCACCGGAACTGTTCCGCCGCGCGCGGCTGCGCGATCCGTTGAAGATGAAGGCGCTGCAAAAGGGCCTCGAACAGTTGTCCGAAGAAGGCGCCACGCAGTTTTTCCGGCCGCTGATGTCAAACGACCTGATCCTCGGCGCGGTCGGCGTGTTGCAGTTTGATGTCGTCGCCTATCGGCTCAAGGACGAGTACGGCGTCGACGCCGGTTTCGAGACGATACAAATCGCCACCACCCGCTGGATCCACTGCGACGACGACAAAAAGCTCGACGAATTCCGCGAGAAAAACGCCATGAACCTCGGCATCGACGCCGCCGGCAAGCTGGTGTACCTGGCACCCACGCGCGTCAACCTGCAACTGGCGCAGGAACGCTGGCCCCAGGTGCGCTTCGCCGCCACCCGCGAAACCGCCACGTCCGCGGCCGGCTGATTGACAGCGCGCCCATGCTGGCGGCTGCAAGGCAGCGTTTCCGCGCGGAGTCAGCGATTGCGAAACTAGTGGCGTGACTTGGCCAGATTCAGGCACAGCAAGGCAATCGCCGACAAGCTGATCAGCACATTGCAGGTGATGAAAAACAGGCCGGATGTCGAACCAGAGCCAGACTGCAAGGCCGACAGGCGACTGAAGACGCCCATTCCAGCAGTAACCGTGAGCAAGATGAGAATCTGGTAATTTCTCGCCGTGGGCCGCATCAGGGCAGCGAAATCCGCCTTCCTGGTTTCCGTACTCAGCAAGCGGGATGCGATGAAACACAGCAACATCGCCCCAAGAATTACGTATACCTCGTGCATGTTCGCGTCTCCTTTGGTATCCCTATCGACGCGTGAAGGCCCAAGCGGATTCCGCCCGGAATCAACCTCGCGGCTTGCGCGGAAAGCGGCACTCCACTCGCAATGAATATCCGCCTTTCGGCGCGCCATTGCAAACCAGCGCGGCGTTTCCGCTTCAGTGCCCACCCATGCCGACGCGCGGTTCAGCCCAATGGGTCGCTTGCGCAGTCGGCACGCTTGCCGGCTCGAGCCGAATCGGCCATGTCGAACACGGCGCGCGCCATCCAGCCGGCCAGCACCAGCAGCAGGCCCAGGCCCGTCATGGCCACGCCGATTGGAAAGCCGACGTCGAGCGAAACCAGCGGTCGGTGCATGCCGAACGCCACGATCAACTCCAGCATGATCACCATCGCGAGCAACAGACCGCTCACTGCTGCCATTATCCATCCCGACACGATGGCCACACGGGCCGCGCGGCGGCCACTGCGATACTTGTCCATATCCTCTCCTTGTCCGTTGCACATCACGCCCGCTGGGGCCATCTTTTCATCATGGCACACAACCGCGACAAGCCGTGGCGACATCCGGCGGTTGCATGCCGTGGCAAACCGCCACTCGAGGAAACCGCTCATACCGCCATTCTCGGTCGCCTTCCAAACCCCGCCCGCGGCGCCGCACTGGCAGCGTTGGCTGCTGTTTTCGCCGCTGGCGCGACTCCTGATCTTTGTGCTGCTGGCACTTGGCCTGATGCTGGCCGGCTATGCCGTGGCAGACGCCTTGGGCTGGCAAGGGGACGACGACACTGCCTTGCCCGCCGCTGCTACCGGCCTGTTGACCGAAGCCATTCCATGGTTACTGGCCTACTTGATACTCGTGTGTTGGGTGGAACGCCGCCCGGTCAGCGAGCTGGCCTGGCGCACGCTGCTGCCGCATACGCTGCTGGGGCTGTTGCTTGGCGCGGCGCTGTTCAGCACGGTGATCGGTATCCTCGGCGCACTCGGCGTCTACCACATCACCGGCACGCGGGCCGAGATGCATTGGCTGGCCGCCGTGCTCAGCCTCGGCGTGGTGCCCGCCATCGGCGAGGAGATCGTCAGCCGCGGCGTGTTGTTCCGCATCGTCGAGGAAGGTCTTGGCACGTGGGTCGCGCTGGTGGTATCGGCGTTGTTTTTCGGTCTTGCGCATCTCGGCAATCCCAACGCGACCCTGTGGTCGGCGTTGGCCATTGCGATCGAGGCGGGCCTGCTGTTCGGGTTGATCTTCCACGTCACCCGCTCGCTCTACCTGTGCATGGGGCTGCACGCGGCCTGGAACATCCTGCAAGGCGCGGTGTTTGGCGCGCCGGTCTCCGGCCTCCCCGCGCAAGGCAAGTTGATCGCGACATTGACCGGCCCGGACTGGTTGAGCGGCGGCGCTTTCGGCCCCGAAGCCTCACCCATTGCGATGGTCTGCTGCCTTGCGGTGGCGCTGCCGTTTTTGCTGGCGATGCGCCGCCGGGGCAGCGCGGTGCCGCCGTACTGGCGCCGCGGCGGTTCGCTCGGCGCGGATCGCGACACCGGGCCGACTGCGGCACACAGCGACTGAAGGCAAAAAGCCGAAGCGCTGGCTTCGACTTTTTGCTGTCAACTCGCTACGCGGCCACGGTCGGGCCATGCGATCTCTGGCGGATCAGCTTTTTTGGTTGAAGCTGGCGCGGAAAATTTCGTCGGCGTTGCTGGCCACGCGATGGCCATCCATGCCGGCACCGAAGATGGCATCGCCCTCGCTGTGGCTGGCGGGCGCCGCCGCCTGCACGGGCGCACCGTGGCCGACCTCGACGTGATGCCAGCCCCACAGGCCGAGGCTGAGCGCCAACACCGCCGCCGCACTCAGCCAACGCATGCCGTGATGCCGCCGGCCCGCGTGGTGGCCCACCGCGTGGGTGGCCGCACGGCGGCTGTGCCGCCGATGGGCAACCGCCGGCGTGCCGACGGCTGCCGCGAGCGTCGCCGATGCCGGCGCGAGCTCGCCCAGCAGCGCGGCCAGCGCGGCCAGTTCCGGCGCGCTGTCGAGTTGCGCAGTCAGCTCGCTGGTCTCGGCGGCGGAAAGATCGCCGTCCACGTAGCGCACCAACGCGTCGGCCGTCGGCCGGCCCGGTTGGCTTCCGCGATACAGCTCGGTCAAGCGGATTTTGTTGTCAGTCATCGCTCGTCTCCACACCCGCGTCGCGCAAGCGTTGGCGCAAATCCGCCATGCCGCGTGACACCAATTTTCGTGCAGCCTCTTCCGAGAGGCCCACCTTGTCGCCAATGTCGCGGAAGCCGAAACCCTCCAGATGCAGGGTGATCGGCAAACGCCGACGGGCGGGGATTTCGGCCAGGCATCGCTGCAGAATCCGTACCCGTTCGTCGTTGCTGGCACGGTGCTCGGGGTGCGGGCCGCTGTCATGCAGCGTGTCCAGACCCTGATCCTCGTCGGCGCCCGGCTCGGATGGCCGCACCTTGGCGCGTCGAAGGGCATCAATCACCGTGCTGGCGACGATCCGTTGTATGTAAGACGCACCGAAAACGCCAGACCGGTCACGTTCGATCGCATGCCAGAGGCGAATGCGGACTTCCTGCTCGATTTCGTCCGGATCGATGCCGTGGCGCGCCAAGCCGTGGCGCAGCAACAGCTTTTTCACCCGTGCTGCATGCTCCAGCAGCAATTGCTCAAGGCGTTGGTGGTCGGACGGCGTGGTCAAAAGCATGCGGCTCCCCGGTCAGGACCGCCTATCCTCGACGCCCCCGCGCCGCGCCACAAGCCCAGCCCGTCCATTTCAGACGCGGCAGGGCGGGCAATCCGGTCACCACCATGCCGGTTGCGGCCGCCACCACCGATATGGTGGCAGCCGCGACGTGGCACCAGACCGCAACGACCCGCTTCAGCCAGCCGCCTTGCCCGGCCGCACCACGGCGGCGCGCAGTTCGTCGGTGCTGAAGTCGTCGACAGCGATGAACTCGGCGCTGACCTCGTGCATGTGGGCGAGCTGGGCGTGTTCCTCGGCGCTGATGGCGCCCAGTTTTTCCGCCTCTGCCAGTTGCTCGGCGTAGTCGTGGGCCTTGATCTGGCCGGACTTCATGGCTTTCTGGAACTTGCGCTCGACCGGCTCGGCGGCGATCACTTCCGGCAGCAAGGCGTTCAGCCGGGCAATCGGATTGTTGGCCGATGGCGTCAGGCTGACCCATTGCAGCAGGCGCTCGCGGGCCTCGTTGGGCGAAGTCAGCAGTGCGGCCACGCGGCGGCCCAAGCGGTCGGACGGCGGCACTTCGCGGCGACCGAACGGGAACACCAGCACGTACAGCAGCCAACCCACCGGACGCAACGGGAAATTGCGAATCACTCCGTCCAGCGCCAATTGCAGATTCCACATGCAGTCATGGAAGGCCCAGGCCAGCAGCGGACGGTCGCTTTCCGGCCGACCCTGATCTTCGTAGCGCTTCAGCATCGCGCTGGCAACATACAGGTAGCTCAGCACATCGCCGAGGCGGGCGGAGAGTTTCTCCTTGAACTTGAGACGGCCGCCAAGCACGCCCATGGCGACATCGGCGCACAGTGCCAGCGCCGCCGAGTAGCGGTTGAGTTTGCGGTAGTAGCGGCGCGTGTAGGCGTCGCCCGGCACCCGGCCGATCTTGGCGAAGGCGAGGCCCATGATCAGGCTGCGGAAGGCATTGGAGACGCCGAAACCGATGTGCGCGAACAGGGTTTCATCGAATACCTTGAGGCGTTCGCCGTCCTCGGCGATGCCCAGCGAGCGCATTTCCTTCAGCACGTAGGGATGGCAGCGGATCGCGCCCTGACCGAAGATCATCAGGCTGCGGGTCATGATGTTGGCGCCTTCGACGGTAATGCCCACCGGCACGCCTTCCCAACCGCGACCCAGGTAATTGGACGGCCCGAGCTGGACACCCTTGCCACCATGGATGTCCATCGCGTCGCTGGCGACTTTGCGGCTCCATTCGGTGGCGTGATACTTGGCAATGGCCGAGGTCACCGCCGGCTTCTCGCCGCGATCGACTGCGGCGGCGGTGGCGCGCGACACGGCCGCCGCGGCGTAGGTGTGGCC
The DNA here is from genome assembly GCA_035703755.1 of Rhodanobacteraceae bacterium. Lineage (GTDB taxonomy): Bacteria > Pseudomonadota > Gammaproteobacteria > Xanthomonadales > Rhodanobacteraceae > DASSBG01. Next base: position 4,906 of record DASSXP010000208.1, on the reverse strand, counting down.
ACCCATCCGCGCCAGCACTTCCTCGACGCCTTCGAAGCGACCGATGGCGAGGCCGAACTGCTTGCGCAGCCGCGCGTAGGCGCCGGTGGCCGCAGTCGCGGCCTTGGCGCCGCCGGTGGCGTTGGACGGCAGCGAGATGGCACGGCCGACCGACAGGCATTCGACCAGCATGCGCCAGCCATGTCCGGCCATGTCCGGCCCGCCGATCAGGGTCGACAGCGGCACGAACACATCCTTGCCGCGCACCGGGCCGTTCTGGAACGGGTTGTTGAGCGGCAGGTGGCGGCGACCGACTTCCAGCCCCGGCGTTTCACGCGGCAACAGCGCCAAGGTGATCCCAAGGTCCTCGGTGTCGCCGAGCAAGTGCTCCGGGTCGTACATGCGGAAGGCAAGGCCAATCACCGTCGCCACCGGCGCCAGCGTGATGTAGCGCTTGTCGAAGGTCAGCTTCAGACCAAGCACCTTGGCGCCCTGCCACTCGCCTTCGCAGACGATGCCGTAATCGGGGATCGAGGTGGCATCGGAGCCGGCGCTGGGGCCGGTCAGGGCGAAGCAGGGTATCTCGCGGCCGTCAGCGAGGCGCGGCAGGAAGTGATCCTTCTGCTCGTCCGAGCCGTAGTGCAGCAACAGCTCGGCCGGCCCGAGCGAGTTCGGCACCGCCACCGTCGAGGCCAGCGTCATCGAACGCCCGGCCAGCTTTTGCAGCACCGCGCTGTGCGCCAATGCCGAGTAGCCCAGGCCACCGTAGTTCTTGGGGATAATCATGCCGAAGAACTTGTGCTGCTTCAGGAACTCCCACACGTTCGGTGGCAGATCCGCCAGCTCGTGGGTGATCTGCCAATCGTCGGCCATGGCGCAGAGTTCTTCGACCGGACCATCGAGGAAGGCCTGCTCTTCGGCGCTCAAGGCCGGCACCGGCTCGGCCAGCAACTTCTGCCAGTCCGGCTTGCCCGAAAACAGCTCACCTTCGAAACCGACCGTACCGGCTTCCAGCGCGGTCTGCTCGGTTTCCGACAGCTTCGGCGTCACCTTGGCGAACAGCGCCAGCAGCGGCGCACTGATGCGGTCTCGACGCAAGTCGATCAGGTTCAGCGGCAACGCCAGCAGCGCGAACACGATCAAGGTCACCACCATCGCCAGCGGCGCTTTGCACACGAGGCCGACGATGACGATGGCAACCGCGCTGGCAAGGGTCCAGGTTTGCAGTTTGCAGCGATGCCAGGCGCAGAGGGCGCCGACGATGAGTGCAGCCAGAAAAGGCAGGATGGCGGTCATGGCTCGGATTCCGGGTGGGTTGCGGCAAGAAAACGGATGATTTCGCGGATGAAGCCGTCGTTGCTGTCGCCCGCCACCATGTGGGTGGCCTGCGGCAGTTCGACGTGTCGGGCATGTGGCACGAGCTCCAGGAACTCGCTCACCGTGGCGGGTGATACGACGTCGCTGCGGCCGCCTGAAAGCAGCAGCACGGGCTGGCGCACGCGGCGCGCGGCCGCCAGCAGGCGGGGTTGGTGGATATCGCCTTCGGCCACCACACTGTCCAGCATGGCGGGGTCCCAGTGCCAATGCAGGCGCCCGTCATCACCTTGTCGCAGCAGGCTGTCGAGTTGCGCCGCGCTGCGTTGCCCCTGTCGATGCGGCAGGTAGGCGGCAATGGCGGCAGCGACCTCGGCATGGTTGGCAAAACCATCGGGGCGGGCGCGCATGAAGGCGAGGATACGCTCGATGCCGGCCGCTTCCCAGCGCGGGGTGATGTCGACCAGTACCAACGCCGAGAACGGTGAAGGCTCCCGCTCACCGGCGAGCCCGAGGCCCACCAAGCCGCCCATCGAGGCGCCGATGAGAACCGGTGGCGCCGCAGCCAGCGCCGCGACGGCGGCAAGGTCCTCGGCAAAATCCTGCACCCGATACCGGTCGGGCGCCGCGTGGTCGCTGGCACCGTGACCGCGGGCGTCGTAACTCAGGCAATGAAAGCCGGCTGCGGCCAGCGCCTCGGCGCTTTTGCGCCACGCCTGCCGGGTCTGGCCGAAGCCGTGTGCAAACACCAGGCAAGGCGCCTGCGGGTCGCCCCGGCTCGCCACAGCCAGCGTCACGCCATCGTCCCGACGCACGCGAACCAGCGAGTTTGCCATCGTGCTTACGCTATCCATACGGGTGAGTATGGTATGGCCGTCGAACGCTGTCAATACGCCTGCGTATGTTAGAATCCGCCGATTCAGGCCACGCGGGATTTCGCATGCCTACCGAAACCGCCGAACGCAATCGACTGGGCCCCGACGACTGGGCCGAGGGCGCCCTGGCCCTGATCGCCGAAGAAGGCGTTGGCGCCCTCTCCGTGGAAGCGCTGGCGCGTCGGCTCGGCGTCACCAAGGGCAGCTTTTACTGGCACTTCCCGCGCCGTGACGCCTTGCTCGACGCCGCCCTCGGGCGCTGGGAACGCGAGGGCGAGAACGATCTGCTGCGGGAAATCGCCAGTCTGGACGATCCCCGCCAGCGGCTGCGCCAGTTGTTCCGCCGAGTCGCCGCCGAAGTACAGACCCACCGTATCCACGCCGCTTTGTTGAAATCGCTGGAAGTGCCCCGCGTGCGCAGCGCGGTGGAGCACGCATCCATTCGATACCTGGACATCCTCACGGCCACCTACCACGAGACTGGTATGGCCGCCATGGACGCCCGCAACGCCGCCCGACTGGCCTACGCCGCCTACCTCGGCTTTCTGCAAATGAACCTGGTGCTCGGCCGCGAGCGACTCAGCCACGCCGAGTTTGATGCCTATGTCGCCCACGTCAGCCGCGTGCTGATCCCGCCCGTCTGACGCCACGCAACAATCCCCGATGGTTGCATTGCGACGCCGCACGCTCTACCGTCGCGCTTTCGCAATCATCAGGGTTTTCAAGGCATGGCAAGCTCGCTGGACACATTGAACCGCTGGGTCGAGGAGACCGCGCGTCTGACCCGACCGGAGCGCATCCACTGGTGCGACGGCTCCGACGCGGAGTACCGCCAGCTGGTTGACGGGATGCTGGCCGACGGTACCCTGCTTGAGCTAAACCCCGAGACGCATCCGCGCTGCTACCTGCACCGCAGCGATCCGCGCGACGTGGCGCGGGTCGAACACCTGACACTGGTATGCACGCCGCAACGGGAAGATGCCGGCCCCAACAACCACTGGATGGAACCGGCGGCGGCCCACGCCAGAATCGACGCCCTGTTCGACGGCTGCATGCAGGGGCGCACGCTGTACGTGATTCCCTACTGCATGGGGCCAATCGACTCGCCGATTTCCCGTTGCGGCGTGGAAATCACCGACTCGCCCTACGTCGTCGCCAACATGCGCCTGATGACCCGCATGGGCCAGGCCGCACAGGCGCGGATCGAGCGCGAGGGCCAGTTCGTCAAAGGCCTGCATTCCACCGGCGAGCTCGATCCCGAGCGACGCTTCATCATGCACTTCCCGGAAGAGCTTTCGATCAAATCCTACGGCTCGGGCTATGGCGGCAATGCCCTCCTGGGCAAGAAGTGCCACGCCCTGCGCATCGCCTCCTACCAGGCCCGCCGCGAAGGCTGGCTGGCCGAGCACATGCTGATCGTCGGCATCCAGAACCCGGCCGGTGAAACCCATTACGTCGCCGCCGCGTTCCCGTCCGCCTGCGGCAAAACCAACCTCGCCATGCTGATCCCGCCCGAGAGCTACCGCGAGGCCGGCTGGAAAGTGTGGACGGTGGGCGACGACATCTGCTGGATGACGCCGGGTGAAGACGGCCGCCTGTGGGCCATCAACCCGGAAGCCGGCTATTTTGGCGTCGCCCCCGGCACCAGCGCCAAGACCAACCCCAACGCGCTGGCGATGCTGAACCACGATGCCATCTTTACCAATGTCGCCGTCACCGCCGACAACCAGCCGTGGTGGGAAGGGCTCGACGACCGCGTACCGGCGAAAGATTGGCAGGGCCGCGATTACGATCCGGCCAACGGCCCGGCCGCGCACCCGAATTCGCGCTTCACCGTCTCCGCCCGGCAGTGCCCGAGCTGGACACCGGAAGCCGAGTCGGCCCATGGCGTGCCGATCTCGGCCATCCTCTTTGGTGGTCGCCGACCGTCGCTGCTGCCACTGGTGTTCGAGGCCCGCGACTGGGCCCACGGCGTGCTGGTGGGCGCCGCGATGGGCTCGGAAACCACGGCTGCGGCCACCGGCCAGGTCGGCGTGGTGCGCCGCGACCCGATGGCGATGAAACCGTTCTGCGGCTACAACTACGGCGATTACTTCCAGCATTGGCTGGATTTTGACCAACCCGGCCGCCGCTTGCCGAAAATCTTCCACGTCAACTGGTTCCGCAAAGGCAGCGACGGCCGTTTCCTGTGGCCGGGCTTCGGCGACAACTTGCGGGTGCTGGAGTGGATGCTGAAGCGTGTCGATGGCCGCGCCAGCGGCACGGAAACCCCAATCGGCGTGCTGCCCCGGCTTGGCGAGCTGCAACTGGGCGGAAGCGGCGTCGACAGCGTCGGGCTCGGCTCGCTACTGGCCATCGACCGCCAGGGCTGGCAAGCCGAACTCGACGCCATCGGCGAGTATCTGGCCAGTTACGGTGAACGCGCGCCCGCCCGCCTCAGCGCCGAGCAGCAACGGGTCGCCACCGCACTGGCCCACAACGAGCGCGCCGCCGCCACGGCATAAGCCCGCGTCTTGATGCGGCGGGGTCATCGCCCCGCCGCGTCAAGGCGCCGCAGACGGGTGCCGTGGCGATTGCGCGACTTTATCAGCGTGGCCTTAACAGGCCGTTGAAATTCACCCCAGCTACAGCGCGGCATTGGTAGGCTTTGCGGACGATAACCGTGAAGAGGGCTCGGCATGCGTGGCGTCGATGTGATGCAAGAATCGTTGTTCACGACGGTGCACTTGGAAAGCTTC
>DASSXP010000056.1:0-15135 GCA_035703755.1 Rhodanobacteraceae bacterium | reverse complement strand
CCGTTACGATATCGAGATGATGACTGAGGTTGGTTATTGCCAGGGCATCGAGAATTACTCGCGCCATCTGACCCGGCGCCAGCCCGGCGAGCCGCCACCGACCTTGTTCGATTACCTGCCGCCCGATGCGCTGCTGGTGGTGGACGAGTCGCATGTCACCATCCCGCAACTGGGTGCGATGTACAAGGGCGACCGTTCGCGCAAGGAGACGCTGGTCGAGTTTGGCTTTCGCCTGCCGTCGGCGCTCGACAACCGGCCGCTGAAATTCGAGGAATGGGAGCGCCGCGAACCGCGCAGCATCTACGTGTCGGCGACCCCGCGCGATTACGAACTGGAGAAATCCGCGGGCCAGATCATCGAGCTGGTGGTGCGCCCGACCGGGCTGCTCGATCCGCTGGTCGAGGTGCGCCCGGTACGCAGTCAGGTCGACGACTTGCTGGGTGAGGCCAACAAGCGCATTGCCATGGGCGACCGCGTGCTGGTCACCACGCTGACCAAACGCATGGCCGAGGACTTGACCGAATATCTGTCCGAGCACGGCATCAAGGTGCGTTATCTGCATTCGGATATCGAGACGGTGGAGCGGGTCGAGATCATCCGTGACCTGCGTTTGGGCGAGTTCGACGTGCTGGTTGGCATCAACCTGCTGCGCGAGGGGCTTGACATGCCCGAAGTGTCGCTGGTGGCAATCCTCGATGCCGACAAGGAAGGCTTCCTGCGGTCCACCGGCTCGCTGATCCAGACCATTGGCCGCGCAGCGCGCAATGCCGGTGGCACCGCGATCCTGTACGCCGACGAAGTGACCCGTTCGATGCGGGCGGCGATGGACGAGACCGCGCGGCGACGTGAGAAACAGATGGCCTGGAACGCGGAGCATGGCATCACGCCGCAGACCGTCACCAAGCGTGTCGCCGACATCATGGAGGGTGCTCGCAGCGGTGAACTGCCGCGCGGGCGTGGTCGCGCGCGCGCGGCTGCCAAGGCCGTGGCCGAAGCCGCCGAAGCGTACGCCACGCTCGGCCCCGATGCAGCGGTGGCCTTGCAGCGCAAGCTCGAAGCCGAAATGTACCGGCACGCCGAGAATCTGGAGTTCGAGCAGGCGGCCGCCGTGCGCGACCGCATCCGTCAATTGCAGCAGGTGGCCGGTACCAAGCAGGGCAATTGATCGCTGCAAGGTGGGTCAAGGCGTCGGCGTGATGGGTGCGCCAGAATGGCCGCGCGGTATCTGCGCTGCTAGCATGCGCGCAGATTTCCATGGGTGCGATTGTGGAGCCCGCCGTAACGACGCCGATTGACCAGCCTTCCGCTTTGCCGCTGCGCGCCGTGTTGATGATGGTTGCGAGCGCCAGCCTGTTTGGCGTGATGGTGATCCTGATCCGCTATGTCTCGCGCGACGTGCATCCGTTTCAGATCGCGTTTTTTCGCAGCTTTTTCGGCGCGCTGGCGGCGGCGCCGTTGCTGCTGTGTGGGGGCGTGCGGATGCTGCGGACGGATCGCCTCGGCTTCTACGTCTGGCGCTGCGGCATCGGCACCTTGTCGATGCTGGCGGCGTTCTGGGCGGTCGTGCATCTGCCGCTGGCGCAAGCGGTGGCGTTGTCCTATTCCTCGCCGTTGTTCGTCACCATCGGCGCCGTGCTGTTTCTGGGCGAAGTTGTCCGCATGCGGCGTTGGAGCGCGGTCATCGCCGGCTTTCTGGGTGTGCTGATCATCGTCCGTCCGGGCAGCGATGCGTTCGAAATCGGCAGTGTGGTGGCGCTTGCCGGGGCTGCTTTTGCCGGGGCGGTGACCATCAGCATCAAGTTCCTGTCGCGCTCGGACCCGGTCGATACCATCGTGCTCTTGACCACCTGGTTGTGGGTGCCGTTGACGCTGCCGGCGGCCTTGCTGGTGTGGCAGTGGCCGGCCGCGACGTGGTGGCCGTGGCTGGTCGTGATCGGTGTATTGGGTACCGCCGGGCAGTACACCTGGACCCACGCCTTGCGTCTGTCCGAGGCCTCGTCGCTGGCCCCCTTCAGCTACCTGCAACTGGTGATCGTGGCGCTGCTGGCCTGGCTGGCCTTTGCTGAAATCCCGGATCGCTATACCGTGCTCGGGTCGCTGGTGGTGGTCGGTTCCAGCCTCTACATCATGCGGCGTGAAGCCAGCCTCGCACGGCGCCAGCGCAAACAGGCGCTGGCGGCCGCGGCCGAGCCGGACTTGTAGCCCGCTGCAACATGCTGTTAAACTGCGCGGCCTTTCGGGCGGTTAGCTCAGCGGTAGAGCACTACCTTGACATGGTAGGGGTCACAAGTTCGATCCTTGTACCGCCCACCACTGAAACACCAGCAACGGCGCGGCCTTCGGGTTTGGCGCCGTTGCTGGTTTCCGTGGCACCGATTCTGGCTTGTGGGTGCGTTGCGACCTCAGCCACTGTTTTGCGTCTCGCGGCGGCGATGATTCGTGGTTGAGTCGCCGGCTGCGTCCGCGTCAGCGCGTCGCTGGGCGCAAATCGCCCGCGCATTGGTCAGGTTGTTCATCATGATGCCGCGTTCACGGTCGATGCGTGATTGCAGGCCGGTAACCTTGGCGTCGATGCCGTTGTCGTAGGCAATGCCGGCAAGATCCAGATAGTGGGACCGTTGCGCCCGCAGCGCGCTGATCTGACGCTGATACGCTGCAATCTTTCGGCTCGATTGCGAACCTTGTCCCGCGGTCATCGAATCGACGCAGCGGCTTTCGTCGCGTGTCAGCCGGTTCTGCCGCAATGCTTCGTCACTGGCCGCTTCCGCCGCTGCGCCGCGTGCCAAGTCTCGCGGATCCGGCGCTGGGTCCGGCTGCAACTCCAGCGTCGTCATGTTGCCGCCGGGCTCGGCACACGGTTGCTGTGCGTACACCGGCCCTTGCGCCGTCTGGCATTTGTAGATCGTTTGTCCGGCCGCTGGCAGCGCCAATGTCACGATCCAGATTCCCGCGATCCAGCGTGTGCCTCTCATGACACCCTCCCGTGGTCGAGCGACGAGTTTTCAACTGCGGTGTCTCAAAACGTGAAACGGGCCATTGCCGCAAATCCCCGCGATTGCGTCAGCGCGGGAAATGATCGACCTTTTGATGGGAAGGTTTGCACGGTCGATCCTCGGCCTGTGCGTCGTGGATTTTCAGTTTGCGCCGGGGGCCTGGTTGCCCAGCACAGCGGTGCTGGCGCGAATGGCAATGCGGCGGGTCGCGTAGCCGTAGCCAAACAGCAGGGCTTGCACCGCCAGCACGGCGATCGCCGCGCCGCGCACACCATCCAGCCGGACACCCAGCGCCAGCCCCAGCAGCAGGGCGGCAGCGGCGAGCGCCAGCAATCGGGTCAGCCGGTGCTCGCCACCACGGGCCAGCAGGGATTGAAACAACACCTGGTTGGCCAGCGCGAAGGGCAGCATGGCCGCGATCCAGGGCAGCAGCGGGCCGGCGGCGGTGAATTCCGCGCCGAACAGCCAGCGCATGGCGGGCTCGGCGAACAGCAGGCTGGCCAGCAGGGCGGCGCCGCCGATGACGAGCGCGCCAGCCACGGCCAGACGAGTCAGGCGGTCGAACCAATCCGGTTTCGTCACGCTTTGACGCAACTGGCGCAGCAGCACGATGGTGACCGGTGCAAACAGCAGCAAAGCCGCTTCGGTCAGGCGCGAGCAGGCCGCGTACCAGGACAGTTGTCGGGCTGGCAGATCGAGCGCGCCGAGGATCGCCATGTCGCCCTTGAGCAAAATCGTGTTGAGGCCTTCGAACAGCAGAAATGGCGCCGCCATGGTGAGGCTGGCGAGCAGCCCGCGCCAGCGTGGCAGCGCCAGCCAACGCTGGCCGACGCAGAGCAGCAAGACGATCAACGAAAGGCCCCAGGCCAGGAAGATCGGCGCCAACTGGCGTGTGCCGAGCCAGGTCACGCAGACCAGAATGGCGAGGGCGGACACGCTGCGGCCACCGGCTTGCCAGAGGGCGTCCAACACGAAACGGCCGCTGCCGCGCATGCGCGCGGAGACCAAGTTGGTGCCGGCCACGGTGCTGACACAAAACAGCGAGGCCGCCAGGCCGTAGGCGTGCCACGCCAGTGCGGCGCCGATGAGAGCGAACGCGGCGATCAGGATGCTGCTGGCGGCGTGGGCCGTGAGGCGCGCCATCCGCGCCGGGGTAGCGTCGGTGGAGGCGCCTTCGCGGTACAGCAGCGTGGGCCAGCCGGCCTCGATCAGGATCAACGCCAGAATCGCCGTGTTGAGGGTGGCGATGTAGTGGCCGAAAGCGTCGGTACCCAGCACCCGGCCGAGGTACAGCACCAGCAAGAAGGACACCAGCGCACGAAACACCACGCCCGCGCTTTGCGCGGCGAGCGAATGCACGACGGTGATGTTCAAGCGCGCTTCTGCGACATGTCGGAGCCCCGTTCCTGCTCCATCATAGCGGCTGCCGGGATCCGGCGCGCCGCGGCCTCAATCGCCGCTGATGTGCTGCGGACCCTTGCCGGCGGTTTTTTCGTACTGGCCCTTGCCGATGCGACGGTATTGGGTGAAGCCGTGTTTGGCGGCGTGGCTCTCGGTTGTGAGGTGCTTGCCGCCGATCGCCATATTGGGCGCGCTGATGCGTCGCGCTACCGCGGCGCCGCATTTGGGGCAGGCCGTCAGTTCGGCGTCCGCCAAACGTTGCAGCACATCGAAACCCTGCTCGCAGTGCGGGCAATGGGCGGCGCTGGTGGTGGCGTAGGCGTAAATCGGCATGATCAGACGATGCGGATGGCGGGCGGGATTCTCAAGGCAAGCCGACGCGCTCAAGCTCCAGTTCGGCCAGTTCCTTCCAGCGGTTGACGATACGGCAGAACAGCTCCGCCGTGCGTTCGGTGTCGTAGACCGCCGAGTGCGCCTCGTGGCTGTCCCACTCCATGCCTGACGCCTGCACCGCCTTGGACAATACCGTCTGGCCGTAAGCGAGCCCCGCCAGCGACACCGTGTCGAAGCAACTGAACGGGTGAAATGGATTGCGTTTGTTGGCGGTACGCCGCACCGCGGCATTGAGGAAGCCGAGATCGAAGGCCGCGTTGTGGCCGACCAGGATCGCCCGCTGGCAGCCAGCCGCGCGGACCGCCTGCCGTACCGGCTGGAAAATCGTCTCCAGCGCCTCGCGCTCGGGCACTGCGCCGCGCAGCGGGTGGTCGGGGATGATGCCGGTGACTTCCAGTGCCTTGGGATCGAGTTCGCTGCCGGGGTAGGGTTCGACGTGGGCGAACACGGCCGGCCGCGGGTGCAGCCAGCCATCCGAGTCCATCACCGGGATGGAAGCGGCGATTTCGAGCAGGGCGTGGCGTTCGCAGTCGAAGCCGCCGGTTTCGACGTCAACCACCACGGGCAGAAAGCCACGGAAGCGTTCGCTGAGCTTGTGCGAGCCGGACAGGGAAGGAACCATGTCGGCAAGGATAGCAGCCGTCGCGTTCCCGGAATAATCAGCCGGCGGACGTCTTGTGCTTGTAGCCGCACAGATCGCGCACGATGCAGGTGGGGCAGGCCGGGGCGCGTGCCTTGCACACGTAGCGGCCGTGCAGGATCAGCCAGTGGTGGGCGTCGAGCCGGAATTCGGCCGGCACCGCCTTCAGCAGCTTGTCTTCGACTGCGCGCACGGTCTTGCCGGGGGCGAGGCCAGTGCGGTTGGCGACGCGGAAGATGTGCGTGTCGACGGCGATGGTGGGCTCGCCAAAGGCGGTGTTGAGCACCACATTGGCGGTCTTGCGACCCACCCCGGGCAGCGCCTCCAGTGCTTCGCGCGTGCGTGGCACCTCGCCCGCGTGCTGCTCCAGCAGCAGACGGCAGGTAGCGACCACGTTCTCGGCCTTGGCGTTGTAGAGGCCGATGGTGTTGATGTAAGGCTTGAGCCCGTCGACACCCAGGGTCAGGATTGCTTGCGGGGTGCCGGCGACGGGGAACAGCCGCCGCGTGGCTTTGTTGACGCCGACATCGGTGGCCTGCGCCGACAGCATCACCGCGATCAGCAGCTGGAACGGGCTGGCGTATTCGAGCTCGGTGCGGGGCTTGGGGTTGTTGTCGCGCAGGCGGGTGAAGAACTCGATGACGTTGGCGCGTTTCATGTGGATCCTTGCCGCTTGGCACGGCCGCGGGCGATGGCCGCCAGCACCGCGCTGCGGTCCAGGCTGGCGGCGGCCACCGGTGCGTGCAGTGCGGCTTTGCGCGCAGCCAACTGCGCCGCCCGTTCGGCGCGTTCGCGGGTCAGGCGTGCTTCGCGCTGGGTGAAATGGCGGCGTGCGGCGTCCGCATGGACGCGATCGAGTTGCGCGGCTGGCATCGGTAGCAGCTCGATGCAATCGACCGGACAGGCTTCGACGCACAGCTCGCAACCGGTGCATTGATCGGCAATCACGGTGTGCATCAACTTGGGCGCGCCGACGATGGCGTCCACTGGGCAAGCCTGGATGCATTTGGTGCAGCCAATGCAATCGGCCTCGACAATGACGGCCAACTGGCGCGGGTGCGGTTCGCCGCAGTTGGGGTCGAGCGGGATCGGCGCGCGGTCCAGCGCCGCTGCCAGCGCGGCCACGCCCGCCGCGCCACCGGGTGGGCAGCGGTTGATCGACGCCGCGCCGCGCGCCATCGCCTCGGCGTAGGGGCGGCAGCCGTGATGGCCGCACTGGCCGCATTGGGTCTGCGGCAGCAAGGCGTCGAGGCGGTCGGCGAGGGTGGCGAAATCGTTCACGGCGTGGAATGACTGGGTTATCGTGGCCATTTTCCCCCACGGAGCACGATCATGAAACCTTCCCTGCGCATCGCGTCACTGGCACTGGTTGCGTTGATCGGTTGTGGCGCCGGCATGCTGGTCAGCCAGACCGGCAACGCCCGTGCCGACACGCCCGCCGATGCCGTGACGGTTTTCGTCGACGCCACCTTTGGCTTTCGCAAGGACCACATGGCCAAGAAGCTGAGCGAATCACACGCGAAATTCGCCGCCAAGGGCTACCGTTTCGCCGCCATGGAAGCCTATGACGAGAATGGTGACTTGCAGGGCATGTTCGTTACCTACGTGCGCAACTGAACGCGCCTGCCGCGGCGGTCAACGGACTTCGGCGCCCGCCGCGGCGCCGGGGTCGGCGTCGAGCAGATGCAGGTCGGCGCCGCCGGTGCCGGCGGAGAGGATCATGCCTTCGGAAAGGCCGAAACGCATCTTGCGCGGGGCCAGGTTGGCTATGAATACCACATTGCGGCCGATGAGCTTTTCCGGCTCGGCGTAGGCGGCCTTGATGCCGGAGAAAATCTGCCGCGTGCCGAGCGGGCCGGCGTCGAGTTCGAAACGCAGCAGCTTGTCCGAGCCGTCCACCGCTTCGCAGGCCACGACCTTGCCGATGCGCAGGTCGAGTTTGGCGAAATCCTCGATGCCGATGGTTGGCGTTGCGGTTGCCGCTGATGGCGCGGCAGCCGGTGCGGCTGCGGCGGGGTTGGCTTGCAGGCTGGCTTTGGTGGCTTCGGTCATGGCGTCGATTTTCTTCGGGTCGATACGGGTCAACAGCGGGGTGAATTCGCTCAGTGTGTGGGCCAGCAAGGGCGTGGCGGCGTCGTCGAAGCGGGTTGAGGGCGCGGCCAGGAAGGCTTCGGCGCGGGCGGTTGTCGCCGGCAACACCGGCTTCAGGTACACGCTCAAGAGTCGGAACAGGTTGATCGCCAGCGTGCACACCTGCTGCAGCGCTTCGCGCTGGCTGTCGTCCTTGGCCAGTTGCCACGGGGCGCGCTCGGCGATCCAGGCGTTGGTGTCATCGGCCACCGCCATGATGGTGCGCATGGCCGCGGCGTAGTCACGGCTTTCGTAGAGTGACGGCACCGGCGCCAGCCGCGCGAGTGCGCTGGCATAGCGGGCGGCGAGCTCCGGTTCCAGCGAGTCGGCCAGGCGGCCGTCGAAGAACTTGTGCACGAAGCCGGCGCAGCGACTGGCGATGTTGACCCACTTGCCGACCAGGTGCGAGTTCACGCGCTCCTCGAACGCCTTGAGGTCGAGGTCGACATCGGCCAGGGTCGGACCCAGCATCGAGGCGAGGTAGTAGCGCAGGTATTCGGGGTCGAGGTGGTCGAGCCAGGTGCGGGCGTTGATGAAGGTGCCGCGCGACTTCGACATCTTGGTGCCGTCCACGGTCAGGAAGCCATGCACGTTGACCGCGCTCGGTGTGCGCAGGCCCGCGCCATGCAACATCGCCGGCCAGAACAGGGTGTGGAAGTAGAGGATGTCCTTGCCGATGAAATGCACCAGCTCGGTGCCCGTTGTGGCGGCGGCCTCGCGCTCGATGAACGGCGCGATGTCCAGATGGTCGCGCGCGGCCAGTTCCTCGAAGGCGGCCAGATAGCCGATCGGCGCGTCCAGCCAGACGTAGAAAAACTTGCCGGGCGCGTCCGGGATCTCGAAGCCGAAATACGGTGCGTCGCGCGAGATGTCCCAACTGCGCAGGCCGTCGGCAAACCACTCGTCGAGTTTGTTGACCACCTCGGCTTGCAGGCAGCCGGCCTGACGGCGTTCGGCCAGCCAGCCCTTGAGCATGGGCTCGAAATCCGCCAGCCGCACGAAGTAGTGCAGTGATTGCTTGCGCACCGGGCGGGTGCCGGAGACCACCGAGTAGGGCTCGATCAGGTCGGTCGGTGAGTAGGTTTTGCCGCACACCTCGCAGGAATCGCCGTACTGATCCCTGGCGTGGCAATTGGGGCATTCGCCCTTGATGAAGCGGTCGGGCAGAAACATGCCCTTGGCCTCGTCGTAGTACTGCTCGACCGCTTTCGATTCGATGTGTCCGGCCGCTTCGAGAGCGCGGTAGATGCGTGCGGTCCAGCGCCGGTTGGTGTCGGTGTGGGTGCTGGAGTAATGGTCGTAGCCGATGCCGAAATCGCGGAAGTCGGCGCGGTGCTCGGCATTGCTGCGCGCGATCAGCTGTTCGGGCGTGATGCCTTCGCGCTCGGCGCGCAGCATGATCGGGGTGCCGTGGGCATCGTCGGCACAAACGAAATGCACGGTGTGGCCGGCCATCCGCATCGCTCGCACCCACACATCACCCTGGACGTGTTCGACCATGTGGCCGATGTGGATCGGGCCGTTGGCGTAGGGCAGGGCACAGGTGGCGAGAATGGTGCGTTGGGACATGGTGGTTCCGCTGGCAATAACCGCCCGCGACCGGGTGCCGCGGGCGAAAAGCGGAATTATCGCACGTTGACGGCGAGCCACCCGCAACGCTGGCGGAACCGGCAGCGCGCGGCCGGAGCCGTCAGATGCCGGTGCAACCGACCGCCTTGAGTTTCTCGCCGAACGAAGCGCGGAAGGCTGTGCACTGTTGCGCCACGGTGGCCGGCGCGGTGCCGGCGGCAAGGGATTTTTTCCAGCCATCGACTGCGTGCTTGTAGTCGCGTCGCAGATTGAAGCGGGAGCGGCCGTAGGTGTGGACGTTCAGACATTGCAGCACGACTTGCGAGAGCGTATCGCAGGCGGGCACGGCGGTGGTCGGGAAAGACTTGATGTCGCGGGCAGCGTGTGGATTCTTGGCGGGTGGGACGGCAGCCGCCACGCGGCTTTGGCCAATCTGGGGCGAGCTGACGGCCGCGGGTGTCGCGGGCGGTGCAGGCATGCGCGTGGCGGCGCTGGATTCGTGGGGCGCATCGACCGACGACGGCGGCGCGGCCGCCTGTTCTTGTTCGTGGCTGCCACAAGCGCCAAGCAGAAGCGCGCTTGCCAGCAGGAACGGCAGAATAACGGGAGATTTCATGGAATACCTTGCAGCGTTCGGATCGTGCCACCTCAGACAGCGTCAAGCCCAGGTGGTTCAGCGGTTCACTCCACCCGCTGCCACTGCTGGCTGCGGCCGAGCAGCGAGAAGCCGATGTAGCCGCGCACGGTCAGGGTCTTGCCGTCGGCGCCGAGTTGCATCTTGCACTTGTAGACCTTGCCGTTCTTGGGATCGAGAATGCGCCCGCCGTTCCATTCGTCGCCATCGCGGGTCATGCCCCAGACGATGGTCATGCCCTCGACCGGCTGGTTGTGGCGTTCGCCTTCGCACTGGTCACAAATCGGATGCGGGCCGGTGTCCGACTGCAACACCTTGAGGATCTTGCCCTCCAGGCTGCCGTTGTTGTCGCTGATTTCGACGATGGCCTTGGCTTTGCCAGTGGCGTCGTCGATGGTGCGCCAGGTGCCCACCGGAGAGTCGGTCGCGGCGTGGCTGGCGACCGGGAGCAGCGCCAGCATCAACAGCGCGACAAAGGCGGAAATCATGCGGGTCATGGCCGAACTCCAAGCGGATGCGGAAGCCCAGCCTGCCGCCCTGGGCGATGCGCGTCAAGCGGCGGGGTCAATGCAGAGAGGGCGTTGCGGGCGGCATAATGGCGGGCCTTGCAGCGAAGAATGAGGCCACAGGCGATGTCGATGTTGAACGAAGCGCGCGTACGCGAACTGGCTGGCGCGGTGGCCGACCCGCACACGGGAGCCGACCTGGCGGCGACCGAGGCGATCCGTGCGGTGGGCGTCGATGGCGACCGGGTGACGGTGGATCTGCTGCTCGGCTATCCGGCCCGCGGCGCCGAAGCGGCCATCAAGGCGCGGGTCAAGGCAGCGCTGGAGTCCGATCCGGCGATTGCGCTGGCGACCGTGTCGGTGGCCTCGCGGGTGCGGGCACACCGGGTGCAGGACAAACTGTCGCCCTTGCCGGGGGTCAAGAACATCATCGCCGTGGCCTCCGGCAAGGGCGGCGTTGGCAAGTCCACGGTGGCCGTGAACCTGGCGCTGGCGCTGGCCGCCGAAGGCGCGGTGGCCGGCATTCTGGATGCCGACATCTACGGTCCGAGCCAG
This sequence comes from Rhodanobacteraceae bacterium, assembly GCA_035703755.1. Taxonomy (GTDB): domain Bacteria; phylum Pseudomonadota; class Gammaproteobacteria; order Xanthomonadales; family Rhodanobacteraceae; genus DASSBG01. The sequence continues at coordinate 4,314 of DASSXP010000056.1, read as the reverse complement.
GTGCGCATGCTGGGCCTCGAAGGCAAGCCGGAATCGCCGGACGGCCGCCACATCATTCCCAAGCTCGGGCACGGGCTGCAGGCGATGTCGATCGGCCTGATGATCGGCGAGGATACGCCGATGGTCTGGCGTGGCCCGATGGTGACGCAAGCGCTGTTGCAGCTGCTGAACGACACCCAGTGGGACGATCTCGACTATCTGGTGATCGACCTGCCGCCCGGCACTGGCGATATCCAGCTGACGCTGGCGCAGAAGGTGCCGGTGTCGGGCGCGGTGATCGTCACCACGCCGCAGGACATTGCCCTGATCGATGCCCGGAAGGGACTCAAAATGTTCGAAAAAGTAGCCGTGCCGGTGCTGGGCGTGGTCGAGAACATGGCCACCCATGTGTGTTCCCGATGCGGACATGAGGAACACATCTTCGGCAGCGGCGGCGGTGCCCGCATGGCGGCGGACTACGAAGTGCCGCTGTTGGGGTCCTTGCCGCTCGACATCCGCATCCGCGAACAGGCCGACGGTGGCACCCCGACGGTGGTGGCGATGCCGGATTCGGATCTCGCCCTGCGCTACCGCGAGATCGCCCGCAACGCGGCCGGCCGGCTGTCGTTGCAAGCGAAGAACAAATCGCTCGGCTTTCCCAAAATCGTGGTGCAGAACTCCTGATCGGGACTGGCGCCGCTCGGCGCGCCTGCCGGGTGGCGCGGGCAAACGACGTCGCCGCCGTCACGGCTGGCGCGACGCGTGGACGGCGGTGATGGCGGTCAGTTGCTACACTCCGATGTTTCCTGACGGCTGACCCGGGTCCGATGAGCCACCCCTATTTCGTTGATTTTGACCCCATCGCTTTCTCGCTCGGGCCGGTCAAGGTGCATTGGTACGGCATCATGTACCTGCTGTCGTTTCTGGTCTGCTGGGGCGCCGCCGAGTGGCGTCGACGCCGGGGCGGGCTGGGGGTGAGCCAGGAAGCGCTCAGCGACCTGTTTTTTTATTTGATGTTGGGCGTAATCGTCGGCGGCCGCGTTGGTTACATGCTGTTCTACACGCCGATCGACTGGATTTGGCACGACCCGCTGGCGCTGTTCCGGCTGCAAGACGGCGGCATGTCCTTTCATGGCGGCTTGCTGGGCGTGTTGACTGCGGGTTGGTGGTGGACGCGCAAGCATGGGCTTGGCTTCCTCACCGTGATCGATTTCGTTGCGCCGCTGGTGCCGATCGGGCTCGGGCTCGGCCGGCTTGGCAACTTCATCAATGGCGAGCTGTGGGGGCGGCACACCGATGCGGCGTGGGGGATGATTTTCCCGCGCGCCCTGCAGGAAGATCCGCGCTTCGCCGCAGACAGTCTCGAACAACTGCACGCGCTTTACGCCACCGGGGCCCTGGATGCGCAAGCCCGGCACCCATCGCCGTTGTACGAGTTTGCTCTCGAAGGCGTGCTGATGTTTGCCGTGTTGTGGTGGTTCTCGGCCAAGCCGCGTCGCCGCGGCGCGGTTTCCGGCCTGTTTGCCGTGCTCTACGGCGTGTTCCGTTTCCTGATCGAGTTCGTGCGTCAGCCCGACGAGCAGCTCGGTTTCATCGCTTTCCACTGGCTGACGATGGGGCAATTGCTGTCGTTGCCGCTGATCGCGGTGGGGCTGTTCCTGTTGTGGTGGTCGACGCGGCAGCCGCAGCGCGTGTGAGCGCGGTTCAGGCCTCGTTCGGTGCTGTCGACCGCCTCTGCGTGACGATCCAGGCGATGGCACACGCGCTGGCGAGCCAGATCGCATCGCGCGCGTGCAGGGAATCCCAGCCCAGTTGCAGCGAAGTGTGCAGGCCGTTGGTGGCCAGCACGGCGCCCAGCGACAGGCCGAGTTCGTTCGCCAGCCGCGCACTGGCGCCGATGCTGCTGGCGTAGCCGCTGGCCAGCAAGGTGCCCAGCACAGCGAGGATGCTGCGGTAGAGGCCGCGCGGCGCGGTCAGCCGCAGCGTGGCAGCCAGCGCCAGGCCGCAGAGCGGCGCCAGCGGGTCGAACAGCCACGGCCGCGGCAGTGTCAACAGGGACCACAGCGCGCCGATAGCACCGCTACAGAACAGGGCGGTTACCGCCACCATGGCGCGGTCGCCAAGGGGCTGATCCGTGTCAAGGTGACTCATGGTGGCGTGTGCAAAGCTGCATGCGTTGGGATCGTGGGTGAAAGGCGCGATAATACCCGGCTCACGCGGGGCCACCAAACCCTTGCGTCTTGCTCGCGGCAACAGGAACGACACACAGATGGGCGGCTTCAGCCTCAACAGCGAACCATTCACTTTGCACCGCGATTGCGATGCGGTACTGGTACCGGCGGGTGACGAAGTCACCATTCCGGCCGGCCAGATCGGCTACATCACGCAGGCGTTGGGTGGCAGTTTCACCGTCTACATCGAGGGCAATCTGTTCCGCATCGCCGGCAAGGATGCCGATGCGCTCGGCAAGGAAGAACCCGCCGCGCTGGAACTGCCGCCCGATGCCAGCGACGATGACGTCGAAAAGCTGGTGTGGGCGCAACTGCACACCTGCTTCGACCCGGAAATCCCGGTCAATATCGTCGATCTCGGCCTGGTGTACGACGTCAGCGTCAGCCATCGTGAAGATGGCCTGCGCGATGTCTACGTCAAACTCACGCTGACCGCGCCGGGCTGTGGCATGGGCGACATCCTGGTCGATGACGCACGCGAAAAACTGCTGCGGGTGCCGACCATCGTCGAAACGGATATCGATCTGGTGTTCGATCCACCGTGGAACCAGAGCATGATGTCGGACGTCGCCAAGCTCGAAACCGGCATGCTTTGAGGGCCGCTGGTTGCGCCGCCGTGAGGCGCCGCGATCGACCCGAAATCCGCTGCCGATCCGTCGCAATAACGCGTTGTTACGCCGCCGCATTGGCGCGAATCCATGTTGCACTGCACATTGACGGTGAGAAATACCACTCCCAGAATCCGCCGATCCGCCAATGGGGAGTTCGGCGGATAGTCCCGTGAAGCAGGCGCTTTGCAGCTTGCATACCAGATAAATGTCGGACGGACGGTCTTGGAAGTGGGGGAGGCCGTTTGACCCGATGACAAGCGGGATTGCATCAGAAACACCAAGGCCGCCGTATGCCCATGGCATTCGGCTCAACCATGCGTGGGGCATGTTCGACCCACACGGGATCGGCTTGTCCTTTCACCTTTTGGAGGGAAGTTCACGATGCATCATCATGTACGCTTGAAGCTTCTGGTTGCAGCGCTCGGCATGACCGCTTTCACGGCGGCCGGCGCGGCAACCACGCAGAGGCTCAACGCCGAACCGCTGGCCGCCGCGCCGGCGACGCAACTCGCCGCCAGCCTCGGCTTGGGGACCAGCTCGCAACTGGAAGCGCGATTCTCGCAACCCACCCGGCATGGCACCACCACGGTGCGCATGCAGCAGACCTGGCACGGGGTGCCGGTCTATGGCCGCACCGTGGCGGTCGAAATCGATGCCAATGGCGCGGCGATCCGTGCCTCCGGTGCGGTCGAGCGTGGCCTCGACGTCGATCTGGTGTCGGCGGTGCCGAAGCTGGACGGTGATGCGGCGCAAGGCTTGCTGCGGGTCCAGCAGCAGGATTTTCTCTGGGTCCCGGGGGTTGGTGTCAGCAACAAGCAGTCGACCCTGTACGTCTATCCGGAACAACAGTCCGGTACGGCGCGCCTGGTCTATCTGACCTCGTACCTCGTGCACCGCGGTGACCAGGTGTCGCGTCCGACCGCGTTGATCGACGCCAACAGTGGCGAGGTGATCAAGCAGTGGGATGGTCTGGCCCATGCCGATTTCGACGCCAACGGCCCGGGTGGCAACCAGAAGACCGGCGAGTATTACTGGGGCCAGAACGGCCTGCCGGCGCTCAAGGCCACCACCACCGATGGCGGCAGCACCTGCTCGCTGTCCAACAGCGACGTCAAGACCTACGACCTCAACCACGCCTCCTCGGGTTCGGGCACCCTGGTCAGCTTCAACTGCCCCACGCATTCGGGCGACAGCATCAACGGCGCCTATTCGCCGGCCAACGACGCGCACCATTTCGGCCAGGTGATCCACGACATGTACAACGCCTGGTTCGGCGCGCCGCCCCTGAACCAGACCCTGATCATGAAAGTGCACCTCAAGAACAACTACGAGAACGCGTACTGGGATGGCACCGCGATGAACTTCGGTGACGGCGGCAGCTCGATGTATCCGCTGGTGTCGCTGGACGTGACCGGGCACGAGATCAGCCACGGCTTCACCGAACAGCATTCCAATCTCGAGTACACCGGCCAGTCCGGCGGCATGAACGAATC